>JANWJD010000041.1 GCA_025449555.1 Chloroflexota bacterium | reverse complement strand
TCCTATTGCTCGATAAGGCACGCTTTCCTCGCGTCAAGCTGTGCGGCGGCGGCGTGGTGAGGCGGGCCGATCGTCTGTTGCAGCACATGGAAGTCTCGTGCGACGTTCACTCGACCTCTATCCACGCGGCCGTATTTCTCTTCCCCGGGCGCTCCATGACGCTCAAACGAACAAACATGTTCCGGATCGTGCGCCGCGCCGACTTCGATCACGCGCTGCTTCAGCACGCACAGTGGCTCGGGGTAAGCGTGCGGGAGGATGTGACCGCCACTCGGCTGGAACGGGTCGACGACGCAGTTTTGGTCCACACGCCGCTCCAGACGTATCGTGCGAGGGTCGTCATCGGTGCGGACGGCGCCAACGGAATCGTGCGCCGAACTGTGGTGCGGGCGCGTCCACCGGTTTCCATGGTCGGCCTTGAGACCTTCACCAATCCTGCCGCATCCGAGATGAGTCACAGAGCTCGACACACGGCAGTTTTCGACTTTACCTGCACCACGGCGGGTGTGCAGGGATACTGTTGGGATTTTCCCACTGGATCGGAGGCACGCCCGCTCGTCAACCGCGGCGTCTTTCACTCGCACCTGAGCGGACGTTCGTCGCGACTGAATCTGAAATCGTATCTGGCGGACTCATTGCTCCAGCGGGGAATAGTGGCGGATGTGAGTCAGATCAAGGGGCATCCCGAGCACCGCTACGATCCCTCCGCGCCATGCAGTGCGCCACGCATCGTCCTCGCCGGCGATGCGATTGGAGTGGAGCCACTGTTGGGCGAGGGGATTTCCTCTGCATTGGAGACCGGGATGATGGCAGCTGAAGCCGCGCGTCGTGCACTTGCAACCGGAGACTACTCGTTCAGAAACTACGACCTCCAGATCCGGAGTTCACACCGGGCGCGTACCATGCTTGTCAAGGCACGTGCTGCCAGGCACTTTTACGCCGATCACGCCTCTCCGTCCATGCTCCTAACGGCCGTCGGATTGAGCTCGGCATACGGTGCAATGTTGCAAACGTGGGAAGGCCTGGCGATGTACGCGGGAAGGCTGGAGCAGCTGTGCGCCCAGCTCTCCGACCACAGGGATGCACCTGGTGGAGGAATGAGTTAATTTACCGCAACAGGAGCACCGGTACGACACTGGACAGCCGCACGAGCTTGAGAATACTGTGCGCCAGGCGGAGGTTGCCCTGAGTTGGTCGTCGGCGCACGAACGCCACGATCCCCAGGAGCGGGAGCGATGAGCATGGCAGCGCAGCCCAAATGTAGAAGCCGGAGCCGAGATGTGCCGTCCAGGGCACAAGGGTAGCGACTGCACACCCCAAACCAAAAGCGGTAAAGAGGGTAAGCGTGGCTTCCGGCCCGAGTCGGACCGCGGTCGTTCTCACGTTGGACTTCGCGTCCTCGGCTCGGTCTTCCAGGTTGTAAAGAGTTTCCTGCGTGCCGGCATTGAGTAGCGCGAGCACCGCGAGCATCGACGCGGCAGGCGAAAAAGCGTCGACTGCTATACATCCATAGAGAACGGTCGACGCATTCAGAACGGCAACCATCAATATTCCCAACAGCAAGGTCGCCTTCAACACGTAAGAGTACAGCGCGCTGCAGCCAACCAGGACGATCGCTGTGATGGCCGCTAGCAGGCCCAGGCTCGCGCCGACCAGCACGGCGAGTGCCGCACACATGCAAGCAAGCTTGAACGCGGTGACACTGGATAGACGACCCGACGGAATCGGACGGTACGATTTACTCAGCCGGTCTTCGTCGGAGTCGTGGTAGTCATTGATGATAAAGCCGAACGCAACGATGAGAGCGATGACCAGAGCGGCTCTGATTATCGCACTCGGTTGACGGAACCAGGCATTGCCGGTGAGATACGCGCCGAGTACCGTATACGTGGCCGCCAGCAGTCCGACGTGTGGCCGAGCGATGCGCAGAGCTGCGGAGAAGGCCCCCACCATTCACCCCTTCACACCGACATCGTCTTACCCACGTGACCTGGGAATGTCTATTGCTCGCATTTCGAGAGCGGCGGCAATCGCCTCCTCCTCCGTCATGTCGCCTCGGTGGCCGCCGCTCGGTTCGATGGCCTCAGATTCCGTCAGAGCCAGGATGACCCGGTCCAGTCCGGAATTGAGGATCTCGGCCATCGGAAAGGGTACAGAATGACCGGACTCGCGCAGCCGTTGGGCGGCGGCCAGGAGCTGCACCGCTCGTTTCTTGCGGCCCTGATCGAACGCGGCGCCGGCCAGGCCCTCGAGGCAGGAGGCGAGGTTGCCCCGGCTCGTGAACGTATGCACGAAGGTTAGAGCTTCTCGGAACTCGACCTCTGCTCGAACCGGTTCGCCGAGTAGCCGGGAAACTCCCCCCAGATTCAAGAGAACGAGCGGCACGTAACGCTTCTCATGCATCGATCGAAAACACTCGAGGGCCTCCAGCAGATAGTCACGTCCCTCGGGCAGGTGGCTCGCATAGATTGCGAGCATCCCCATCGCCCGCAGTACCAGACCCTGTCCGAAGACGTCTCTGGTCCGCCGGAAGTCTGCCAGCGCCTCCCTCAGCCAATCCTGAAGGATGGATTGCTCCCCCACGGCCAGCAAAGACCTGACGCCGGCGACCGCCGCGAACCCGTGCCCAAACACATTCCCTTCCGCGCGATATCGAGCGCGGGACTCTTCGAGTAGGCGTCGGGCGGATGCATCGGGCCTGACTGCCAGCAAGAGAGCTCCGGGCAGGAGCCTCTCGTCGTCACAGGAGCGAGCTATCTCGAGCGCCATGGCACCCAGGACGGGTACCTTCTCCAGGTCGCCGGTATGCCAGGCGAGCGATGCTGCAGCCCCGAGTCCCCAACCGCGCTCACAGGTGGGCTCCTGTGCCTCCGGCATCGCCAGCAGCCTCTCCACCAAACCTCGTACTTCCAGCGGGCCGTCCAGCCAGCACCATACCCAGAGGAAACCTGCCATCGGCAGGCCGGCGTCCGGTCGACTGGCTTCGACCGACCAACTGAGCATCGAGCGCAAATTATCCCATTCGACGTTCCACATCTCGCGCCATGGATCGCGCTCCGCGCTCATGAGTTTCGGATAGCTGCGCTCAGCCAGCGAGAGAAAGTACTCGGCATGGTATCGGTGCAGATTGTCGAGCTCCTCACCGGCTCGTACCTGCTCCGCCGCGAACTCCCGGATCGTCTCGAGCATCGTGAAACGCGAGTCCGGGTAACCCGCCGGACCGGGCCCCTCATGCTGCCGCAATAGACTCTTGTCGACGAGCGACGCCAACCCATCCATGACATCGATTGCGAGGTCCCCGCTTGCGTTGCACACGGCTTCCGCCGACTCCAGCGTGCAGCCGCCGGTGAAGACGCTGAGACGTCGGAAGAGCGCTTTCTCGGGCTCGGTCAGGAGATCGTAGCTCCAGGCGATCGCATCTCGCAGGGAGTGCTGGCGAGTTGGGAGGTTGCTTGAGCCACGCGTCAGCACTTGTAACCGATGGTCGAGCCGGGCGAGCAATATGCGCGGAGGGAAGACCTTGATCCGCGCCGCCGCGAGCTCGATCGCCAGTGGGAGGCCGTCGAGCCGGTAACAGATCTCCGCAATCGACGTCGCATTCTCCTCCGTTACCGCGAATCCTGGCTGCATCATCGACACACGATCGAGAAAAAGGCGGACTGACTCGTGCTGAATCAAATCATCCGGTCGAGCTGGAGCGTCGGGCTCGGGCACGCTCATGGGAGGAACCAGATATTCGTGCTCACCATACACATGGAGTGCGGATCTGCTGGTAGCCAATACCGTCAACCGTGGGAAGTCTAAAATCAGTTCTGCTACCGGCCCCGCGGCATCCGCAATCTGCTCCAGATTGTCCAGCAGCAGCAGCAGACGTTTCCCCCGCAAGAAATTCTGTACGGACGTTAACCCCGACTGCCCGCCGATTTCGGACACATCGAGCGCCTGGGCGATGGCCTGAAAAAATGAATCTCCCTCGCGGACTGGGGCCAGCGTGACGCAGAAGACACCGTCGTCAAACCTGGGTGCCGCCGTCTCGGAGGCACGAAGTGCGAGCCGGGTCTTGCCGATGCCTCCAGGTCCGGTCAGCGTCAGGAGCCGCACGTCGCCACGTTGCACGAGTGCAGTGACTTGATCGACCTCTCGCTCGCGCCCGACAAAACGCGTGGGCTGGACGGGTAAGTTGGTTGGTGGCGGTTTCGCCACGGAGAACCTGGGTACCTCGTCCGGAACCCGATCCTCCGCCACCGCCTGAAAGACCTTCACCGGCCTGGCCAGTCCCTTGAGTCGAACCTCGCCGCGGTCCAGGTACGTCAGCCCCGCTGTCGTGCCGGCCAGTCCGACCACCACGTCGGAGGCCAGAACCTCTCCCGGTCGGGCGACGCTTTGCAACCGGGCTGCTCTGTTGAGCGCCCCGCTACGATACCCTCCTCTCACGGGAACGGCGTCTCCCGCATCGATTCCGACGCGCAACTCAAAGGCCAGTTCGTCTCGTGGCGCGTCGGCCACCCGGTTCTGAAGTTCTACCGCCGCGTGGAGCGCGTCGCGCGCGGAGGAGAAGACCGCAAGCACTTCGTCGCCACGCAGTTCGATCACCCGTCCCTGATAGCGCAGAGCGACCTCATCAGCCATGTCCGCCAGGCGGGTCGCGAGCCGTGCGGCTGCTTCGGCTCCATGCTCTTCGGTGAACCGGGTGTAACCCTGCACGTCGGCAATGAGGAACGTGCGGAGCTCGGATGCTTCGCCGTTGCGCGTGGCTCCTCGGGATTCTCGGTTCGTCACGCTGCCCGACTGCTCCAGTGGATCCGTCGTCCTCTGCAGGGCTGCCTCAATCTTCTGGTACACCGTTCCGGGTGGGCCGGTGGATCTGTCCGCTGACACATCTCGAATGTGGACGCGGATACTGCTTTCCGTTGCCGGCAGGTTCCGGTGCTCGCTGTTCTGGACGCTAGCTTAACTTTACTGGAATTCCCAGGGTTCACCGCTCCCACCTGATTGCACGTAGCTCCTGTGTATTTTGATCGCCGTGTCACGCCGCTGCATACTGGTGCTATTTGAGACGGGGACCGACACAACATCATGGCGTTTACCGACGAGATCGCGTTCATCGTAAACCCAGTCGCCGGGCGGGGTGGCGGAGTGGAGGCCTGGCGCCGCGCAGAATCAAAGCTCGCTGCGAAGAACCTGCCGTATACCGCGAGCTTTACCGATGGCCCGGGCGATGCCACCGTATTGACGGCGAAGGCACTCCGGGATGGTGTGCACACCGTGGTTTCGATCGGCGGAGACGGAACCGCACACGAAGTCGTGAACGGCTTCTTCGAGCGCGGGCGCCTGCTGCAACCCGCTGCGCGGGTTGCCTTTATATCCGCGGGAACAGGGAATGACGTCGGGCGGCTATTCCAGCTGCGCGAGGCGGACCTGCTCGACGAGACCACCACGTATGTCGATGTGCTTCGTATCCGGTATTCGTTGGAAGCGTCAGGGCCGGCCGAGCGCTACGCGCTGATGCATGTCGGTGCCGGTTTGGTGACGGAAGTGGTGGAGACTTCCAACCGACTGAAGAACAGGCTGGGCAAGCTGGTCTACGCCGGTGGCTCGGCCGTGGCACTGTCCCGTCACAGGCCCAGCACGATTCGCGTGTCGTACGATGGCGGTCCCGCCGACCGTGAAACCATGAACCTCATTGTCGTGGCGAATGGGACGTACGCAGGGGGAGGCATGAGGATCGCACCACCGGCTTCCATGCAAGACGGCTTGCTCGACGTCGTCACCTTGCGGGGAGCCGGAAGACTCGAGATGCTGTTTCGGCTCCTCCCCGCCGTCTATCGCGGCTCACATATGGGCCATCGGGCTATTCGCCACACGCAAGCGCACACGATCATGGTCGAGGCGGACGACCCTCTCGCGATCGAACTCGACGGTGAGCTGGCGGGAACGACGCCAATCTGGATCGACGTGTTGCCGCGAACGCTGCCGGTATGCCTTCCGCTCGTGTGACAGGGACGACTGGCACCCGCGCCGTGAGACGTGGCTCGATCGTATCCCGCCTGAATGCGCTGTGCCGCACGGTCCAGCGACAGGTCTAAGTGGTCGGCCGGCGTCAAACCGGTGCTTCCAGCTCCTGACCCTTGGGCTGCGTCAGGTGTCGGAGCGCTATCTCCGCCGCCGATTGCTCGGCCCCGCGCTTGCTGCGATCATGTCCGCGGCCCAGAACTTCATCGCCGATTCGCACCTCGATGGTGAATGCTTTCGCATGGTCGGGCCCGGACTCCTCTACCAGATGGTAACTCGGGGTCTGCTGCATCTGCGCCTGCACCAACTCCTGTAAGACGGATTTTGCATTTCGATGCAATCGACCCTCCACCACCGTGGCTAACTCCGGCTCGACGAAGCGCATGGCGAACTGTCTAACAGTCTCGTATCCCGCATCGATGTAAATCGACCCGAGAAGCGCTTCAAACGCGCAGGCCAGGCCGGCCGGCCGGCGGCGACCCTGGCTCATCTCTTCTCCCCGTCCAAGGAAGAGGTAACGGCCCAGCTCGATGTCCTGTGCAAATCTTGCGAGAGTCTCGGTGCGTACGAGCGCGGATCGCAGATTGGTAAGTTCGCCCTCTCCCAATTCCGGAAAGCGGCGGAAGAGGTAGTCAGTCGTGATGAGGCCAAGGACTGCGTCACCCAGGAACTCGAGCCGCTCGTTGGAGGGCCACGCCTGGTTGATCTCATTCAAGTACGAGCGATGCGTGAGTGCCTCGCGCAGCACGGTCGGATCCACGAAACGCATGTCGAGATCGCGCTGCAGGGCCTCAACTCGTTCCCCGTCACTGAGCGACCGAACAGCTCCTGGTCGAGGAAGCAGGGAAGGAGGCGGCGCATTGGGCAAAACATGCGCTCCGTCCACATCCACGGACCGTCGGCCACCAAGCACATCTCGGAGGGGAGACGTCAGACGGCGCAGCATCGAGTCTTTCTTTTCTTTGGGTGCCCCAGACATCATCACTGCCAGTGTACCAACTGATCACGCGGGAGTAGTGTGCTCGTGATCTGGCTCGCGCTGCTCGAGGTAGCCCATTTCAGCGCGCTGAGTGTCGGCGGCGGGCTCGTCCCCGACTCAGGCTTTCGGGAGAAGCGGCACCGAGCCGGTGAACACGGCGCCGCCGGTGGGTTGATTGGCCGTCAGCAGGTCGCCGTCGTGCGCGCGGATAATGCGCCGGGCAATCGCCAGTCCCAGTCCCGTTCCGCCAGTGTCGCGACTGCGTGACGGATCGGCGCGGTACATTGGCTCGAATAGGTGCGGGAGGTCATGCGGCGCGACGCCCGGACCGGTATCGGCGACGGCGAATTCGGCGAGGTCTCCGTGGTGGTCCCAGCGCACCTCGATCCTACCGCCTGGCGGGGTGTAGCGCAGAGCGTTGTCCAGCAGGTTTTCCACTGCCCGACCCAGGAGATGCTCGTCACCTTCCACCGGGCACGCGCCTGGCGGCCCGTCGATCTCCAGTGTCACGCCATTGGTTTCGGCCTCCCGCTGCCGTCCGTCGACCACCTTGCAGAGGAGGATGCCGAGGTCCAGCGGCGCGCGCTGCATGGTTCCCTCCAGGTACTCGACCTTCGCGTAGGCGAAGAGGTCGGCGATCAGACGTTCGAGCGCGTCGGCCTTCTCCCGGCAGACCTGAATGTAGTGCGCCACCTTCTGTGGCGTGGTGGCCACGCCCTGCTCCAACCCTTCCAGGTAGCCGCGCAGAGAGAAGAGCGGCGTGCGCAGGTCGTGCGCGATAGCGCTGACAAACAGACGCCGTTCCTCTTCGATTGCCGCCTGACGCTCCAGTGATGTTCGCAGCTCAGCGCTCATCTCCAGGAAGGCGGCGTTGAGCTGGGCTACCTCGCGGACGCGGGAGGTGGGCAGCTCAATGGTGAGCTCTCCGGCGGCTATCCGGCGGGTGGCATCGCTCGCCGCTGCCAGGGGACCGATCAAGGTCAGGCGCAAAAACCAGGCGATGGCAGCGAGGGTCAGGATGAGGGTTCCGAAGAGAACGAGTGGAATGAACCAGATAGAACCGTTCGGCCCGCCGCCGGTGTAAATGTATGCTATCTGCCGCTGCGCTCCACCCACCACCACTTCCTGAACGGAGCGCGTATTGGAGGCGCTCGTACCGGCCAGCGGATCGCGGGAAGTGCGAAATACTGTGTGACCGCGCTCGACCAGGACGAAGTCGACGGCATACGGCACGAGTCTGGCGCGTGTGGCCGCTTGCCAGGCGGGGTCGGACCAGCGCGCCGCGCCCGCCCGAACGATCTGCGGCGCTTGATCCTGAGCGTGCAGCGTCGGAAAAAACTGCGACAATCCCACGATCGCGGTGACGACAAACGGGGCGACGACGGTGGCGACCAGCGCCAGCGCAAGCCAGCGCCGGATCGGCAGCGTTCGAGGGTGGGACCGACGGCGGAAGGGGCGTCTCATCGTTTCGTTCCTTCGAACCTGTAGCCCACGCCCCAGACGTTGCGAAGCAACTTCGGGTTCGCCGGATCCTCTTCGATCTTGTCCCGAATGCGGCCGACGTGGACGGTCACGGTGTGCCGGTCGCCGACGTCTCTCCAGAAGCGCTCGAGCAGCTGATCGTAGGTGAACACCTGGCGCGGGTTCTCCACCAGCAGGGAGAGGAGCTCGTACTCCCGCGGCGTAAACGGAACCAGGGCGCCGTCGACGTACACCTCACGCGCCCGGATGTCGAGCACCAGACGCCCGAAGCTCACGGTCGTGGCCGGCCGCCCGGCGGCTCCGCCGGAGCGCCGCAACACCGCCTTGACCCGCGCCACCACCTCGGCCGGTGTTGCAGACTTCACGATGTAGTCGTCACCGCCCAGTCCGAGGCCGCGAAGCTTGTCGGCATCCTCGCCGCGCGCACTCAGGAACAGCACCGGGACGTCGCTGGTCCGGCGGATCCAGCGGATCAGCTCGAAACCGCCCTCTCCCGGCAACATGACATCCAGCAGCACGCAGTCGATCGGGACGCGTTCGAACGTCGATCGGGCGGCCGACGCGTTGAGGACTCCCTGCACCTGGAAGCCGTCTGCCTCCAGGAAATCCCTCATCAACTCCACGATTGCCGGATCGTCGTCGACGACCAGCACCTGCCTTCTGTCGGTCACCATGTATCGCTCCAGTCGCTCGCCATCGCCATCATTGTCCCACTCGAAACGTGGCCCAGATAGACCCTTTGGAACGTTGTGCCCGTCGCGTGGCCGGTTGTTGACCGTTTCGTGACCGCTTGCCGCACTAGCCGGTGACACCGCCGCGATTGAATGGTGGCAAGCCTCCGGAACGGAAACGGAGTGAACAAAGCGGTAGGAGGACTGGAATGACTGCCGACAGAGATGAGCTGCGCGAGCAGCTGCTGGCCGTGATCGAAGCGGCGCCAGAGCTGCCGAAAGAGGGTAGGAAGCATCTGGCCGATGTCTTCTTCGATCGGCTGAGCGCCGAGTACGACCTGGTACCACGCGGAACCGGCACGCTACGCCGGCCGGGCGGGCCCCCAGGAAAATGGGGGCGGCGCCCGCCCTGGGTGCCGATTGTGCTGGCGCTCGCCTTCCTCCTCTTTGTAGTACCGGCTGCAATCCACCACTTCCCAATCTTTCTGCTGATTCTGCTCATCGTGTTCTTCGCCGCGAGAAAAGCGCGCTCACACCGGTCCCCGACCGGAGCCGCCCGCTGAGTGAATGAGGAGACAACCATGACCGCAATGACGCTCTGGACCCTGTCACACAAACGCATAGTCGTCGGCTTCTGGCTCATCCTGGCCGTGGCCGGCGCAGCGTTCTCCTCCTCGGCGATCAACGCGCTCTCGCCAAGCGTCTCCCTGCCAGGGAAAGAGAGCTACCAGGCGAACCTCGCCATCCTCCGCACCTACGGCACCGATTCCACCAACCCACCTTTTGTTCCGGTGGTCACGCTGCCGGCCGGAACCACGGTGCACTCCCCGGGCGTGCGGGCGCAGCTTTCGGCGGTGTTTGACCGCATCGCGGCGCGGATGCCGGGATCCCGCGTCGTCTCCTACGCCTCGACCCTCAACCCGGCATTCGTGTCGTGGGATGCACGCACCACCTTCGGTCTGGTCTATCCGGTCGAATCGCCGGGGTTGAACGCTCCCACCGTCGCGCTTCATCAGGTGAACGCGACGCTGAAGGGCGCGACCGTGGCGGGGGCGCCGGTGCATCTGACCGGACTGGATGCTCTCGCCACCGGTGGGGGCAGCGGCGACGGCGGCCCCAATGTCCTGGCTCTGGCGTTGATCGGCGGGGTGCTGGCGCTGCTGGTGCTGATCTTCGTGTTCCGCTCCTTCATGGCGCTGGTGCCGCTTCTGATGGCGATCGTCGCCATCCCGATCACCTTCCTCTTGCTCTGGGGGCTCACCGCGATCACCGAGGTCTCGGTGTTCGTGCAGTTCCTGGTGGCGCTCATCGGACTTGGGGTGGCGATCGACTACTCGCTGCTCGTCGTCCTGCGCTGGCGGGAGGAGCGCACAGCCGGCGTGCCCAATGAGGCGGCGGTGATCAGGGCAATGGAGACGGCCGGACGGTCGGTGATCTTCAGCGGCACCACGGTGGCCATCGGGCTCCTGGCGCTCGTCACGCTGCCGGTACCCTTCCTGCGAAGCATGGGCTTCGGCGGCGCGCTGATTCCGCTGGTGACGGTGTCGGTGGCGATCACGCTCTTGCCCGTGCTCCTGGCCACCGTCGGCCCCCGCGTCGACTGGCCACGCGTGAGCGGATCGGGAACCGCCCGCTGGTGGACCGCGTGGGCATGCCTGGTCGTGCGCCGCCGCTGGATGGCCGCCCTGGCAGGCGTCGTCATCCTGGGTGCCCTGGCCGCCACGGCGACCACCATCGTGTTGGGTCAGACGCGAGCGGATGCCCTCGCCAAGACGGGTGACGCCCACACCGGCCTGGTTGCCCTGGAACGAAGCGGCATTGGCCCCGGCGCCTTGACTCCTTTCGAGATCGTCATCGCTCAGGCAGACAGCGCCGGTCTGGCCACCCGCCTGGAGGGTGTCGCCGGTGTCCGGGGTGTGGTCGCCCCGGCCGGCTCCGCCTGGCAGAAAGCGGGCACGGCGATCGTCGACGTGCTGCCGGCAGTCGACGCCAATTCGTCGGCAGGTCACCAGATCCTCAATCGAGTGCGGCAGGTGACGCACAGCGGGTCGGGCGATGCCCGGGTCGGCGGACCTTCAGCCTATCTCTTCGACTCCATCGACGCCGTGTATGGCAACTTTCCCTTGATGCTGACCCTCATCGCGCTGATCACCTTCGTTCTCCTGGCCCGCGCTTTCCGCTCGCTCCTGCTCCCGCTCAAGGCGGTGCTGTTGAACATGCTCTCGGTGGGCGCGGCCTACGGGTTGACGGTGCTCATCTGGCAGGACGGCTACGGTTCTCAGGCTATCTGGGGGATCAAGCCCACCGGCGCCATTACTTTCTTCCTGCCCCTCATCGCCTTCGCCTTCCTCTTCGGCCTGTCGATGGACTACGAGGTCTTCATTCTCTCCCGCATGCGCGAGGAGTACGACCTCACCCGCTCGACCAACGCCGCCGTGATCCAGGGGATCGGCCAAACCGGCCGGATCGTGACCAGCGGCGCCCTGTTCCTCTTCTTTGCCTTCATCGCGCTGCCGGCCGGCCCGCAGACGGACTCCAAGGTTGCCGGGACGACCCTTGCCGCGGGCATCCTGCTGGACGCCACGGTGGTACGCATGCTACTGGTGCCGGCTCTGGTCTCGCTCTTCGGCCGCTGGAATTGGTGGATGCCCCACCTGCCTGCTCGCATCCTGCGCGTCGAACCATCTCGCGTGACTGCGAATGTTCCGGAGGTGAAGGCAGCGTAGAGACAGCGACCCTCACCATGGCGCCAGATAGTGCCGCGCTGCGCAGCATCCCTCCCTCCAGGAGTTGTGTAGCGCGTCTCTGCTCCAGGTCAGTGCATCCTGCGGGCATGTCCGGCTGTTACACCCTGACGTTCGCGTCCGTTAGGACTATTGAGATACCGGTCCGCTCCCGTCCAATGGGGCTCGATCGCGTCAAGGCGTGGGGGAGGGGCAGACCTGCTCAGTGAAACCGGACTAGCGATCGGCAAGGGGAGCAGGGCTTCCCACACTTTGTCAGCAACATGTGCGCCGCGCAGTGCAACGCGGCGCGTGGTAAAACGTTGACGCCTCTCCCCTCCCTGGCTACCCGACGAAGCCCCGTAGCCAGGCGATGGTGCAGACCGCGAGCAGCAGCATGGCGATGCCGAGGGCAAGTCCGGCCAACTCGCCTCCGATCAGGCGGGCAGCAGGCGGGGCCATCGAAAACGCCTTCACTTCGCGCCTCCATGGAATATAGGCGGAGATCCGAGAGACGTGTTCACTGGCCGTAAACGATTCCACGGCGCCGGCAAGATGTGGCGCGGGGTCACGGCGTTGAATGCGCCACTCTGTGAGGTAGCCGGCCACCAGCAGGCACACGAAGAGGATGGCGATCCCCTTCAAGCCGTGTACCAGCAGAACGAGCACGCCTACGCCGAGGATGGTCTGCGCGATCCTGGAAAATAAGAAGTAGGCCCAGAAGCAACCCACTGCGGTCCTCCACGAGTCCGAGGCGTGTCTCATTGCCGAGTTGCCGTTCATTCGACAGTACCATTAAGTGCGCGTGTGTGCAACTGGCAAAATGCCTTTTACCGGAGGCCACAATGGTCACAAGCGGCATAAAGAGGAGAGGTGATTCCGGCAAAATCGCCTATACTGGAAGCGGAGACACGATCCTAGCCGCGACTTTGTCGTAAAGGGAGAGAGAGGTATGGAAGAAGGCGCGAGACATCCCGCCATGCCGGCGCGTCTGGGTGGTAACGTCTGCCTCGACTTTGTGAATACCGTGGAACCGCGATCGTCTGCAGACGCGGTCGACTACCTCAGCTCGTATCACGACCTCGTGGGGTGGAGCGAGTACGCCCAGATCATCGATTCAGCTCTGGCTCGGAGGCTACTGTCTGAGGCTGCGCGGCGACCGGGAGCAGCGTCGGCCACCTTTGCCTGGGCCATGACGGCGCGCGATGCGCTCTACCTGATATTCGCTGCCGTAGCGGGCGATCGAACACCGTCTGCCGATGATCTGGATACGCTGAACGTGGTCCTTGCTCAAGCGCTACCGCACGCGCGGATCGTTCCGAATGTGGTCGGATTCTTGTGGAGTTGGCAAGAATCCGACGATAGCTTGGACCGCATGCTGTGGCACATCGGTCGTTCCGCCCTCGAGCTTCTGACCTCGGACGACATTCATAGAGTGAAAGACTGCGGCCGAAATGGCGGATGTGGTTGGCTCTTTCTCGACACAAGCAAGAACGGGAGCAGGCGATGGTGCTCCATGCACGTCTGTGGGAGCCATGAAAAGGCCAGGCGGCGCGCCCTGGTCCGTTCGCGGCACAGCACGGCGCGCGGCGGTTAACCCTTTCTGGTCGTTTCGCCTGGCAGCGGCCCAGAACGGTTGACATTCACAGTGACTCATGATATCCCGTATCAGTGAACAAGCTTTGAACAGTGACCTTACCGATGTTTAACGGCCTGAGAGTCTTCCACCATCGCCCAAGCACCAGTCCCGAGTCGCCGGTCGACGATCCCTCGTCCGGCCCGAGTGACCCTGGTTTCGGTATTCTGCACCCGCCGCACGGCTGGCCTCGACACCCACTGGAAGAGCGGCGCAGCAAGAAGCGAGACGAGAGTTTTCGCGACCTGATCGAGCTGGAGGCCGAGTTGGAGCACGAAGTAGACGGCCAGGACTAGCGCCGGCTTGTCGCTCGCCGCATGCCAAACGGGCGTCGGCGGCTAGTTCGGTCCGACTCTTCCTGCAATCGATCCCTGGCGCGCATTCAGATACTGCGCTACTATGACCACACTTCCTCTATGCACGACATGCGTTTCGCGGTAGGTATACTCCCAGCGGTACAGACATACCCTGGCAGGTCCACCTTGACCGAACCGAATCGCCGCGTCGCACTGCATGGAATGCGCGCCCGGTGGCCGGAGCGCGACGAGAAACCTCCACAGCGTGGGCTGCTTCCCGATTGAGAGACGGTACACAGTGAACCCGGTGGCTTCGTTCCTCGAGCCGAAGTCCACGACAATCCGAAGGTTACCGGTGCGGTAGCCGCAGACTGCGCCCATTGTGCCTCCTGAACCCATACAGTGCCGTCCGTGCTGAGGCAGCCGTGCGTGCCCCCAGGCGCGTTCTACCAACGAGCGTGGGCCAAAGAGATATGGCGGCGGACTGGGGTGGCAGAAACAAACCCCATTTGGCGGTCGTGTCACCTCGAGCCTCGAACTATCTCCCCGTTCACCGGAGGTGCGTGGGAGGAGAGCAGTGCTCGATGCGGCAAGGACGGACGTGGTCATGGTGCACCCGATGCAACAGAGCACCCACACCAGGACTACCAATCGGACTCGACTTCCGCCACTCGAACCCCGAAAATGTGACTCTACGCTAAACCCCCGGCGCTGGACTTCAGCCGCCGCTCCCGATAAAGACTCCGGCTGCAAACACCAGCGCACCGCCAACCACCACCTGAATCATGCTCATGAAGAAGTTCATGGCGAAGAACTTGTAGCGGATGAAGGCGATGGCGATGAGCTCGATTCCCACGATGACATAGGCCAAGGTGAGGGCGGCGTGGATCGACCCCAGGAGGAACGGCAGTGTGTGCCCGGCCCCGCCCAGGAAGGTCATCACTCCAGTGATGAGACCGCGCTTGAGCGGGCTGCCGCGTCCCGTCAGTTCGCCCGTGTCGGAAAGCGCCTCCGAAAAAGCCATGCTGATGCCCGCGCCGACCGCGGCCGCCATTCCCACCAGGAACGCGGTATGCGGTTTGTTCGTGGCAAAAGCTGTGGCAAAAAGCGGTGCCAGGGTGGAAACGGACCCGTCCATCAGACCCGCCAGTCCCGGTTGCACCACCTGCAACACGAACTGCTGTTCGGCGGTGTGACCCTGGGCGCTGGTCATCTGCCCGGCTACCACATCTGGTTCTGTCACTGGATTCGCCACGTGTGTTCCCTCCGCGCTGTCAGGGCCGCCTGCTGCCGCCCTTTTCAAAGTGATCGGCAGGAGGCGCAGTACCCGTAGAAGGTCTGCGTCTGACCGACAATCTCGAACCCCTGCACGGTCGGCGCGGTGGGAGCACCCGTAAATTCAACGTCCTGAATCGCATTACAACGCAGACAGACCGCCTCGGCATGCGGGTCGGTGCGCGGATCGAAGTGGCTCACGCCGTTGACGTCGAAGCGGCGCAGTTCGCCGATCGCCACGAGCTCGTTGAGCGTCTTATATACGGTGGTCAAGGAAACTGTCGGCATCTTCTGGCGAATACGTTCGAAGACGGCCTCCGCCGACGGGTGGGTATCGTCTGCCTCCAGCGCTTCGTAAATCATCAGGCGCTGCGGCGTCACTTTGCCCCCGCGGGTGCGAATGGACTTGGTCAGGTCAGTGATTGAATGCATCTGTAATCCGAAATCGTTATTAATTACCAACGATTCTACCCGGTCTCCTGGCAGATTCACAAGCAGCGGGCTAAGCGGAAAGGTCGGTCGCCGTCCTCGCTTTTCGATGCTGTAACCGATGGACCGGCAGCCAGGCCGCCGGTCACTGCTGCTCTCTGAGGTTTGTTCCGGCTGAAGAAAACCCGCAATCGGTGAGGTCGCTCCGTCGACGCTCTGTCTGGCGTGCTGACGGGGGGTAGCGATATCATGAAGGTACAGACCGAACACCGTCGCCGTTGTTGGTCACTCACGCTGGAGGAACGAATCACATGCCCCTGTATGAATACGTGTGCAATAGCTGCGAGGTTACCTTCGATAGGCTCGTCCGGAGCATGACGGCCGTAGAAGCCGTTATGTGCGATCGCTGTTCCAGCGAGGATGTGCGCCGTGTGCCGTCTCGCTTCGCCTCGGTGGGCGGACTCGACGATCCTATCACGCCCATGCAGACGTCGGGCGGCTGCTGCGGAGGAAGTTGCGGCTGCGGTCACTGACGCGCCCTAGGGCGTGAGCACGATGCGTTCGCGGGTTATGCGAACGCCATGAGTCGCGACCGCCATCAGGGTCAACAACTGCTCCGGTCGAATCGATCCCTCCCCGTCCATCCGGGCCTCCAGTCGTAGTGCCTGAGGACTGACGGCTTCGAATGCGAGGATCATGGGACGCAGATCCCGTCGGCGTACCTGCCCGTCACGCTGTTCCTCGACGTCGAGACGTGAACTGCGCAAGAGAGTCTGTACGCGTCCACTCAGGTCGGCGACCGGCGCGGGCAGATCGAGCCGATACACGGCGCTGCGCAGTCGTGACGCGGCGGTTTTTGCGCCAGCAACGCCCTCTTTCACTGAGATGATATCGATTCCATGTGGCAAAGCGTCTGACAAGCGTACCGCCACCGAGGCGGGGTCGACTGTCTCACGCAGCGTGATTTCGAGAATCTCCGCTTCGCCCACGTAACCCAGCGCCAGCGACGCGGCAACCGAGAGACGCGGGCGAGGATTGAATCCTTCCGACAGAGATACCGGGAGACGTGCGCGGCGGACCGCATACTCCAGGGTCGCCGTCAGATCGAGGTGCGAGAGAAAGCGTGCGTCCTCTCCCTTGCGGAATATCACCGTCAGTCTTTGCACTTTACTTTCCGATGCAGAAATCACGGAAGATCCGATCCAACAGTTCGTCGTCCACGCTCTCGCCGGTAATCTCTCCCAACGCGCCGGCGGCCGCGCGCACGTCGAATGACACCAAATCGAGTGGAGTTCCGTCCGCGATACCGGCACATGCTGCCTCGAGTGCCGTCCGCGCCCGGCGGAGCGCCGCTTGATGTCGGACGTTTCCGACCACGAAGTCGTGCCGTTCTCCGCCCAAAGCAGCCTGACCGAGCGCGTTCCGCAGGTCGGCAATGCCGTCGAGTTCCACCGCGCTACTGCGTACTACGAAATCCGGCTGAAGGCGCGCGATCAGTGGCGTCGGGTCAAGTTGTTCCTTGAGGTCCGCCTTATTGAGCGCAAGTACCAGCCGCCGGCCTCGCTCATGGGTCTGGTTGCGAATCGATTCCACTGCGGCCGCGGCCGGCTCATCCAGATCGAGCAGAGGACGTGACAGATCGAGCACCAGCAGTACGACGTCTGCATCGTCCAACGTCTTCTTGCTCCGCTCCACCCCGAGACCTTCCACCACGTCGTGCGTGGCCGTGATTCCCGCCGTGTCGATGGTTCTGAAGGGGACCCCCCGCACCTCGAGCGTCTCCTCGATCGTGTCTCGGGTGGTGCCGGCGATCGGGGTCACGATCGACCGCTCCATGCCGAGCAGAGCGTTCATGATGCTCGACTTCCCGACGTTCGGGCTGCCGACAATGGCAAGCGTTGCGCCCTCCCTGAGCACAATCCCTTGCTCCGCTCCGTCCAGCAGGAGATCGACCAATCGCATGGCAGCTTCCAATTGCCCGCGCGTATGAGCATCGGTCTCCGGTGGAATATCGTCTTCGACGAAATCCACCATGGCCTCCATGTGAGCCAGCGTGCCCACGAGCTCATGTCGAACCGGCTGAATTCGTTCCGTCAACCACCCCGATAATTGACGCACCGCGAGCTGGAGGCCGGCATTCGTACGTGCCCGCACTACGTCGAGCACGGCTTCTGCCTGGCTGAGGTCCAGGCGTTCGTTCAGAAACGCCCGCAATGTAAACTCGCCAGGGCGGGCGGCTCGACAGCCCGCCCTCAGACAGATTGACACCACGCGTTCCAGTACCAGGGGACTGCCATGACAGTGAATCTCGAAAACGTGCTCTCCGGTGTAGCTGTGCGGGCCCAACATGACCACACCCATCGCCTGATCCACCGGCTCCCGGGTCGTCGGATCGATCAATTGCCCCTGACGCAGGTGATGAGAATTCCACGCCGGTGTGAGGTCCGGAAACAACTTCTCCGGAAGCGAAGTGCTGAGAGGACCGCTGGTGCGCACAATGCCCACGCCACCCTCACCGGGTGGCGTAACCGCCGCCACGATGGTGTCTGATTCCAGGGAAGGTGCCTCTAGTCTCGGTCCCCGTTGCTGCTATCGGCGCGAACCGGCGCGATCACTACCCGGCGCGAGACTCCCTCCCCGATGCTGTACGTCTCGATATCGCCGCGTTCGCGCAGCGATAAGTGGATGACCCGGCGGTCGCTGGCCGGCATAGCCTCCAGCGTGAACGGACGTCCGGTTCGTCCCACGCGATACGCAATGCGATCCGCCAGCGAACGAAGCGACTCCTCGCGACGCGCGCGATAGTTTTCAACATCGATGACCACACGCGGCCACTGTCTGCGGCCCTTGGACAGTATGAGATTCACCATGAACTGCAGGGAAGCGAGGTTGTCGCCCCGCCGGCCTATCAGTACGCCCAGATTCTGGCCGGAGACCGACAGTATGACCGGGTTCTCCGTGCTGCGTACCGTGACTTCTGCATCGAATCCCATGCTATGCAAGAGCCCGTTCAGGACCTCCTGGGCGTCTCCCGGCAGGTCCACGGAAGCGGCAACAGCGTGCTTCGACCGACTCGAATCGCGGTCATCTAGATCTTGTTCAAACTCCGAGGCGTGCTCATCTTCCGCTTGCAGCGCGTCCGGGTGGACACCATCCGACGTCACCTCTTCCTGGATGAGGGTTTGTGGTCTTTCCACGACTGCGGGGACGGTAGCGGGCGGTCGAGCTCTGATGCGAGCCGGTTCGGCGCCGATACCGAATACTCCCCCACGGCCCTGTGTAACGACCGTAATGCTCAGATCAGCCCGTGATCCGCCAAAGTACGTTTCTGCCTGTGTGATCGCTTCCTCGATGCTGCGACCTGAAAACTCAACCTCGTCTTCCACCACCTCGTCCTCCTCTGGCGCGATTCGCCTTTTTTCTCGGGCGTACGACCGCCGCTGTCTCCTGTGGCACGTCGTCGGCTGCTCCGGCCCCATTTGTTTGTCCGTTCGTGGCGGAACGAGGGGCGGACTCCTTTCGTGGTGCGTCGCCGTTCTGGCTGGTCAAGCTCCGGGCCTGACCACTCGAAAGCTTTTTGGATCGCGTGGGCGGCTTGGCCGAACCGGCGGTCGCCCCGCTCCTGAATCCGCTGAGGCCATTTGTCCAGCCACGCAGCGTCTCGGGCAACAATCCCAATCCGGTGATCTTGTACTGGATCGCAATCCCGATCAAGGTCGACGTCACCCAATACAGGGAGAGGCCGGACGCGTACCGCAGGGCGAAGAAGACGATCATTAACGGCATGAAGTTCATCAGGTTGTTCATCATCTGCTGTTGAGGATCCACACTGCGGGTCAGCATCATGCGTGACTGTACCCACTGCGTGATGCCGGCCAACACGGGGAGGATGTAGAGCGGATCATGTGCTCCCAACCCGTTACTCAGCCACAGGAAGTTAGCGTGAAAGAGATCGAACACGTGAGCTGTGTTGGATACGCCCGTGATCGCATAGCAACCGTGCAGCCACTGGGCCCATCCATGGACCGGATGGCCATTACAGGTGTCGGTCAGTGCGACATGCACCTGCTGGTACCACTTGGGCGATTGTCCAAGGTGGAGCAGCGCATAGAACAGGCCAATGAGGATTGGAAACTGCAAGACAGTAGGAAGGCATCCCATAGCCGGATTCACGTTGTGCTCTTTGTAGAGCGCCATCGTGGCCTCGGTCATTTTCTGTTTGTCTTTGCCGTGCTTCTGCTTGAGTTCGGCCATGAGCGGTTGCAGCCGTTGCATGGCCTTCGCATTGCGCAACTGTGCGATTTGCAAGGGCGAAAGTACAAGCCGCACGAATATGGTGAAGAGGATAATTCCGATCCCCGCGCTTCCCACATTGGTGGCAAGCCACACCAACCCCAATTCCATGGGGTGAATGATGAATCCGAAGATGTTCTGCACGTTGTGGCTCCAGTCCTACGGAACGGGGTCGTAACCGCCGACGTGGAACGGGTGACAGCGCGCAATTCGGCGCATGCCTAGCCACGATCCACGAACGACGCCGTATTTTTCTATTGCTTCGAGGGTATATTCGGAACACGATGGTTCGTAGCGGCACGCTGGCCCGAGAAGAGGGGACACCGTGCGCTGATAGAGACCAATCGCTCCTACTGCCAGTCTACGCATGAATCGCCTGTCGTGTAGGTTCCCGCTTGGTCCCACTTTTCCGTAAGAGGTATGCAACCGTCTCATCGAGCTGTTTATAGGTCGCTTCAGCCGAAGGTGGTCGCGCAATAAACACCAGGTCGAAACCCGGAGGCACCGTTGCCAATTGGATTCTGACCGCCTCACGCAAGCGGCGCTTGACGCGATTGCGGATCGTTGCCTTTCCCACGCGCTTGCTGACCGAGAAGCCGATGCGTCGGTCGAGGGAATTGGTTGGCAGTGCATAAAGAACTAACAATTGGCTGCCCGATGAACGTCCAAATCGGCGTACTCGCGCAAAATCCTTGGGCCGCGTGAGCCGGTTCACTTTCGGCAGCATCTTTTGTGCCGCCTACACCGTCAGCCGGTGGCGCCCCTTTTGCCGTCGTGCCTTGAGCACCCGCCGTCCGGCCTTGGTTGCCATGCGGGCCATGAAGCCATGTTCGCGTTTCCGCGGAATCCGCTTGGGTTGATACGTCCGTTTTGGCATAGTTGAGTCTCTCCGACCCCGAATTAAGAATGACGATGAAGGAAGCGCTCCACTCAACAAAAACCTCAGCACGCCTCTGCGCCGGCCCGTGCTGAGGAAAGGTATAACGATCCTTCGATTGCTCCAGTGTGCGCCCGATTATATGAGTGTTTCTCAAAATGTGTCAACCTGAGAGGGTTGGCGACTCGCAGACGGCAGACTGTATGTCAAGAACATGGATCGGAACGTTCCCGGTTTGCTCTCCGTTGCTCCAATAGAAAGCTGCAGCTGAAAATATCGCACCCAGCGGGTCGGTCTTCGTAGATCCGACAACCTCCCTGCGCGAGCGGTGTCTCGAGCCGGCGAAAGACGCACGGACCTTGCATGATGTTCCAGCCCTCGTGGGTGGGATCCGGGTGTATCAGCAGCTCGCCGAGCGGCTCAGGAAATGTGCTGTATCGCTGTCTGACACGCGCTACCTCCTCGTCGGTAATCGAGATTTCGGGAAGATGACAGCAATCCGTGCACCCATTGCATCCGGTACTTCCGGGCGACCCACCATGAATCGGTATGGATTCTCCACTCAGCGGGCCGCTCGTTCGAATGTCCTTCATTTAGAGCTAACCGTAACGCGCCAGGAGCAAGGCGCTACCCACGATCGCGGCCGTTTCAGCGCGCAAGATCCGTCGTCCCAGGCTCACGACGCGTGCGCCGGCTCGTCGCGCCTCCTCTGCCTCATCCACGGTGAAACCGCCCTCCGGCCCGACGAACAGACCCACCTGCCGTGACTCGTTGGTAGGCGCCAGATCCAATATCCGGGCGGCATGTTCCTCCTCCCAACAGAACACGCCCGGACCCGCCGCACACGCCTCTCCAACTGCCTCCGAGAAGCGCATGGGCGCGGCTATTTCAGGAACCCGTCCACGACCGCTCTGTTCCGCGGCCTCACGCGCGATCGTCTCAAATCGGGCCTGGCGAGACGCACTCGGCTCGGCCGGCACGGCACGGGTACAAACCACCGGCACGATGCGGCTGACCCCGATTTCCGTGCATTTTTGCACCACGAGTTCGAGCTTTGCCCCCTTGAGCAAGCCCTGATAGAGCGTCAATTGAATGGTGGGCTCCGTCTCATTCCGACGCTGTTCCGCCACGGCCCCGGTAGTGATACGGCCCACCGCCTCCAACACCACGACGTACTCGATTCCGGTGCCATCGAGCACAACCACCCGATCGCCTGCTTTCATCCGGAGAACCCGCTCGATCTGGCGCGACGTCTCGCCTGGAAAGGTCACGCTCTGTGCTTGCACCGTGCCGGGAGGCAGAAAAAACCGGTGCAGCGTCACGCTGGGGCGCGGGCCACGATCAGCCACCAGTCACCTTCGCGCTGCTGTTCGGCGATCTCGAGCCCTGCCGCCACGAACGCGTCCCGCACCAAATCGGCCCGTTCGTCGATGATGCCTGACCCCAGAAGTTCCGCCCCCAGTTCCAGCGCCCCGGCGAGTTGCGAAGCCAGGTCGACCAGCACACCGGCAATGATGTTGGCGAAGACCAGGTCGAATCGTCGACCGGCCACCGCATCGATCGAGCCGCGTTCGACCGACACGCGCTCCGTCATGCCGTTTGCCGCCACATTCGCGCGCGCGACCTCAACGGCCACTTCGCTCGTATCGAGGCCGGTCACCCTCGCTCCCAGCATCGCCGCGGGTATCGCCAGGATGCCGGAGCCGGTGCCGAGATCGAGGATGCGCATGTCGGGGCGGACACGTGCCTGCAAGGCTGAGAGCATGAGTTGGGTCGTCGGGTGAAGACCGGTGCCGAACGCCATGCCCGGATCCAGTTCAACCACCAATTCGTCGGGTTTTGGCCCCCACTCCCGCCAGGTCGGCTTGATGACAATCCGACCCACCCGCAGTGGATGAAAATGTTCCTTCCAGCCGTTGGCCCAATCCTCTTCGTCCAGCTCGCGTCGCTGCAACGCGCCCACGGGCGACAGGTCGAATGCCTGGAGGTGCCACAGGGCCTCTTCGATTTCCCGCTCCTGGGCGGCAAGATCGCTTCCCATGGGCAAATACGCTTTGATGACGGGGTGCCCAACGAAGGTCGGGAGAAGTTCGCCCTCGCGATCCACCTCGATCGGTTGATCGATCGCGACTCCGCCCGTGCCGTGCAGGTGGAACACTTCGGCCACCGCGTCCACGGCCTCCGGGTGCACTTCGACACTCAGTTCCACCCATTTCACCGGATGGCTCTATCCGCCAAAGGCTTCTTTCACCCGATTGAAAAACCCTTTGTCGTCGCTTTCGGCTTGGCCTTCGAGCTCATTCGCCAATTCCTCAAACAGCTCGCGCTGGCGACTGTTGAGCCTGGTCGGCGTCACTACCTTCGCGATCACGTGCATGTCACCCCGCGCGCTCGACCGGAGGTGCGGAACTCCCTTACCTCGCAGCCGGAAATCGCGGCCGGTTTGCGTCCCCGCCGGAACCGTGAGCTCGACCTCGCCGTCCAGGGTGGGGATGTGAATCTCGCTGCCCAACGCCGCCTGCGCGATATTGATCGGCAATTCGTAATAGACGTCGTAGCCGTCCCGCTTAAATAATGCATGCTCTGCGACGTTCAGGACGATATAGAGGTCGCCCGGCGGTCCACCCTTGGGTCCAATTTCGCCTTCCCCCGACAGCCTGATTTGCTGGCCGCGATCAACGCCCGGCGGGATCTTGACGGTCAGTTCCTTCGAGCCGAGCAGCCGGCCCTGGCCCTTGCAAGTTCTGCAGGGATTGGCGATCACGCGGCCCTCTCCCTGACACGCCTCACACATCACGACGTTGACGAACTGTCCGAAGACGGACTGCTGCACACGCCGCAATTCACCGCTGCCATGGCAACGCGGACAGTTTTCGGAACCGCTTCCCGGCTGCGCGCCGGTACCTTCACAGGTCCCGCACGTTTCCATCACTGGAAGTTCGATCTGCTTCTCCCCGCCGAAGGCAGCTTCCAAGAATGTGATGGTCATGTCGTAGCGCAAATCGGAGCCGCGCTGCGGACCTCGCTGGCTGGTGCGTCGCCCACCGGTGCCGAAGAACGTATCAAAGATATCGGCGAAACCACCCAGGTCGCCAAAGCCGTCAAAGTTTCCACCGGGACCGGCGTGGCCGAAACGATCGTATGCGGCCCGCTTGGATCCATCGGAGAGAACCTCGTAGGCCTCATTTATCTCTTTGAATCGTGTTTCGGCGTCGGGCGCCTTATTCACGTCAGGATGAAACCGGCGTGCTTGATTGCGGAAAGCTCGTTTGATCTCGGTCTCTGTGGCAGTGCGCGGCACACCCAGGACATCGTAATAATCACGTTTTGTTGCCACTGATTACCCTAATTCGCTCGTCGGTGAACGGCCGATGTGACGGCAGTACGTTGGTGCATTGTAGCGAACCCGATTCTCATGGGCCTGGGATCTCCGCCTCGGTCGTCATCGCGATTTCCTCCACCTCTGCGGGGTCGGTGCTGCTCGGTTCGGTCGGTTCCGATCCGTTGTCGTCAGATCCCTGTACTGACGGCTCCCTGGCGATTTCCACCAGGGCAGGACGAATCACCCGTCCGTGCATGGTGTAGCCTCGTTGATACTCCTGAATCACCGTTCCCGCCGCCATGCCTTCCTGTTCTCGCTCGCTGACAGCCTCGTGGTAATGCGGATTGAAGGCCTGGCCTTGAGATTCGATCGGTTGCAGGCCCCGCTGTTCTAGCAGGGCCTCGAGATGGCGCTGAATGAGCATGACGCCCTGAAGCCAGGTCAGCATGGCAAGGTTGTCGGGAATCGTGGCCATCGCGCGTTCGAAATTGTCAAGTACCGGCAGGATTTCTTGCACCAGACGCATCGAGGCGAACTGTTCCACCTCACCTCGCTCCTGTTCGGTGCGACGCCTCAAGTTGGCCAGATCCGCCGCGGCCCGGTGCCAGCGTTCTTGCAGATCTTTGACTCGTTCGCGCTCCGCTTCGAGTTCCGATTGTAGGGTCTGCATGTCGCCCGAAGCGGACGCGGGCGCCAAGCTCGCTTCGAGATCCGGTGTGGTCACGCTCGGCGCCGGAGACGAATCGCTCTTCTTACGCCATTTGATCTCGAAGCGGGGATCGTCCAGCCCGGTTGGACGCGGTTCGCTGGTTTCAGTCGTTTCTTGTTCCTCAGTCATCTCACTCTCAATACGGATGCACCAGATCTGTCATTAAATCAGTCATGTAGCGGACTAACGCCACCGCGCGGCGATACTCCATGCGCGTCGGACCGACCACGCCCAGAAATCCCGAGCCTTCACCTTCATGCCCGTAGCGCGCCAGCACAAAGCTGTAATCCTGCATACCTTGACCGGCCGTCTCGCCGCCGATGACGATCTGTACCGCAGCGGGACCAGGAAGGCCGGCAAGCAACCGCTGCAAGGCGAGTCCCTGGTGCAGGAAGTCTACCATCTGACTGAGTCGGTCGTTGAACATCCCGGCCGGCTCTCCGGGTCGAGGCCCGAGGAACTCCGGCTGTCGAATCATCTCCGCCAGGCCGGCGTGGAAAATCTGCGCGTGTTGATCCTCTCCCCGGCGCAGGAGCTGCGCGGTGAAGCCGGCGACACGAGCTTCCACCGGCGGTAACTCGACCACCCTGGCCTCGATACCGGTGACCGCGAGGCCGCGCCATTGCGCCGTCAGGTGGTCGGCCATAATGCTCAAATCTTCCTGTGCAAGAGCGTCGTCCAGGGTCACCATTTCCTGCAGCACGGTGCCGTCCTGCAGGACGACGATCAGCAGGGCGATGGTGCTCTGAATGCTGATGAGCTCCAGGTGTCGCAAGCGAATCTCGGCGGAACGTGGAGCGGTGATCAACCCAACATTCTGCATGCGATGCGCCATGATGGTCGCCGCCAGTTTCAACCATTCCTGTAACTCCATATGTGCCTGGTGGAACTGGTGTCGTATGGTGCTGGCCTCGGAATGAGCGAGGTGTGTGCGCTCCATCAGGCGCTCCACGTAATAGCGATATCCGGCATTGGTGGGTACCCGGCCCCCGGACGTATGCAGTTGACGCACATAGCCAAGCTCTTCCAGCACACCCATCTCGTGGCGTATCGTCGCTGAACTCACGTTCAGGCCCCCGAGGGACACAAGTGCAGCCGAGCCAATGGGATGCGCCGTGCCGATATACTGCTCGACAATAGCCTTCAGAATCTGGTCCTGGCGTTCCGTCAGTTCCATGTACGTCCCCCACATTCACCCATTAGCACTCTCCCTCTTAGACTGCTAACTCCTACCATAATACCACCGTTCCCGGGTCGATGTCAGGCCGCGATCTCGGTCCACGTGCCGGCTCCTGCGCCGCGGTCGTGGCTTCCGAGGCGCGTGCCGGTTGGGCGGATACGGATAAAATGGTGAGCAATGTGGGACATTATCGGGCAGACGGAGACCATCGCGACACTCGAAGCGGCAATCGCGACCGATAAGTTGCCGCACGCGCTGCTTCTCACCGGGCCGGCCGGCGTCGGGAAGACCAGATTGGCCCTCGAATTGGCCAAGGCTCTGAACTGCATTGGTGATGGTCCTCCGTGTCAAACCTGCGTGCATTGTCGCCAGATCGAGGCCAGATCGCATCCGGACGTCTCCCTCATCGAACGAGCAGACGGCAAAGAAAATGTGCAGATCGCCCAGGTGCGGGCACTGCGGGAGGCCACCTCGCTGCGGCCGTACCAGGGGAGGTGGAAAGTCTATATCATTGCCGGGGCCGAAGTGCTCACCTTGCAGGCAGCCGACGCGCTGCTCAAGACTCTGGAGGAACCGCAACCGCAGGTCACAATGGTGCTCACCGCGGTTGAGGCCGATGCTCTTCCGGCAACCGTCCTCTCGCGCTGCCGGGTGGTGCGGCTCCATCCGGTGAACGATGACGTGCTGACCGCAGCACTCGAACAACGCGGCAGTGAAGCTGATGACGCCCGGCGGGTGGCGCGTTTGGCGCGTGGCAACGTGGGATGGGCGTTGCAGGCCGCTAAACAGCCCAAGATCGTAGTGCAGCGGCGCGAAATGCTCGAGCGATTGGGCGCCGTGCCTGATATGGACCTCGACGCGCGATTGCAACTGGTGGAGTCGCTGACCTCCGACCGTAAGGACCGGTCCTCCGTCCGACGCCAGATAGAATTGCTCCTTCTCTTGGCCCGCGACCTGTTGCTGGTAAAGGGTGGATTGGTGCCGCATAGCGCTCTCGACGATCAGCAGGAGGCGTTGCGCCGTCAGGTGGAGCGATATTCGATGGCCGAGCTCAGCGCGTATCTACAGGCGCTCCGCCGGGCCATGATTCGCATCGACGCCAATGTCGATCCCCGCCTCGCGCTCGAAGCGGCCCTGGTCGCGCCCAAGTGAGAATCGCCGGAGTGCGACTGGTCGACGGACGCATGGTATGGCTCGACGCCGATGAAGCAGGGATCGTGCCCCTCAGTCGGGTGAGCGTTCGGCTGGTCGACGGTGACACGCACGGCGAGGTGTTTGTGACGCCGGAAGAGTTCCTGACGCCTCCGGCACACCTTGACGGAATCGTCGTCGAGTCTCGCCCCCCGCTACCACCCGATCCGGATTGCGCATACCTGCCGGGATCGGAGTTTCCCGCCCTGGGGGAAATGGTGCAGCAGGGCGAGGTCGAGGGGATAGTAGTCGCCTTGGATCCGGTCCAGCGGCAAGTCACGATCTCCGCCGAGAACGGATCTCCGACCCTCGTGCCATGGGATGACCGTGCCGGTGGGTGAGTCGTCCATCCGGTGGGAAGAGGAGAGCTCGATCGAATTCATCGAGCTCGGTGAGGTCATTACGCCGTCCCGCCAGGAGCAAGTGGATTTTGTAGCGTCGCTCGTGCCGGCCGATGGAGGTGACTCGTTTGCGATCGTCGATCTGGCGTGCGGAGCGGGAGCGCTTTCTGAAGCCGTCCTGCGCCGGTTCCCCGCCAGTCGAGCCCTCTTGCTGGATGGCTCCTCTGCCATGCTCGAGCGAGCTGTGCACCAGTTGTCCGCCTACGCCGGGCGCACCGAGTTCGCCCACTTCGATCTGCGCGCACGCGATTGGCTCGGTCGTCTTCCCCCTGACCTACGGTGCTTCGTTTCGTCGCTGGCCATCCATCATCTCGATGCCGTCGAGAAGCAAGCGCTCTACACCGATCTCGTGACCGTGTTACCGTCCGGTGGCGGCCTCTTCATCGTCGATTTGGTCGAACCGGTGAACGACCGGGTCTGGAGCGCCTACGGAGACCTCTGGGATGCAGTCGTGCAACAACAATCGCTCGAATATACCGGCGCGTCAGCTTCCTACGAACGCTTTCGTGAGGGTTGGAACCATTACCGGGACCCCGATCTGGAATTCGACCAGCCGTCAGGTCTGTTTGAGCAGCTCGGCTGGCTGGCCAGCGCCGGATTGAGCCAGGTCGATTGTTTCTGGCTGCGAGCCGGTCACGCCATCTACGGTGGCTACAAGTAAACAAAATCTGCCCATCTACGTCTGGATCGCTAGACCGGACAACCACCGCGTCGCTTGTGCCGGCGTCGACAATCGTACCACCTGAAGATGCCGATGCTCCGGCTCCTCTAGAAACGCTGGATACTCCCGTCGCCGTTTCCCATGGGTCTTGAACGCCCACACGTAGAGCGATTCGCGGCTGAAAACAGTCCCAAAACGCTCGCGATTGCCGTTCCATAGTTCGTGACCGGTGCGGAGGCGATGCACCGTCCGGCGGGTCAAGCGCCACATGATGAGCGGCAAGGCGTAGTCCAGCCAGACCATCGTTTCCGCTCGCGGCCAGACTAGATCCCGCACCGAACCGTAATTCCCGTCGACAACCCAGGCGTCACCCGCCAGTGCCTGAGCAACCCGCGCCCGGAAGGCGGGCGTGGAGGCGGGCGCCCAACCCGCCTCCCAGTGCAGCGCGTCGAGTTCAACGTGCGGAACTACCAGTCGCGACGCCAGGGCTGTCGCCAGGCGGGTTTTGCCGGCTCCGGTCGAGCCAACCACCACGATGCGGCGACCCATTTCCTGAGGCGACATCGCCCAGCCCTCGGCGAACTAGACGACGGGCAGGTAACGCTGCAACTCCCACGGCGTAACCTGCATCCGGTACTCGTCCCATTCCTCCTGTTTGGCTTCGACAAAACGCTCGTACACGTGTTCGCCCAGACCTTCTTGAATAACCGCATCCTGCCGCAGCTCGTCGAGTGCTTCGACCAGCGACCCGGGAAGCATATCGATACCGCGCTCACGCCGCCGCTCTTCGTTGAAGTGGTACAGGTTCTCCTCGACCGGCGGCGGTAGCTCGAGTTCTCGCTTGATGCCGTCCAGACCGGCCTTGAGCATCACGGCGAATGCGAGGTATGGGTTGGCGCTCGGATCTGGGAAACGCAGTTCGATGCGCGCGGAGCGAGGTTTTTCCTTCGTGATCTGTGGCACTCGAATCAAGGCCGAGCGATTGACGCGTGCCCAGCTGATGTATACCGGCGCTTCGTATCCCGGTACCAATCGCTTATACGAGTTGACCAGCGATGCCAGGACGGACGACATGCCCCGCGCGTGGGTGAGTTGTCCGGCAATGAAATGCTTCGCCAGGTCAGAGAGCCCATACTCGTCGTCCAGATTCACGAAAGCGTTATTGTCTGTGCCTTTGTGGAACATGCTCTGGTGCACGTGCATGCCCGATCCGTTGACCCCAAAAATAGGCTTGGGCATGAACGTGGCATGCAGTCCATGTTGTTCGGCGATGGCCTTCAACGTGTACTTGAACGTAACGGCGTTGTCGGCGGTTTGCAGGGCTTCTCCATAGCGAAAATCGATCTCGTGCTGCCCGATGGCGACTTCATGGTGAGACGCCTCGACACTGATGCCCATGCCCTGCAGCCCATTGACCATTTCTTTGCGTACCGACGACGCAAGATCCGTGGACAGGTCGAAATAGCCGCCTTGATCGTGCGCCAACGGTCGATCCTGGCCGTTCTCGCCCGGAACCAGCAGAAAGAATTCGAGTTCCGGGCCGGTGTAGAAGTCGAAGCCCATCTCCTCTGCCTCGCGCAAAGCCCGGATCAAGACCTCGCGCGGATCCCCCGGAAACGGCTGACCGTTGGGCGTGAATACCTGGCAGATGACCCGGGCCGTCGTATTGTCGCCGCGCTCCCAGGGGATGATGCGGAACGTACGCACATCCGGTTTGAGGTACATGTCGGATTCGGCGATGCGAGCGAAGCCCTCGATCGACGATCCGTCGAACCAGGTGCCGTGCTCGATCGAGTCGGCGAACTGCTCGATGGGAATCGTGACGCTCTTCACTGCGCCGGTGATGTCGGTGAACTGCAGGTTCACAAATCTGACGTGCTCTTCCTCACTCCGCTGGAGCACGCGCTCGGGCGTCATCTCGATCATCTGGTCATCCTCCTCATTCCAGTCCGACACTACGTTCGTGCGAATCGTCGACCCTGCAGAAAGGCCGGTCGTATTGTCGCATGGCCCTCGCCGGATAGAGACGAATTCACTGGTGCACCCTGTGTAGAATCTTGGATTGTGAACGAGCTGGAGTGCCTCCATCAGCGCATTCTGGTCTGCCGTGCTTGCGAGGCTGCCGGGTACATCGAACGGGCAGCACCGGTAGTGGCCGGACGGGCGGGCAATCGAATCATGCTCATCGGCCAAGCTCCCGGCATCACGGAGCTGGACGTGCGGCGTCCGTTTGCCGGCAGAGCAGGGAAGGAGCTCTTCCGTTGGCTGGCATCTGTCGACATAGAGGAAGAGGACTTCCGGCAGCAGGTCTATATGACGGCGATTACCAAATGTTATCCGGGACGCGTGGCGGGCGGTGCGGGCGACCGGCGTCCGTCTGGACGAGAGATAGCACTGTGCCGCCCGTTTCTCGAAGCTCAGTTGAACCTGGTCCAGCCGCGTGCCATGGTGTTGGTCGGCGGGCTCGCCATCGACCGATATTTCCCCAAACGCCCCCTCACCGAACTCATCGGGCAGCGGTTCGATGTAAATGGCGTGGCAACGATCCCGCTGCCGCATCCCTCGGGAGCTTCCCGTTGGCTGAACGCACCCCAGAATCGCGAGCTTCTATCGGGTGCGCTCCGTCATGTCCGCACGGAGTGGGAGCGTTGGGTGATTCACCAGAGTGACGCCGCGCCGTCAATGGAAGCGCTGAGTTGATGGACCGCGCGCCCTTTGCTATGTTCGGGTAACGCGTCCCTGACACGCGTGGACACCTTGGATCCATGCAGGAATGATCGACTCGCGCACGGAGACGCGCGTCACAGGAGTAACGAATGACTGAAGGACCTTTTCCTAACGAGACCTCTGCAGGCCTGGACCCAGACATTGCTACCGCCTACGCCGGAACGCCCGAGCCGGATCGACCGGCGAAACGTGTAGTCCTGGCTGGACTGGGAGCCGCAGCCACGGCGCGCGACGTAGCCAACGAGACGTTCGATCGCTTCGTCGACCGTGGCGCCCAGGCGCAGGACGAGTTGCAGCGACGCGCCGACGACCTACGCCTGCAATCGGCGGGCCGCACCCGAATGGGCGACGCGCTGCGCGGCGCCATGAATGCCTTTCTGGATGCGCTGAACGTGCCAAATAAGGCGGACGTCGACGTGATAAATGCGAAGCTCAACATCGTCACCCGTAAACTCGACGACCTGCAGTTCCAGGCGGTACACGAATCCACGCACCCGGCGACCCCGGACGTCGTGGTTCCACCCGGCGAGTCCACCGGAGCAGCAGGCAAGTAGTCCGATCGCCGGGATCGAGCGCCGTAGTTTCTAGGCGGCAGCTATTCCTGCATCGATCGTCCCGCCGCCGATAACCCGGTCCCCGTCATAGAACACGGCGAGCTGACCCGGCGCAACCCCCCAGACCGGCTTCTCGAATTCCACGAATGCACTGTCCGCTGACGTGAGTTCGACCTCTCCCGGTCGGTCTGGAGTCCGATACCGGATCTTGATCGAGGCCGGGAATGTGCCGGTGGGCTTCGATCCGGTGAAGGAGAGGCGAGAGCAGTTCAGCGCGGGCACCATGGCGTCCGACCGATCGCCCACCACTACGGTATTGTCTTTGGGCCTGAGTTCCAGCACGTAGCGCGGCTCGGGGGACGAGATGCCGAGTCCCTTGCGCTGGCCGATTGTGAATGCATGAATCCCGTCGTGTTCTCCCACGATCCTGCCACGCGAATCGACGATCGGACCGGGACGTTCGATCTCGCCCACGTGCTGTCGCAGGAACTCCTTGTAATTCTTCCCTGCCACGAAGCAGATTTCCTGGCTGTCGGGCTTGTCCGCCACCGGCAGCTGAAACTCACGAGCCAGCGTGCGCGTCTCAGTCTTGGCCATCCCACCCAGGGGAAAGAGGATGCGGCGCAGGTGATGCTGCTTCAAGGTGTGCAGCATGTATGACTGATCCTTGGCCGGGTCGACCGCCTTCTTGAGCACATATTCGGCTCGGTCCTCATCCCACTCGACCCGAGCGTAGTGGCCCGTTGCCACGAAATCGATTCCCAACTCATCGGCTCGCCGAATCAGACCAGCGAAGCGCACGAATTGATTGCAGCGCACGCAGGGGTTAGGAGTCCGTCCCTGCATGTATTCAGTCGCGAAGTCGTCCACCACGGCATCGCTGAACTCCTCGCGGAAATTTGGCACGTAGTAGGGGATGTCCAGCCTCGACGCCACACGGCGAGCGTCGTCGACCGCGTCGATGGTGCAGCAACCTTGCATCGCGCCCGGGTTCTCGAACGTGGTGGAGCGGTGCCAGATCTGCATCGTGATACCGATCACGTCGTACCCGGCGTGCTTGAGTACCGCAGCAGTCACGGAGCTATCGACTCCGCCACTCATGCCCACCAACACGGAGCCTTTGGATCCCATCTTCCCTCTGTCCTTCTTGTCGTGATCTCTCCGGCGCGGGGCAGGGACCGTTGTCGGCGGTCCCTGCGTCACTCATGTCACCGGCTGCACCCGCGTGGGCGCGTCATTTCTTCAGTATACGAGCGCCTATCCGGTCCTTTTGAGCCGGCCGGTGCGCTTGGCGTAATGTTCGGCCCAGGAGAATACCCAGAATCCCAGTGGCACGGTGAGAATTCCAATCACGGCCAGCGGCACGAGCGTGTGCACCATGATCGTGCTGGTGGGATGCTTCAACAGCACGTCGCGGATGCCGCTCAACACGTACGTCGCGGGCGAGAGGTGCGAGAGCGGCTGCATCCAGCTGGGCAACACGCTGATCGGGAAGTACACCCCCGAGATCAACAGGAGGCACGCCTCGATCACGTAGGTCATTTGCGCCCCCTTCTCCGTGAAGAGCAGCGGCAGGGTCGCCGCCATGATTCCGAGACCGATGAAGCTCACACTGCCAAGCGTGACGATGGCGAGCGCGGGTAGCAGGCCGGCCGGGTTGGCCTCCAGGTGAAACAGGAAGATCAACGCAACCAGCACCAGGGAGGTTCGTACCAATCCGTAGAGCACACCGAACAGACATGATCCGACGATGTAGGTGAAAACGTTGATCGGCGCCATCATCGTGTACTCGATGGTGCCTTCCCAGCGCTCCCACTGCACGCTCTCAGCGATTGCCATGAACATGTTCGCCATGTATGACCAGGTGAGAGCGCCAATGGCCAGATACAGCACGAACGGATGCGGATCGATGTGCTTCCCGACCGCTCCCGGTGTTGCGTATGCGATGTAGATGACGGATGCCGATTGCGCCACGGTGTAGAGCAGAAAGGTCAACTCCCAGCCCCAGTACCGTTTTGACAGGTTGGTATTGCGCTCTACGAAGGCGTAGGACGCTTTGATTTCTCGCCAGACTGGAGCATTAACTGCCACTCATCACCTCGTCTTCCGCGTCGGGATCGAAATCTGAGTCCTCCAGGCTTCGTCCCGTCACTTCCATAAACACGTCTTCCAGGGACGGCAAAGTATCAAGCCTGTGCCGCCGCATGTACTCCTCCTTGAGGGCGAGTGGCGTACCTTCCACCACGATGCGACCCTTATCGACGATGGCCAGTCGGTCGCACAGGGCGTCCGCCTCCTCCATGTCGTGACTCGTCAACAGGACCGTGGCATCGTGTGAGTCGCGTAGATCCAGTACGAATTTCTGGACATCCTTCTTCGAGCGTGGATCAAGTCCTGTGGTCGGCTCATCCAGCAGCAACATGACCGGAGATGTCAGGAGGGCGCGTGCGATGGACACTTTTTGTTGCATGCCACGTGACATCTTCTCGACCGGTTGGCGAATGCGCGCCTCTGAGATGCCCAGAGCGCCGAGAATGCGAATCACGTTCGTCCGGGCGGCGCGTGTATCCACGCTGTAGAGACGTGCCGCGTACGTCAAATTCTCCATAGCGGAGAGCTTCTTGAACAGGGACGCCTCCACCGACACGCGATTGATCAGCCGCTTCACCTGAGCCGCCTCAGTCACCACGTCCAGCCCAAAGACCTCGACCGATCCGGCGTCCGGGAGCAGCAAGGTCGATATGAGACGAATCAAAGTCGACTTCCCTGAACCATTCGCGCCGAGCACGCCGTATATTTCGCCACGCATGACCGTGAGCGACACATCGTCGACCGCGCTCACTCGCTTGGGCTGCTTCTTCCCAGGTCGGTTGAAGCGCGATGGTCCTCCGAAATACTTCGACACGTGAACGACATGCAGAGCGCGATCGACGGCGGAACGTCGCGCGATCAGATCTTCAGCTACCTTGAGTTCCAGGACACCGTTCATGTTTTCCTCCCGAACAATAAAAAAACCGTGAGCCGTTCAGACGGCCCACGGTTCCAGGGAATCTGGATCACACTTGAATCACGTCTGCATGATTACGGGCCGCATGGCAAAGGGCGCACTACCCCCGATAGGCACGATGAGCCCACCGGCATAGATGCTGGCCCTGATTCTGTCGATCACCTGTGCGGCCCCTTTCAGAGTTGTCACTTCTTTCATCCTACAGCAGGGTAGACGGTCTGGCAACTCCAATTTAAGGCGCCGGAATGACGCCCTGCACATGGAGTGCCTTGGGGGCGGCTACCAGCGCGACGCGGCTGCCGGTCGAGGGATTTCGCAATCCCCAGGCGATGTCGTACGAGCCGGCCCGCAAACCGGAGCTGAGCGTGAAGTACCGTACATGCTGACTGATGCCGGGTGGTACCACGGCGACCACGTCGTGACTTGGGTCCGAAATCGAGTCTTTAGCCCAACTGAACTGACTGGAAGCTTTGACCGAGGCGCCGAGTTCGATGCGGGCCGTCGCCCCCGTTTGGTTGTCGATCACATAGCCGACCGCGATCGTACTGCCGGGACGCGATGTCGCCGAGCCTATCCAGTAATTCGTGAGCGTCACGATGCCGGAGGGCGTGGGCGAGGGCGTGGGCAGAGCCGTCTTCGTTGCTCGGGGAGTGGCCGTAGGATGCGGCGCTGCCCCTTTCAGCCTGGCGGCATGCGCTTTTAGATGGACTGTCGCTCGCGTCGGCGCAGCCACGTGATTCAACGTCGTGGCAATGACCGTCTGAGTCGCTCGCGGTACGCTCGTGTTCGTGGCCGTGGAGCGGGCGGTGGGGACCGCAGATGGCAAACGAGTGGGCGTTGGCAGGACACGCTCGGTCGGCGCGGGACGGGGCGTTCGGGTTGCCGGGGGAGAGGTTGCCGTCGGGACCCGACTCGCGACCGTGTACGAGGGAGAGCCGACGTCGCCGAAGAGGAGAGGTCCGATGATCAAGCGGGCGCCTACCGCGCCCACGATCAGCATCACGAATGCGAATATAAAAACCGCGCGGGCAAACGTCATAGAATCCTTGCCTCCTTAACCGCCAAATCGGGCCTTCAGCGCGAGTACGTTGGCGACGTATTGGTAGGTGTCCTGATAGAAACCGTGGTGTGCCAGGGAGCGCGTGCCCTGGTAATAGGCCGCCACGGCCAGGCGCTCGTTTCCTCCGTAGTACCTCACCAGATTGGCGATCCAGAAGACGCCGGCCTGAATGTCGTCTCGCAGGTTGTGCAGGTCCAGGGAGCGACCCAGCAGGTTCGAGATCGTGACTCCGGTATACGGTTCAACCTGCATCACGCCGATGGCTCCGGTAGCACTGATCATGTTCTCGTTGAAGCCGCTTTCCTGCCAGCCGATGCCCAGGGGGAGAGCGGGATCTATCCCATAGAGCTGAGCGAACTGCACGATCAAGGCGCGGGCGGACCATGGATCGTACACCGTGGAATCGTAGCCGCCTGTCGCCATCCCGGGGATACGAAGCCGGGTGCCGATGACGACCAGATCTTCATTGACCAGGTTATTGACCGAGGTGACGGCCGTCGTGGAGATGCCGAAACGTGCCGCGATACCACTGAGGTTGTCTCCCGGCTGCACCACGTACGTGCTAGTGGTCGTTTCGACTGCCACGGTAGGGATCGGCGAGGTGCGTACGGAGGTATACGTAGCTCCGCCGCAGCCGCTACAGACGCGGAGCCATTCGCCGGCCAGCGGATAGACGCCCAATCTCGGATTCATCGACCGGATCGCGGTGACTGTCATGCCATACCGCGCGCCGATCCCGATCAATGTGTCTCCCCATCGCACGCGATAGCCATACACCCGCACCCGAGTCGGTATGACCAGATACTGTCCGATCCGCACCAGATTTGGATTGAATATGCCGTTCACGCGAGCGAGTGTCCGGATGGACACGCCATGACTTCGGGCGATAGCTCCAAGCGTGTCGCCAGGACGCACGAGATAACCTGCCGCCTGCGCCGGCAGCGGGAGGGCGAGCAACACGGCCAGACAGATGGAACGAAACAGCAATAGTGCCTCCAGCAGAAATGAAAATCACGGCCCAAGTCCCCACATGCACTCTACGCGCCACTACCAACCCTGTCTCTCCCGCCAAACGAACGCACATCCACCTGCCGCTTACGTCAATGCACTGCGAGCACAGCAGCGTGGACGACGACCGGGGGAAGTTATCCCCAATAATGGGCGTTGTATCCACCACAGGCCACACCTTAGGCCACGAAACTGTACACCGTCCATCCGGGAGTGGTGGTGACGGACGGCGCTCTCCTAACATTCATCTTCCGCTTGTCGCGACGGGGGCGATACGAGCCGGCTCGTGGGGCAGGAGGCCGTAAGGTGCGTGCTACGATGAGCGGAGCAAACATGCCCGTGCAGTTCACCCTCTGTGATGTCTTCGCCGATCAGCCATTCTCGGGCAATCAGCTTGCCGTCTTTCATAACGGAACCGGAGTACCGGACCATGCGATGGCCGGTCTCGCCCGGGAGTTTGCGTGGTCCGAGATTACCTTCGTCCTACCGCGCGTCGGCACTATTCCGAGGGTTCGGATCTGGACACCGTCTGAAGAATTGCCGTTCGCCGGACATCCGGTCATCGGCACCGCGGTAGTCCTCGCGGCAGAGGGGCTGCTGGAGGACGAGGTCGGCGCCCTTGAATTGGTGGTCGGGCGAGTCGAGGTCGCCGTGCACGGTGTCAACCGGTCGGGTGGCATCGGCATTATGATGCAACGAGCACCGATCTTTGGGGCTATCCTGAAACACCGGGCGCGCCTGGCGGCAGCGTTGTCTCTCGTTGAGGACGATCTTGCGCCCGGCCTGGAGTCTCAAATCGTATCAATCGGCACCAATCATCTCATGGTTCCCGTGCGCACGGCCGTGGCGCTGGCGAACGCGCACGTCGTGGGGGATCTCCTGCCGGCCCTCCTGCATGAGGTAGGGGCTCGCAAGGCGTACCTCTTTACGGTCGAAACCCCCGACACCAATGCCGCGGCTCGCGCTCGTTTGCTCGGTGGCGCCACTGAAGATGCGGCCACCGGCAGCGCAGCCGGATCGCTTGGCGCGTATCTCGTCCGCTACGGTCTGCATCGATCCGGTACGCTTGACATCGAACAGGGTCTGGAGGTAAGGCGCCCGAGCCGAATAACCGTCGACGTTCCACTCGAAGGCCAGATCGTCGGACCGGTCAGTGTGTCGGGTACGGTGTCGATCTGGGGACATGGATCGGTTGAGGTGCCGGTTTGACCGAAGCTACCGCCGACGACAGCTCATTGATTCGTCGGCGAGACCGCACTCACGCGATCGTCGAAGGCGCTCTGCTCGGCGACATTGCGATCGTCTTCTTGTTGATGCGAGTCTACCTGCCTGTCCCGATCGTCAGGACGCTCCTGCGAACGCTTGCCGCCGTTCCATTTGTCATGTTGGTGCAACGTCGGGGGACCAAGCTCACTATCCTGGCGTCGATTGCTTCATACATTCTGTTTTCCGCCCTGGTCGGTCCGATTCTGGCCCTGACCGCAATCGACATTGCCGTCTCGGGCATCCTGGTTGGTGTGGGGCGAAATCGAGGGTTGGGTGTGGGACTCAATACACTCTGGACCGGTGTGGCTTACGCGGTGCTCGATCTCATCCTCCCGACTATTGCATCCGTGTTCATTTTTCAGTATCCGATCTCGAAACTCGTGCAGACCGCCAAGCACTTCGTGCGACTCATCTTCAACGGACTGATATACGTGCTCCAGAGCATCGGCGCCCCCAACGGCGTGGTGCATGAAGTCAAGGGGTGGGAGAACCCAGCGGTCAATCACTGGCAGATCGTCTGGGTCGCGGTCATGATACTCATCGGCATTCTCAATATGTACCTGGTCGCCCTCGTCTCTGAGATGGTTTTGAAACAGGTGCCGGAGGGGACGCTGTCCAGACAAGAGGCGGCCGCGTGATCCTGGTCGACAACCTGGGGTATCGGTATCCCAAACAGACTGAGTTGGCATTGAGAGACGTGTCCGCCCGCGTCGATCCTGATGAGGTTGTGGGCATCGTCGGGCCAAACGGATCCGGGAAGTCGACGCTGGGTCGCCTCATGAAGGGATTGCTGTGGCCGTCCGAGGGCAGAGCCACGGTGGACGGTCTGGACACCCGCACGCATGGTCTCGAGGCGCGACGCCTGGTTGGACTGGTGTTTCAGAATCCGAACAGCCAGATCGTCAATGCAGTGGTGGAACAAGAGGTCGCATTCGGTCTGGAAAATCTCGGCCTGCCGCCCGAGGACATTCGCCGGCGCGTGGATTCCGCCCTGAATTCGGTAGGGCTCATCGGTCGGGAACTGGAAGAGTGTTATCGGCTCAGCATGGCCGACAAGCAGCGAGTCGCCCTGGCGGCCGTCATCGCCATGGAACCGAAGTACCTCATTCTTGATGAGCCGACAGCGTGGCTGGAGCCGACCGTACGGTGGCCACTACTGGAAGAAGTCCTGCGCTGGCGGGCCGAGCGTCGCGCCGGGCTGGTTCTGGTCACGCATCGAATGGATGAAGCACAAACCTGCGATCGGCTGTACGGCATGTTGGACGGACGGGTAGAAGCGCAGGGCACACCTGAGGATGTGCTCCAGGACCGAACAATCCGCGCCAAACTGGCCTTGGACGTTCCAGAGACGTTTGAGTTGGCGGCCTCGCTCCGCGCCGGTGGAGTGCCGGTTGCAGAGGGTACGTCGATCGACCGTCTGGCTGAAAGAATCAGCGCGTAGCCATGGGAAGCGAGCGACCGTGCAGGTTCTAGAACACAGCGGCAACGGCATAACCGTGGACAAAGGCGAGGTCGTCTCGATTCTCGGTGCGCCCGGCAGCGGCAAGACACGACTTGGCCTCGAGCTGGCGTTCCTGCGTCGGCCCGAAGTAGGGCTCGTCCTGTTCCAAGGAGAGAATCCACTGGCACGGAAGCGATCGATGCAGCCGCTGAAACGGCCGCGCGAAGTGACCATGCTGGTGCAAAACGCGGAAGACCAGCTGTTCGCGCGGACCGTATTTGACGATGTGGCGTTTGGACCTCGCCAGTTATTTCTACCCGACGCCGAGATGGAACGCCGGGTCACGGGAGCACTGCGGGCAGTCCGGCTCGATCCGGCGGAAGTCCGCGATCGTTCCCCCTTCGCGCTCTCAGGGGGCGAACGGCGTCGCGTGGCGCTGGCGGGAGTGCTGGCCATGGAACCCGTAGTCCTGATTCTGGACGAGCCGACGGCGAATCTTGATCCTCGCACGCGCAACGAATTTTCGGACTTACTCCGTCCGCTGCGACACAAGAGCGCGATCGTCTGGCTGACCACCAGCGCGCGTGAGGCGAGCCAGGCCGATCGGATCTACGTCCTGGGGGACGGCCACGTGTCTGAAGTGCACGGGGGTGACGAACTGCTGCGCGACTGGCGCCGGTTGATCCCGACCGGCGTGGAATTGCCGGCCGTGTTCGAGTTGGCCGGCGCGCTCGAGAGACGCGGTTTCGAACTTCCGGCAGACGTCGACTCCGCTGATCTCGAGGACGGAATCGTGACGGAGTGGCAGCGGCGACACCATGATCGGTAACGTCCCACGATTTCTCAGCTATCAGGCCGGGACGACCATTTTGCATCGGCTCGACCCGCGCACCAAGCTGCTCTGTACCGCGGCGATCGTCGGCGATGCCCTGATCGCCAGCGTCCCGTTTGGCATCGCGATTGCGCTGGCATTCGCCGCCCTGATCGGTCTGATGGCGTCGGATCTCCTGCCGGCGCTCTGGCGTCTGCTGAGACCGCTCCTGGTCTTGATCGTCCTGTTCGGCTTGATCATCACGGTGATCACACCTGGACACGCGCTCGCACACTTCTGGCTGCTCGCGCCGAGTCGCGACGGTGTTGATCTTGCCATCCGCCTGGGCCTGCAGGCAATCTTGATCGTCTACACGACATCGCTCTTGACCCTGTCGACCCCTCCGCTGGCCGTGGCAGACTCATTGCATTGGAGTCTCGGCTGGCTGGAACGGTTCCACGTTCCCATTCGAGACATCATTGCCATGGTTGGGATCGGTCTCACCTTCGTGCCGCTCTTGATCGACGAAGCGCAGAAGGTCATTTCGGCGCAACGGGCGCGAGGCGCCGATCTGGGAATGAATGCCCTGCTCGACGAAAACAGCATGGGAGCGCTTCTCATCCCAC
>JANWJD010000040.1 GCA_025449555.1 Chloroflexota bacterium | reverse complement strand
TCATCGCCCAGCGCATCATCGCGCACCTGCACTCAGGCGCGATCATCCTCCTGCACGACGGCGGCTCGGCCACCTTCACCCCCGATCGAAGCCAGACGGCTGATGCGCTGCCGGCGATCCTCCGAGCCATCCACGCGCGTGGCCTGCGCGCGGTGACACTGCCCAGGCTGTTGATGGACGCCGGACTGGTGCGGGTCCCCGGCGCCCACGGAGAGTCGCCACCGGTCACCAACTCGTCTCCTGACCCCACGTTGCCCCCAGGCACGGAGGGCGCCCTGGCGCCGCCAGTCGGCGTCGGGCCGCGCTATCCGTTCGCCTGACCGGAGGGGAAGCCGCCATCGCTGCCGGACGGACTTGTCTGATCGTTCACCGCCAGTGTGGGTTGCCGCGACGTGGCTTCACCGTCTCGCACCGCGCGTCCGCGGCCGCCAACTGGCCATCCGCGCCGCCGCGCCAGCCACAGCATGCCGCCGACAAGCACGAGCGGGAGCGTGGCGCCGAGCCCGACGACTAGGGCGAGCGCTCCGCTCACGCCAACGCGCGAGGGCGGCGGTGTGGGCACGGGTCTGGCCGGGGTGGGCAGTGCGGTTAGCGTGGCCGCGCCGCCGGTCGGGCTCGCCGTCGTGCGCGGTGTAGCTGTGCCTGTCCCAGGCGCGCCCGTCGCGCCGCTGGCGCCACCGCTTCCCGAGCCGCCTGAATCACCGGGGATCGGCGGATTGGTCGGTGGGAAAGTAGCGTCCGCACGGTCATAGTAGGGATTGCCTGGATAAAACACGGTGATCGTTTGCGGCCCGTTTATCCCGTATTGCGGACCAAATTCGACCAGCGTCTTGCCGTTGGGTCCTATAGTGATAGGGTACGTCATGGACGAGCCGATAAAGATATAGAATGATCCGCTCGGCGCTGGTACACCGGACACCCCGCTGATCGTCACGTCCATGGTGATGGGGTGGCCGATAGTCAGTGTGGTCGGGTTGGTAAAGAGCCGTACGCTGATGGGAAGTTTCTCGCTCACGGTGATCGGCATGTTGTAGGAGGCCGGTGCGAACAGCGCCGTCCCATTGAACTGGCAGGTTAACTGATATGCGCCTATCTGGGCGGGAGCCTGGACCGTTACATCGTCGTGGCTATTCGCCCGCAGGTCGGTCTCGGTAACGGTCGTGTGCCCGAGCCAGATGATGGTGTACGTCGCGTCCTGCCAATCGACTGGCAGCATAGTGCCGGTGAACGCCATAGGGACACTCAGTGTCTGCCCTGGCAGCACAAGCGATTGGGTAGTGCCGCACCCCAAGCTGGGTTGTGCCTTTTGAACCGTGAATGAGACCGGGCTGCTCAGGTCGGTCGTCTTGGTTGCCGCGTCGTAATATACGGCGGTCGCGGCGTACGTGGCCGGTGGAATGTTCGGGAGATAGACGGTCATGAGGACGAAATTGCCACCCCAAGTGACCGTGCCCTGGTATTTCTGTCCGGCGACCTCCACCGCTAGCTGAGTTGGGTCGGGGGTCGGCATTCCTTGGAATCCCACGGACGCTCCAAACTGCGCCTGCGACTGCCCGTAGACGACCGGGCTCACGTTTTCCAGGTAGAGCGTCATGATATAGGTGCTCGTCGTTTGTGCCCGCGTCCGGGCCGACGCTGTGGGTAGTGCCGCCAGCATCACGATTCCAAACGTGGCGATCAGCACCACTGCCAGCCGGTGGCCAGACTGAGTTCCTCCGACCCGCGTCATATGTGCACTCCTTGTTCGCGTTCGTCCGGGCCGGAGACAGGGCGTCACCAGGCGCGCGGCGCGAGGGCGACACCCTCTCGCCTCGTGGTTTCGCCGCCTACTTTAGGGTACTCCTCTTGTAAGGCGTCCCTCACGACCCCGCATTGAGCGGAACCATGACATCCACGTTGGCTCAGCGTGCCGTCGCCATGGAACGCTGCGTCGTGAGTGCCCGATGCGCCCCGAAGCGCGGAGATCGGGCCTATCGGCGTCACCATACCGCAGACAGTGGCACGCGGTGCCGTCGGCGCGCACTCAAGATGTGTATGTCGAAGCATCCGAAGCATCCGGCAAGTGCGTGCGCGCCTCAGCGGGCAGCCGCCCATCGGCGATGTCGTCGTCGTGCATCATTCTTGCGCCTGCTGGTATCTCCGCTATACTATTACCACAGTGAGCGAGGATTCACAACACGGACGCAGAGCAGCAGGCGCAATTCTTGAGGGTGCGGACGACCGTGCCCCGATGCGGAGCGATAATCGGATGGGTAGCCCGCCGAGTTGCCAATGGCGGCATGGGGTCTAGCACTTGGCATGCGACGAGGTCTGGGCAAAGTGGTGAGGGTGCACGATGTCGTGCGCCCTCGATGTCTCTTGACCCAAATCGCCGGTTCGTCTACACTCAACTGTGGAGTGCGGTCCGGCCGATGGCTTGGTGCTGGGACGCGCGGCAGACTCGGGAAAACGAAATGGGGCCCCGGAATGACGCCAGCGCCCGAGTGGCTGACGAGACACGAGCATGCGGATCGGCGACTCGGCCGCATCTGTCGATACCATTCGCGGAGCGACGCCCACTCCATCGCCTTGTGTGAGTTCATCGTTGACGACTTATTGGCGGCGTGCCCGCCCCTTCGCACGCAGGCGGCGCGCGGCGATGTTTGTTATGGCATCAATCTCAGCCATAGGTGGCCACAGGGCAAGCAAAAAACCATTGACCTTGCCATCGGGGTGCCCACAAGCAGGCCCCTCTTGGAAACGGGCGAGGCCCAACTGCGCAAGGTGCGGGCACTGGGTATAGTGCTCGTCTCCTTGGAAGCGAAGGCCGTGATGACCGAGCATGGAAAGTCACAGCCGCGCGTCTACGACGAGCTGAGTTCGTCCCATGAGATAGTGCACCAGGGCCGCCAGGACGCAATAGCCGCGGGTGTCGCGGTCGTCAATATCGCCGAGACCTTCATCTCCCCGCTTCGACAGCGAGTAGGACAGCCGGTGGAGGTCACCCGTCACAAGCAACCGGACGCGGCGATGGGCATGATCGAGCATCTGCGCGGCTTGCCAATTCGTGACCAGGTTGGGCAGGTCGGCTTCGACGCCTGCACCACCATCGTCGTTGACTGTGACAACGAAGGTCCGGCGCGCCTCCACTCGATGCCGCCCGCACCCCAACCGGGTGGCAGGGACCATTACGCTACGTTCCTCGAACACATAGCGCGGCTATATGCGAACCGGTTCGCCATGCTCCCTGAGCAAAACCAGACTCGGACCCTTGCCGAAGAGTGACGGTTGACCGAGCTCGCGGCGAATGCGCTGCACGGCGAGCCTGATGTAGGCGGGATCGAGTTCGTTGCCAATGCTGTTGCGGCTAGCCTGGGCGGCGGCGACCGTGGTCGTGCCAGTGCCGAGGAACGGATCGAGCACTGTGTCGCCAACGAACGAAAACATACGCACCAGCCGGTAAGCGAGGTCAACTGGATACGGGGCTGGATGCTCACGTGTGGACGCGCCGGGGACGTCGACCCACACCGAACGGAACCACGCGCCATGCTCTGCCTTGGTCAGCTTGGACCGCCGGCGCTGCTCTTCGGTGGGCTTGCGGTAGCCTCCGTGCTTTCGCAGCATCAAGATGTACTCTATATCGTTCTTGACGATCGCGTTCGGCTCGAATGGCTTACCCAGGAATGAGGAGCCATTCTCGACTTCGTGCGAGGCATTGGCGATCTTCTGCCACATTATCGGCGTCAAATAATCGAAGCCAATCCGGCGGCAGCGTACCGAGATGTCCGCATGAAGGGGCACCACCATGTGCCGGCCCTTGTTCTTGCGCCGCGCGATGCACACGTCGCCCACGACGCAGACTACGCGTCCTCCCGGCACCAATACTCGGTAACAATGGCGCCAAACGCGATCCAGCTCGTCGAGGAAGGTCTCGTAGTCGTCTACATGGCCGAGCTGACCGTCACTGTCGTTATACTCTTTCAGCGTCCAATATGGTGGTGACGTCACCACTAGATGCACCGACTGGTCCGGAATCCAGTCAAGAGAACGCGCATCGCCCAGGCGCACCGTGTGAGAGCTTGCCTCAACCGGTTTGGCCGGCACCTCTCCAGGCGCGGCAGCCAGCGCTTCGTCGTCTGGCAGCGGAACCGCATTCATGCGCGTGTGCCTCCCCCCATCTCAACCATTTTACTGCCAGGCGCCAATCATGTACAGCGGCGTGTGATGCTCACCTATCCCTCGTATTCTCTCTGTCCGTCGCAAAAGCGGCAGCTAGCGATCGCCCAGATAAGCAAAACCTGCGGCGCCATCGGTCTCAACAGGGCGGGCGAATGGCAGTCCATGACGCTTTGCCATATGAGTCGGTATTCGGCTCCGGATTGTGCTCGCGCGAGCACACTTCCGGCATCGGCGGCCTGGCCAGCTCGCCTTGCCTTCGATTCGACACCATCCGGCGAGTGCAAAGCAGGAGCGCGGAAAGCCGGCCTACACCGAGAGCACTAGCGGAAGAGCACTGCGGACGCGCGGGACAAGCGATTGATTGATTGGCGCACCTCGTACAAGAGATCATCTGCCCCCATCGCGGGATCTTCTTCCGCCATTTCGTATCCGAGCGCGACGGCGTACTCCGTGAACGCGATCTCGTACGAGATGCGCTGGAATACAGCATCCTCGACGTTCCTCTTCCCCTTGTCTAGCGCACCCGCAACCAGAGGATGATCGAGATTGATAAGGATAGCCATGCGTTCCCGATCGTACCTCGAGCGCTCGTTGTCCGGACCAAGATTGTCGTAGTCGACCGTGAATCCGCCGCGTCCCTTCGTCTGGCGGCGCCCTTGTTCACCGGCTGGGCTGAGGGGATCAAGGCCCTCCGAGTTCGGGGTGCCCATCGGGCGAGCCCGTGTATTGGGCCGTGAATCGCCGGCATGGCCGTCGCCGCCCTGCCGTTCCCGCTCGGCTCCACCCAGTGTACCCTGCTGGTCCGTGCCCCTGGACCACTGCTCGTTTCCCGACCCGCTGGAGCTGGCATCAAGCCGCGCTCCCGCCGTCCCCGGTTTCGCGGCAACGGCTCGAATATTGGTCAAACGCTGACGAAGAGTCTGGAAATCCGCATTCAGCAACTCAGCGATCTTCGAGGACTCTTTGGCGAGCTCGCGGGCCTCTGCGGATTCCCGTCGTTTGCGGTCCTCGTCGGCCAGCTGTTGGCGGACCCTTTCGAGCTTGGAGCCGATGAAGCCGATGAGCACCGCAGCGACCGGGTTGTTGGGGTTGAGCTGGAGATTTCGTGTCGAGTCGTATGCGGCGATCGGCGACGGCTCTTCGAGCTTGGGCACGTCGATGTCACCAAACAGGCGATTACCAAACTCTTTGCGCTCGATACCTGCCCGCTCCACCGCGACGCGATTGCCAGGTCCAGCGGTGATTGTGATGCCCTGATCGCTCTCCGCCAGCGGAGCAGCCGCCACCTTGATAGTCAGCTCGACGCTCCCAATTGCGGCAATTTGCTCTGGTGATGGTCGGAAGGTGTATTGATCCTGTGCTCGTGGCTCGTAGACCTCACACAAGTGGCTGTTGACCGCCACCTGAGGATTCGCGTGCCGGAACGACGCCAGGCCGCGCTCGATGTACTGGATGATGCTCTCCGTACTGATGCGCTGTAGCTGAATGTCGCTGATGGTCACCACTGTACCATTTGATCGCTCGCTCGGCTCATTCTTGGCAAGCCACTCCAGGGGGATGTCCTGTCCGGTCGAGGCATCGATGGCCGCGCGCGTGAGTCTCACCTTATTGAGCAGACCGTCATGGACCGTTTCAACCTCCAGGTCGTTGGCGACGCCAAACGCGGCCGATTTACCCGTCCCGAACTTGCCTCGTCCCATCTTGCCTGCACGGCGATCGCGGTTCTCCCCATGCATCGTGAAAAAATGCTGGAGGTCCTTTGCCAACATGCCCCGACCATTGTCAGAAACGGTGATCGTGTGTTCGCGGCTGTTCACCTGAACGTTGACCACAGGTGGCACTCCGCGCTGCACGTATTCCAAGCTGTTCGCCACATACTCCCACACAACTGACTGCTCGGTCTTGAAGAGAGCAGCCGACTGGAGCAGATCACGGCCGACATGGGTCGTAACCTTCAGGTCCATTGTCAATGTCCTTTCCCTTGCTCGACAACTGTCGCGACGGCCTCAATGAACGGAGCAACCTCGATATCGTCTTCGAACAGGGCGCGCAGCCGACCAACCTTGAGGTCACGAGTGCGTCCCACGGCATAGTCATCGATGCGGAAGACGGCCTCAGCTTCACGTTGGGGAATGCCGTGGTCACCGGCGCTCCACCGCGCCCATGCCGCAGTGCTCGTGACCCGCGCCCGTTCGCGCTGCCACCTTGCTTCGTCTACAGACCCCCCCTTGCGCTCCTCGCGCCGGCGCGACTGATCTTCACCGAGCAGCGCGATGCCTTTCGTGGTGGCCCATGTGTGACCTGCCGGGGTGAGTGACCAACCGTCCCTTCCTTTGCCGGCTAGGTATCCGTGCCTCCCCTTTGCTGCGGACAGATATACCCTGACCTGCTCGATATTGATCTGGGAAGGATATTTGCGCCAGGTGAACCTGCCCGGCGCGATTTCATTGACCTTTACCGCTACATCCTCCGTGTCGACCACGTTCGCATCGCCGCCACAAAGATATACCGCCAGGGTGACGACCTCAACCTGAGAACCGCTGCCTGTCAAGTGGTAAACCTCCCTTTCTTCTATTGCAGTCATATGATAGACTGATGTATGGGACGCTGTCAATGCTAAAAGTAAAGGCAAATCAATTGACAACCTGGGGCGAACCCGGATGCCCACTGCTCCCTAGGTCGCTGCGAGAGGTGTGGGCACAAGATCCGCTGCCTAAGTACATCGCGCATGAGTGTCGCCTGCCCGATGGCAGCACGCTCAATGCACTAGATGCGAGTGTATGGCAGGCGCTGCCCGCATTCACCCCTCGAATTGAACGATACCTGCTCGCTCTGCTCGACACGCGCTACGAGGCCATCCGCTCGCTTACCGTGCTCGGCCGGCCATGGCCCGCCGGGCTGGATCCGGTCTCTGTGCCCTGGAGGGCCCGCACACGCAATGGTCTTCTTCGAGCGGGCATACTCTTCGACAAGGCGTGGCTGGGGCGCGTGACCTACGGTGAGCTATTCGCCATTTCAGGCATGGGTACGGTCTCGGTCCTCGATTTTGCCACTGCTGCTGAGGCAAGTATGGAGCGCTTCGACACGGCGTCCGATCGGGCAGAAAGGGAAGTTAACGAGATGTTGGCGCCGGTGTTGGGCGAGCCCTGGATCGAGTCGATCACCGGGGATGATCCGAGGTTTGCGGAGTATTTTGTGGCTATGCGGAGATCCACAACGGCCGCAGGCATCCAGACCGCAGTGACCGATGTGGCCTCTGCAGAGCTCGATGAGTCGACAATCGGCCATACTTTGGCGCAACTTGGCGCCCATGCCGGCGACGCGCTTCGCGCTCTCCTAGACCGAGCCGCGCGCATACGGCTGATGCCGCTCGATGTAGCCCTCCGGGATTATGTCGAGGCTCTCTACTATGGCAGCACAGCCAGGCTCCACGATTCGGAGAAAGTCGAAATCTTGCTCGCGCGGTTCGGGCTAGACGGGGCCGGCACATCTCCCACACTCCAGGACCTTTCTAACCAATTCGGGCTGTCGCGCGAGCGGGTGCGCCAGATCCAGGAGCGTGTACTCGCGCGAAAGCCCGCGCAACCGATCTACCTACCTGCGCTAGATCGGGCGCTCGATACGATGGCCGCACATGCGCCGCTCGGCGCGACAGAGGCCGCTCAGCTGCTCATGCGGGAGGGGGTTGCTGCGATTCCTTTCCGTCCGGAGAGCATTCTCGCCGCTGCGGAGTTCTGTGGCCGGGTACCGACCTTCAGTTTGGAGGCGGGCCGCCACGATGTGCGAGTGGTGACGAATCCATCGCTGACGTATGCGAGCCAGATCGCCTCGCTCGCTACTCGACTGGCGATGGCGTCGGGAGCTTCCAATGCCGCCGCAGTGGCGGCGGCGGCCGAGGCTGACGGCTTCACGGTCAGTCCACCGCAGGTGCGCGAAGTGTTGCGGCACCAAACTACGGCAGAGTTTCTTGACGACGCTTATGAATGGTTTTGGATGCCGCGCGGAACCCCGTCGCGCAATCGCCTTACGAACACCACCCGACGCATGTTGGCGGTGGCGAGCCCGCTCGATATCCGCACGATCCGCGAGGGGGTCCAGCGGGCTTATCGGAATCGCAACAGTAGTGGAGGGGTGGCGCGTGTGAACCGCCCACTCGTGGTCCCGCCGCGCGCGATTCTCGCGGCCTTCTACGCCCGCAACCCCGCGTTCACGGTAGAGGATGGTCGGGTACATCCTAGCGAACCACTCGATTATCGCATGGTCCTGGGAGATACCGAGCAGGCTATGGTTGAGGTCCTTCGCTCGACCCCGGCCGGCATTCTGGACCGACACAGCCTTGCTGCTGGGTGCCAGGCACGAGGCGTGAACACGAGTACGGCCAGCACGTTTCTGAGCTTCAGTCCGATCATCGAGCATGTCGACTCCGGTATCTGGGCTCTCCGCGGCGTCCACATCGATCCTGTTGAAGTCGAGCGGCTGCGCGAAAAACTCTCGATGCGGC
>JANWJD010000039.1 GCA_025449555.1 Chloroflexota bacterium | reverse complement strand
TCGATGAAAGCCTGAGCAGCCGCCGTGCGGTAGCGGTCGCGATGCCACACCAGTGTAATGAGCCGGGGCGAGAGTTGATCGGCCATGTCGATCATCGTGATGTCGGGGTCATCCGCGTCGACGGTGAGGCGTGGCACGAGCGCGATGCCGACACCTGCCGCCACGAGCGCCTGAATCGTGCCATTGTCGTCTGAGCGGAAGACGATATTTGCTTCGAGATTCTGGGTTCGCATCTGTGTTTCTGCCAGGCTCAAGCTGCGGCATTCGCGGAAGGAGATGAGAGGGAAGGACGCGATCTCTTTGAGCCGAGGCCGACGATCGCTCTGTGCCAATGGCGAGCCGGTGGGCACGATGAGCACGTAGGGGTCGCGCAGCAACTCGATCCCTTCAAACGGCCCGGGGAGGAGCGGAGAAAGGCTGAAGGCGAGGTCGAGAGCACCGGATTCCACTTGCGGCAACAGGGTAACGTCCGATGCCGCCTCCGTGATCTGCACATCGATTGAGGGCCAGGAATGTGCGAGTTCACGCATCAGGGCGGGCAGAATGCGCCGTCCGACACTCTGGTACATGCCGATGCGCAGTGTGCCTCCCATGCCCGCCGCGAGCGCGTCAAGATCGGCCTGGGCCGCCTTCATCCGGGCGACGATCACTGCTGCATGCCGTAGCAGCATCTCGCCCGCTCCGGTAAGCGAGATTGGCCGTGGACCACCCGGGCGGACAATCAGCCGCGTTCCGGTAATGCGCTCGAGCATGGCAATTTGCTGGCTCACCGCGGACTGGGTGTAGCCGAGATGTTCCGCCGCACGCCGGAACGATCCTTCCTCGGCAACGGCCTGGAGCGCGGCGAGATGACGCAACTCGATGCCGAGCCAATGATCAGGTTCGTTAATCATACTTAACAATACTTCGATTTGTGCTAATGATCAAAACGAGGCATTCTATAGATATGGAAGTTTTCATTCTCCTCGCATCCTTCGTCCTGATCGGGCCATTGGCACTGCTCTTTGGCGCTGACTCACGGGTGGACGACGAGCGCGGCTGGTGGCCGGGTACGCCTCGGATGGCGACGCCTTCGTGGTCGCGCGAGCGACATGGGTCGCGTCAGGCCGTGTACACCGACACCAGTGCCACGCAGACCGATGAGGCGCCTGCGTCCCGCCGCCGTCACTGGGTAGTGTCTGCCCGCTGAGTAGCGGTTAGGCGGCAGCGTAGCCCGCTACGCGCGTTTCGCCTCGACGAGCTCGGTGGCCACTGCATCTACACCCAGCGCGGTCATAATTTTGAGGCCGGCCCAGGGCGAATCTCCTCCATCCATGCCTCGATTTGTCGATCGGCCATCCTCTCAGCGGTCTGAGCGTGTACGGCGGGCGCGTAGCCGGGCATCCATGGTTGCTCGGGCGACCTCCTGGAGCACGGTCTCCTCTGCTGAATGGCCCCAAAAACCATGAGGCGCCAGCAGGAAGTCGACCAGCTCCTGAAAGCGTGCCCCATATCCCGAACGCAGGTCGTCCAGGCGTTGCCAGGCTTCCTCTTTCTCGCGCAGCGGAAGGCCCAGCTCACAGAGCACGCCCCACGCGTAGTCAAATCCGTCGCGCGTGATCCCGTGTCCGGTGGCAGACGAAGAGGGGACATGAAGGCGCGTGGCGATCTCGTGAATGGCGCGGCGTCCGCGCCGGTACTGGAAATACGGCTCCCGTCGGTCGGCCTCCGGGATGGCGGCGCAGGTCAGAGTCGCTGCATCGGTGACGACGCCCAGGGCCGTGATCCAGGATTGGCCGACGTGTTGCGAGCGGAAAAGCGCAAGCATGGGGTAGGACACGTGGCTCTCAAGCACTTCAGCTGTCCACAGCTCCCATTCGGCAAAGAACCGGTAGAGGAGCTCAAGGTTTCCGTCGATCGAGTGAATGGCGATGACTCTGACCGGTGTGAGCCGCCCACCCTGCGGGTCATCCAGCGTCAGGAGCCGCGCCTCACGCTTACTGTACCCCCCGTAAAGCGCGGGTAGGTACGAGATCAGCAGGGCGATCGTCCCGAGCCCAGTGAGCGCTTCGGTGAGCGTTAGCAAGCGGGTCGGAAAGTCGTGTGCGGTGCCGAATGCAGGGGTCAGGAGCGACGCACCGGTGTAGTAGAACAGCGTCTGCCAGTCGCTCGCGCCGGCCGGATGCTCGCCCAGGGCGCGATAGATCAAGGCCCAGCCCACGACGAGCCCACTCAGCCACACCAGCAGCAAGCCGAGCAGCGATACTGCGGGATAAACGTTGAGCACACCGTCGCCACCGCGGCGGGGTAGCCGAATCACAATCATGCGCGCGGCGCGCCAGGTTAGCCCGTACCACAAGCGGGTGGGCCGCCAGGGGCCGCTCTGCCCCTGGGTGACGATGAGCGTGCCGACGGCGTCGCACACGATCAGGATGACGAGCACCGTGCCGGCGATGAGTTCGAGTAGATTGCTGATATCTGTCACTGAGAGTCTACAGAGTCACGGTGCCGATCAAGCGCAACTCTGTCCTACAGTACTCCGCGGTTTCCTCCGAGTACTACCGGATAATCGAGCGGGAGGCGCCTGCCAACCTGGGTAGGAAATGTGCGGACTATGCCGGTGCGACCGTGTCTTCTGAGGGACGTGGCGCGCGCGCCGTGGCCAGGATGCTGCCGGAGAGAATGAGTGCGAAACCGAGCGCAGTTGCCAGAGTGAACGGTTCACCCAGCAACGCCACGCCGAGCAAGACCGCAACGGCGGGATTGACATAGGTGATCACCGTCGACCGGTAGGGCCCAGTTTCCGCCACCAACGCAAAGAAGAGCACAAAGGCGAGCGCGGTACAGACCACCGCCAAAACGGCAACCGCCAGCAGGACCTTGAACGGCGGCGCCACGACGGGGAAGTGCGTCAGTCCCAGCGGCAGATAGATCAGGGCTGTAATCCCGAGTGACGCCGCAATGACCCCCATCGAGGGGAGATCGCGCAGTTGCCGGGCGATGAGGATTGGCCCTACCGCATACCCCACCGTTACTACCGCCACCTCGAGCACCGCCCGCACATCGCCGGCGCGCACATCGAACCCAAGCAAGATACTCACTCCAATGATGCCGGCGAGCAAGCCGAGAACGCGCCGCAGGCCGAAGTGCTCGCCACCCCCCACCATGCGCGATATCACCAGGCCGACCAGTGGCACGGCCGCCACCAGCAGCCCGGTGAGCGAACTCGAGAGTCTTGTCTCCGCATCGGAGAGGAGCAACCAGGGCACCGCGACCTCGACCAGGGTGTAGAGTAGGACGATCTTCCAGCGCGTCATCAAGGGGCGAAGGTACCCGCGAGACTGCGCCAGTGGGACCAGGATGAGCGCACCGACCCCGGTCCGGAGCAGCACCAGCGTTGCCGGATTGAGGACGTCAACCGCAACCTTGATCAACAGGTAGGGGATTCCCCAGATCACACACATCGCGCCAAACAGCGCCCATCCGCGTTTGGTCACGAGGAATCTTTACCGACCAGCCAGCGTATACAGCACGCCTGAACCTGGCGTAACGACGATGATGAGTGTCGTCAGCAGAAACGCCACGCTCAATCCGCCCTCCCCGTACACTGACAGCGATTCGCAAGTATATGCGATACGACGACGAGAGCCGGTCCACCGCTCCACCGCCACCTGTGCCGCCCGAACTGGTCGCGCTTCTGGCTCATATGGCCCGCTCCTGGACTCCAACACCCCGACCTCACGAACCGGTGACTAGCCATTCGCGCAGGCTGTCCCTGCCCGCATAGCGAGTGCCAACACGTCGCACCGCCGCTAGAATAACCATCAAGGCGGCGCATCGCATTCCAAGGCACATCGGGCTGGTGCGGCCACGGACGGCAGGCGAAGCAGCGCCGTTGGGAGCACGATCGTACATATTTCGATCGAGTTCACGTTTGTTCGGCCCCACTTGACCGTGCCCAGAGAGGCGACCACGCATGCTAGAAACAACCCCCGGCCCCCGCATCGACCGCTCGCATATCAAGCCCGTGACCACCCGTGAGGAATTGATCTACCTCCTCTCGCGGGCGTCGGAACTCGAACATGGGCTGGCGTGCATCTACCTCTTCGCCGCCTACTCGCTGAAGAACGACGCGACCGAGGGCGGCATGACCGATCAGCAGGCCACGATGGTTCGTGGCTGGCGGCGGCATCTCGGCATGGTGGCGATTGAAGAGATGTTCCACCTGGCCCAGGTGTCGAATCTGTTGACGGCCATCGGTGGGGCGCCCAACTTCAAACGAACGAACTTTCCAATGCCGGCCTCGGCCTACCCCTTCGGCGTCTGCCTCACGCTCGAGCCATTCTCGACGCTGACGATCGAGCGCTTCGTGACCTACGAGATGCCCGAGACAGGGATCCTCTCCTCGGAGCAGCAAGCCCTCTTCGACACGATCCGCGAGCGCGTCCTTGCCGCCCAGGGCAATGAGCCGGCTCCCGTGGTCACGGACGACAGTGTGAGCTTCGAGCCCTTCGACATCGATTTTTCGACCGTCGGTGAGTTCTACCACAAAATCGAGTCGGGGTTTCATGCCATTCCCGAAGAGGAACTCTTCATTGGCCCACCCGAGGCACAGGCCAACGCCCGTTACGTCGATCTCAACGGCGAACTTACCGCCGTGATCGACCGTGCGTCGGCGTGTGCGGCCATCGAGCTCATCGTCGAGCAAGGCGAAGCGCCGAGTTCCGCCCATCCCGACGCGCACTTCGTCGTCTTCGATACGATTCGTCGGGAGTATGCCGCGGCGCTGAGCCAGGCCGAGCAGACCGGCATCCCATTCGCACCGGTACGCCCGGTGGTGCCGAATCCAATGACCCGCTTCTATGACGATACGTCTGGTGGCACCATCATCCGCGACCCCGTCACGCACAGCGTTGCTGATCTCTTCAACATCGCCTACGACACCATGCTCCTCATGCTGTTGCGCTTCTTTGCCCACACCGAGGAGACCGAGCATGAACTCGAGCACCTTTCACGGGCCACATTGCGACTCATGACCACCGTCCTGCGACCTCTGGGAGAGGTGCTGGCCAAGATGCCGGTGGACAGCACCGGACTCCCGGGCCAGACCGCCGGCCCAGGCTTTGGCTACAACCGCGACGTGCAACTCCTCTCGCACCAGCGGTCAGCCTGGGTATTCTTTGGCGAGCGACTCCGCGAGCTGGCGGCGATCGCGACGGAATTGCGCCTGCAGGCGTCTGTCCCGGCAGAGATCGGTGAAGCGGCGGCCGCACTGCAAGACCTGGCCGTCCAGTTCGCTCCCGGTCACGGTCGTTACAGCGCCGCGTCCCAGGTGGCCGAACTTGCGGCGGTCGAGGCGGAGCAGCAATGCGCGATCCGCTGCATTCCCAATGGGCCATACGTCGTGACCAATCTCGCTCGCCTCCGAAACTCGAAAGGGGAATCGCTCCCGGTCCGGCCACAGATGGCACTCTGCCGCTGCGGTGGATCGGCGAACAAACCATTTTGTGACGGGACGCATGCTCGAAATGGATTCACGAGCGCGAAGCAGCCGGATCGCGTTCCGGATCGATGCGACACCTACATCGGCTCGCAGGTCACGGTGCTCGACAACCGGGGTATCTGCGCGCACTCAGGTTTCTGCTCGGACAATCTGGCGGCGGTTTTCCGTCTCAACCAAGACCCCTGGATCGATCCGAACGGCGCCACGATGGAGGAGGTCATCACTGCGGTAAAGGCGTGCCCCTCCGGGGCGCTCAGCTATGCAATCGACGGAATCGAGGGCCGTGCTGAGGTTGATCAGGTGCGCGAGGCGACGATCACAGTCTCCAAAGACGGGCCATACCGAATCACCGGCTCGATCCCCCTCCAGGACGAGCAAGGTGCGGAAACGTCGCGCGCCCAGTGTTCCTCGCTCGAGCACTACAGCCTGTGTCGCTGCGGCCAGTCGAAGAACAAACCGTTCTGTAGTGGGATGCACTGGTATTGCAACTTCCACGATGAGAAGAACTGAAGCCATCCAACAGACCGATAGGTGGCTACTTCATCTGCTACCCCACTGGAGATCAACTACATCACCACACGCCGAGGCAGCCTTCGAGGTTCAGGACTAGACTCGGTCACCGTGTTCTCTCAATCCTCACTTTGAGCAGAAGGGTGCAGGCGTGATCCTCCCGAAAGACCGCGAGCCGCGCTTCATCCCCATCCGCCGCGGGGGGACGCTCACCGACTCCGACCATCAGTTGCTCGCCCGGTGGG
>JANWJD010000038.1 GCA_025449555.1 Chloroflexota bacterium | reverse complement strand
TCACGAACGAGGAGCTGCTGGGCGAAGCGTTGGCGCCCGTACGAGACCAGGTCGTTATCGCCACCAAATTCGGCCATGATTTCGGCCCGACCGGGGACCAGGTGGGCCTGACCGGCCAGAATAGCCGGCCCGCGTACATCAAGCAGACGGCCGAGGGCTCGCTCAAGCGGCTGAGGGTCGAGACCATTGACCTCTACTATCAACACCGGGTCGACCCGGACGTGCCGATCGAAGAGGTGGCGGGGGCGGTGCGGGACCTGATCCAGGAAGGCAAGGTCGAGCACTTCGGCCTCTCCGAAGCAGCAGCGCAGACCGTTCGTCGCGCCCATGCGGTACAGCCGGTCACGGCCGTTCAGAGCGAGTATTCCCTGTGGTGGCGACGCCCCGAGGAGGAGGTGCTGCCGGCGCTCGACGAACTCGGGATCGGCTTCGTGCCCTACAGCCCGTTGGGCAGGGGCTTCCTCACCGGCACGATCGACGAAAACACGAGCTTCGACCGAGACGACAACCGGAACACCCTACCTCGCTTCACGCCGGAGGCGAGGAAGGCGAATCAGCCTCTGGTCGAGTTGCTCGGTCGCATCGCACAGCGCAAGAACGCGACACTCGCGCAGGTTGCGCTGGCATGGCTGCTGGCCCAGCAGCCGTGGATTGTTCCCATCCCCGGCACCCGAAGATTGGAGCGCCTGGAGGAGAACATCGGTGCGGTGAACGTCGATCTCACGCCGGAGGATCTCCGCGACATCGAGCGCGCCGCCGCGCAGATTACAGTACAGGGGGCGCGGTACCCGGAAAACCTGGAACGACAGACCAATCGCTGAGCGGGCGAGAAAGCATTCCCGTTCGCTGTCAGTTCGTGCCACCCGAAGGAGACCCGGTATGCCTATTCTTGATGCGCTCCGGACGGCGTTGTACATGTTTTGGGATGTGCTCTGGCCGCTGATCCTCGGATTCGGGCTCTCGGCCATTGTCCAGGTCTTCGTCTCGCATGCCTCCATGGCGAAACTGCTGGGTACCGATTCGCCGCGCAGCCTCACGCTCGCCACCCTGTTTGGCATTGCTTCCAGCTCCTGCTCGTATGCGGTGGTGGCCCTGGCACGGTCTATCTATCAGAAGGGAGCGAGTTTCACCAACGCGATGGCCTTTGAGCTGGCCTCGACCAACCTGGTGATCGAACTGGGCATCATACTGATCGTCCTGTTGGGATGGCAATTTGCGGCAGCAGAGTTTGCCGGAGGCATCCTGATGGTCGTCTTCATTGCCCTGCTCTTGCGGCTGACCCTGACGCCGCGCCTGCGAGCGATGGCGCTGGCACAGGCACAGCGTGGGATTGCAGGAAGGATGGAGGGTCATGCCGCCATGGATATGAGTGTGCAAGGTGGCTCGTTTCTCACTCGGCTCCTGAGCGGTCGTGGATTCACTGCGGTGAGCCACCTCTTCGTGCTGGACTGGGCCTCGGTCTGGATCGACGTCGCGGGAGGCTTCTTGATTGCCGGTGCGCTCACCGCGTGGGTGCCGGAGACGGTCTGGCGCAATCTCTTCCTGACCGGCAATCCGACCCTGACGAAGATCGAGGGACCGCTGGTTGGTCCACTGGTCGCCATCATCAGCTTCGTTTGCTCGGTAGGCAACGTGCCGCTCGCCGCTGTTCTGTGGCGGGGTGGGATCAGTTTCGGGGGCGTTGTCAGCTTCATCTTTGCTGACCTCATCGTGCTGCCGATTCTCGATATCTACCGGCGCTACTACACCGGACGGGTCGCGCTTTACATCCTGGGCACGTTCTACCTCACGATGGCAGCGGCCGGCTATGCGGTCGAGATCGTCTTTGGTGCGCTGGGTATCATTCCGACCAATCGTACTGTCACGGTCATGACGGAGGGGCCGAGCTGGAACTACACCAGCATCCTCAACATTGTCTTCCTGGTGCTGGCGGCAACCCTGATTGTGCGCTTCCTCCGAACCGGGGGTCCGACCATGCTGCGCATGATGGGCGGGTCGGCCAGGGAGATGGATCACCACAGAGCTGCCGGCTAGCGCTTAGACACATCCAGATCGCTGGAGTCAACCCGCTTCGCCTCGTTTGGTGACCTGACGGCGTCCTGTGCTGACTCTCAGAACTCAAAGCAGACTAAAAAGGCGGTGACGAGGCGAGACTCTGGCATTACCACTGACCAGGGGCCTTGCAGGGTCTAACCCATCGCACGTGTGGGAGCAGCATGGCGTAGGCGCGATTTGAGCGCCGTGAGCGCGGCCAGGACAACCTGCGGCACGAAGACAATGAGAATCGTGCTCACTCCCCCGAAGGCCTGTAGCAGGACCCCGGTCAGGATGATCGACAGCGGTTCCAGACCGACGGTCACGAGCAGGATGACGCTATTCACCCGTCCGCGGAGCTCATCAGGAATGAGCCGGAGCTGGTAGCTCGATTGAACGACCAAGAAGATGGCCACGATCGGTGCACCAATCAAGTACGCGGCGAAGAGGGTGGCGAGATTGGGTGCCAGGGCATAGGGAATCCAGGTCAGCGCCCAGCCCCAGGTGGTTAGCACCGTCAGCGTCCCGAACGTGAACCGCCGCTGTAGGTACGATGCCGCGAGCGGGCCTAGAATGCCCCCGACCCCACCCATCGCGAACAGCAGGCCGATCTCGAAGGCACCGGCATGCAGTTCCTGGGCTCGCACGATCAGGATGAGCTGATACCCGAAACTGAAGAAGTTGAGCCCCATCACCAGGAATGCAAGGAAGCGCAGGACCGGGTGATTCCAGAGCCAGCTCATGCCTTCCCTGAGCTCTCCCCAGAAATGTCGATGAGCTCCCTCCCGCTTCCGTTGGAATTCCGGTCTGATGAACAACAGGGAGAGTGCTGACGCCGCATAGGAGACGGCATCGACCAGAAACGGCAGGGCACGGCTGATAGTGAACAACAGTCCGCCGATGGAGGGGCCGAGCAAGCGTGATGCCGAGCCGCCAATGGAACCCAATGCGATGGCGTCCCCTAACTCCTCTTCGGTCACTACCCGGAGCAGACTTGCGCTCCCGGCCAGGCCGAATACGTTCTGTAGTGCCCCCTCGACCAGCGTCACGGCGGCGAGCTGGAGCAAGGAGAGGTGACCGGTAGCCAATGCGAGAGGAATACTGCCCAGCGCGACTGCCCGGCCGAGTTCGGAAAGTATCATGAGCTGCTTGCGGTCCCAGCGGTCGATGAACACCCCGACGGGCAGCGGGAGGACGATGTTCGACAGACCGCGTACCGCGATCAGAAGACCGGTCTGAGCGGCCGAATGGGTCACGCTGAGCAACAGGAGGGGGAAGGCGAGACCCGATGCCTGGGACCCGAGACCGGACACAAACTGCCCGCTCCACAGCAGGCGAAAGTCTCGGTTCCGCCAGACCAATGGCAGCCAGGAACCCGGCTGTAGGATATTCATGAACTTCTCCGTGAATGCCGCCATGAGATTTCACAGCGCGCATCTTCCGCTGCGCTCACCGACCTCTCCGGAGGGCAGAGCGACACACGGGGCGGTTATCGGTGATAGATGTACTTCCCGCCCTCATTGGGCGGATATGCAGGGCACCCGGTAACCATGTAGGAACGCGGCTATGGGGTAACGGCCGTCCGCATCAGTTGGCTACCGGACTCGGACGCCTACCGGCAGCCTAGTCTCTCGATACTCGCTGCAAGGATTTGGGTTTGAACCCGTTAACCCACCTGCAGCGATCGCGTCCCCTGCTTCGGTACATCTGTGAGCATCACCTTTCACGTCTCATGGGAGCCGCTACATTTACCATAGCAAGCGGGGAGGATTGCGCTGTTTGAAAGCGACCAGGGTCCGAATGCAGCGAACCGCCTGGAAACGATTGAGTGGCATGGTCACAAGTTCCGTGCTCTCTTTGCAGCAGCCGGTGCTCAGCATTCAACGTGGCCCGAGCACCCAACAACTCATGGAACAAGGTGAGTGGCCCTGATCTTAATCATCTCCGGAGAGGGCGAGGGTGATCATCCACAGAGAGTTTTTTGGGAACCCGTCTGAGCGTGCATGTTGAAGGGCGATACGGAGGAGATGCGATTCCCGACGGCACGGCACCGAAATGTGCTGGAGGAGTGTCTGGCCACTTACCGAGCGGACGCCGAGATCCTGGCCGCACTCCTGAGCGGATCACTGGCACGCGGCGCCGCTCGATCGGATTCCGACATCGATCTGCTGCTCGTCGTGAGCCACGAACCGTCCGTTACCGCTCAACAGGTCGACCACGGCCCCATCGTGGTCGATCAAATTGCCCGAACCGAGGAAGGGTGGCGGAAACAGTTTTCACCGTCACGCGTCGGTGATGAGTCATGGGGATATGCATTTCTAGATGGCGTTGCCATCTATGACCCGCATGGAATAGGTGCAGATCTCGTGGTTGCTGCCGCGGAGGCTCATGCGACATATCGCACGCCGAACCATATCTGGACGCACTTCCGGACGTTCTGGAGCCACCTCCAGCCGAAGATGGACGCCGTGCTCCGCCGCGACGACGCCATCGAAATCGGCTGGGCGGCGGCTGTCATGACCAGCCCGTTAACCGACACGCTGTGGGCAGTCAATCATCGCCCCTTGCCCTCCCGAGATCTGGGCTGCTTTCAGCGCCATCTTGATGACCTGACGATCCCGCCCGACGCGCCGGCGCTTGTCCGTGAGATGCTCCAGTCTTCACCACGAGACGCGCTGACCGGACAATTGCGTCTGCTCGAATTGGTTCTGCCGCATCTCCGGGAGAGCGACGCGGACCAGCTGGATTGAGGCGAGAGATGCCGAAATCGCAAACAAAACCGACGCGTGCGATAACACCCTCGCAGTCGTGTAGCACAGGCTCTACACTACGGTATGAGAGTGATTTCACAGCGTGAGCTGCGAAACGACATTGGCCGGATCCTGCGTGAAGTGGAGGCCGGCGAACGGCTTCAGATCACGGTCGACGGTAGGCCGGTGGCAGATCTCGTGCCCATCGCAGGTACACGCCGCACCTTTGTGCCACGCGAGGATGTGATACGCCTCCTGGAACATGCGGCGCTTGATCGTGCGTTCCAACATGATATCGATGCCGTCAGTGGCGACACGATCGACGAACTCCCTTGACCTCGAATGCCCCTCATCGCAGAGGCTTGTGATCTGCCGGTTCGAGCTCCAGTGACACCGAGTTGATGCAATAACGCTGGCCGGTTGGGCCCGGGCCGTCGTCGAACACATGGCCCAGGTGCGAACCGCAGTTCTTGCAGGTCACCTCGGTGCGGAGCATGCCGTGGCTTCGGTCCTCGTGCAGGTTGACGTTGGCGCGGTTCACCGGTTCGGTGAAACTGGGCCATCCGCTGCCCGATTCGAACTTGGTGTCCGAGCTAAAGAGTTCGGCCCCGCACGCCGCGCAGCGATAGATGCCATCTTGCTTGCTATGAACGTACTTCCCGGTAAACGGGCGTTCCGTGCCCTTCTCCCGCAGAACCGCGTACTGCTCCGGCGTCAGCGTTTCCCGCCACTCCTGCTCTGTCTTTCCACTGGTTGCATCCATCTGTACTTCACCTTCATGTCATGTGCCTGACCACCCCGGAATGAGGCGCTCTTCCCCCGTATTATCGCCCTTCGCCTGATATGACCGAAAAATTCAGGCCGTCGAGCTCGCGGTAAAGGGGAGATCGTGCTGGATACTGACCCGGAAATCGAAGCCGGGTGGCGCTACCGGGTAGCCATGCAGGTTCACGAGGCGCGCGGTATCCCAGGAGCCGGGCGTGGCAGGCGTTAGCGTGTCGAGCAGGCTGGAGCGAGTGATCTGATAATCACGATGACCGTGATAGACCGTCGTGCGCTGTTCCATCCAGAAATCGAGTAATCCGGTCTGCCCCCGAGCAATATGCCCTTTGCCGTGACTGAGCATCTCGCAGATGCCCGTCAAGGTGCCGGTTTCCTCCAGATAGGAGTGGCACCGCTCGGTTGATCCCGGCGCCTGCTCGATCGTGGTAACGCGCGACTGGAAGCTGAACCGCCCATGGGCATCGCTGGTGAGGTCGAGCGTGCGCTGGGTCACGAAGGTTGCGTTCCTTTCGTCGGCGACCGGCAGTTTGACCTGCGCCGCCATGGCACAGGCCGGTGCATAGTGTACGGCATCGGAACAGCGCACGTAATACATGATGCGCCAGTGCCCGGCCAGGCTCTGGGGTGCCGCCGTGGCGGACATGGTGTGCAGAGCGCCGCACGAGACGGCGACTACGGTCAAGGCGACGAGAAGGCGGCGATACGGAAACCCTCCGCGACCGCTCATCACGCCCCTCCTTCTCCCCGGTGGGGCCTTCAACGATCCATTCTGTCAAGTGTGGCTGGTGACGATCAGCAGAAAGTGTGCCAGGTACATCGCGTGCATTTCCTGAGTGTTCCACATGGTGTAAATCGCCGTGTTGCCGATAAAAAAATCGCGGTGCTACCGTGGAAAACATGACTGCCATGACGGTTGAGAATCTGTCAAAGACGTATCGCCACCACCAGCGAGAACCGGGTCTGGGCGGCTCAGTGCGCAGCCTCTTCCGCCGGCAGAGCCTGGAACGGGTGGCGGTAGATCGCGTTTCTTTCAGCATCGAGGCAGGAGAGATCGTCGGCTTCCTGGGACCAAACGGCGCCGGCAAGACCACTACCCTGAAGATGCTGTGCGGTTTGCTCTTCCCCAGTGCCGGGCAGGTGAGCGTGCTGGGCTTCACCCCCTTCCAGCGGCAAGCGGCGTTTCTCGAGCGCATTGCGTTGGTCATGGGGCAAAAGACGATGCTGGCCTGGGACATCCCGGCGATGGAAACTCTGCTGCTGCAGCGCGACATGTACGGCCTTTCCCGGGCGGAATTCAAGGCGAGCCTGGGGGAACTGACCGAACTGCTGGATGTCGGGCCCCTCTTGCAGGTCCAGGTTCGTAAGCTGTCCCTGGGCGAGCGCATGAAGATGGAGCTGCTGGCCGCGTTGCTTCATCGCCCCGATGTGCTCTTTCTGGATGAGCCGACGATCGGGCTCGATGTGCTCTCCCAGCAGCGGGTGCGCGACTTCTTGCGTGACCTCAATCGCGAACGCGGCACCACGATCCTGCTCACCAGCCACTACATGGACGACATCGAGGCGCTCTGCCGGCGCGTGATGGTGATCGATCGCGGCCAGTTGTACTTCGATGGCGAGCTGGCGGCACTGGTGGAACGATTGGCTCCCATGAAGCAGGTGCAGGCGCTCTATGCCGAGGCGGTGCCGGTGGAGCAGGCCAGATTGGAGTTGGACGGGCTCACACCGCGGCAGGACGATGATCTGCGCCGCATCAGAGTGGCGGCGCCGCGCGACCGGGTGGTCGAGGTCGCGGCCTGCCTGCTGCGACTTGGTCCGGCCATCGACCTCACGGTAGAGGAAGCACCGGTGGAGGAAATCGTACGCGATCTGTTTCGGGAGCGGAGAAGAACCGAGGTCGAGCCGTGACCTGGCGCGTGCTGCGGCGCATGATCGCCATGGACATCATGCAAAACCTGGAGTATCGAGGGGCTTTTCTGCTGTACATGGTCGGCCTGCTTGCCACGCCGGTCATCTCGTTGCTGGTGTGGCTGGCGGTGAGCGCAGGATCCCATGGTCTCCCGTTCGATCGTCAACAGTTCGTGACGTACTACCTGCTGTTAAGCGTCACCTCGATGGTGACGAGTGTGTGGCTTGGGCCATGGGTGGCGGAAAACATCCGGCTCGGCGGCCTCTCTCCCTGGCTGCTGCGCCCCGCACCGTACATCCTCAACCAGATTGCAAACAACGTCGGGGAAAAGATCGTCAAGTTGCCGCTGCTGGTGCCGCTCGTGGCCCTGCTGGGCTTCGCCTTCAGAGGCGACGTGCACCTGCCGACCGATCCGTGGGCCTGGTTACTCTTCACCCTCTGCCTGCCGCTCTCGGCCAGTGTGGCCTTCCTGCTGGATTTCACCCTCGGCTCGCTGGCGTTCTGGGTGCATGATGTCCGTGGTCTGTTGCGGGTGAAGTATCTGCTGAGCGGGTTCCTGGCCGGGCAGTTCGTACCGTTGGAGCTCTTCCCCCCGGCGTTGCGTGGTGTGCTCGACGTGCAGCCATTTCGCTACACGCTGTCGTTCCCACTGGAAGTGGTGACCGGCAGCCTCACTCGCACTCAGGTACTGCAGGGCTTCCTCTGGCAAATCGGCTACTGTGTGGCTCTGTGGGCGGTGTATCGGGTGGAGTGGCACTTCGGACTCCGTGCGTATGGGGCGGCGGGGGCATGAAGGCGATCCGGCGGCATGGGCTGGTGTGGCGACGGTGCGTGCTCAATGCCCTGGCTCGCGAAACAGAGTATCGCGCCAACACGCTTGCCATCGTGGCGGAGGGAATGGCCCAGGTCGCGCTGGCGGTGTTGACCTTCCTGGTGGTCTATCGCTTCACACCCTCCATCGCGGGGTGGACGAGGCCTCAGGCGCTCATCCTGGTGGGGGTCTACCGCGTGGCGGAAGGGCTGATCAATCTGCAGGTCGCGCCCAACATGATGGCGATCGGCAGCGCCATCCGGCGGGGCGATATGGACTATGTGCTGCTACGACCCGTATCCAGTCAGTTTCTGGTGAGCGTGCGGACGCTCACCCTGAGTGAAAGCGCGAACGTGTGCATCGGGCTCGGCATCACACTGTATGCCGCCCACGCCGCCGGGGTGCAGTGGAGCGTGGGCGATGGGCTGCAGGCGGGAATCGTGCTGTGCTGCGGCGTGGTGCTGCTCTATGGGGTGTGGTTCGCCATCATGACCTGTAGTTTCTGGCTGGTGCAGGTGAACAATCTGGACGTGCTGTTCTTTGCCGTGTTCGAGGCCGCCAGGTATCCGGTGGGCTACTTCCGCGGGGCCATGCGGACCCTGTTGACCTTCGTGGTGCCGGTCGCATTTGCCACCACCTTCCCCACGGATGCGCTGCTCGGGAGGATGGACGCTCGTCTCGTGCCGCTAGGGCTGGCCCTGGCCGCGGCCTCGCTGGTGGCAACGCATTTCTTCTGGAACCTGGCCGTGCGCTCGTACAGTAGCGCGAGTAGTTAACCGATGCTCCCCGAGTCAAGAGCATAGGCGGGCAGGCGCGGGGGCCTTCCCCTACGACACCCGCATGCTGGTGAACTCTCCCCTCTCCTGCTCTGCGGGAGAGGGGTTGGGGGTGAGGGTGCGTCTCATCACTCCCCTCTCCTGCTCTGCGGGAGAGGGGTTGGGGGAGGGGGTGCGCCTCCAGCGACACGATCGCGGGAGTTACTTGCCGAAAAAATGCAGCACGAAGTAC
>JANWJD010000037.1 GCA_025449555.1 Chloroflexota bacterium | reverse complement strand
TCCCTTGCTTCAATTTCGCGACCCTGGGAGATCGGCTGGACGCACAGCACATTTCCTGGAGCTATTACGCTCCCACCCTGGATCAACCCGGCTATCAATGGTCTGCCTTCGACGCCATCAAGCACATTCGGTTCGGCCTCGGATGGAAGAATCATGTCGTCCCGTATACCCAGTTTGCACAGGCAGCACGGGCCGGCACATTGCCGGCCGTAAGCTGGCTGGTTGAGCCGCAGCGCTACAGCGACCATCCGAGCCTGGGGAGTATCTGCGACGGTGAGAATTGGACCGTGAGCCAGATCAACGCCATCATGAGCAATCCCAAGGAGTGGGCCCAAACGGCTATCATCCTCACGTGGGACGACTGGGGTGGCTTTTACGACCATGTGAACCCCCCACGGGGAGCCAATCCATACATCATGAACGGCTTGCGGGTACCCGCCATCATTATTTCTCCGTACGCCCGTCGAGGGTATGTCGACCATACCGTCTATACCTTCTCCAGCACGCTGCGCTTCGCGGAGTCCGTCTTTGGCCTGCGTCCGCTGAGCGCGCTCGACCGTTCGGCCAACAACATGCTGGCCGCGTTCAATTTCAAGCAACAACCTTCGGCGCCGTTGGTGCTCCGGCAGCACGTCTGCCCGGTGCCGCCACACCGGCCGCGGGACCGTTGGTATGTCGCCGCGGGCAGTGCCGTCGCATTGTTTGCTACCGTGTTCATCGTCCTATGTACGGCCGGAATCGTGTGGCGAAAACCCGAATGGGTGGACAGGATTGCATTCCTGTTCCCGTGGATTCAAATCGTTTTGGGAGTGGGCGTGTTGGTTCTGGGGGTCGGCAGCACCGTCTGGTTCCTCTCGACCTGGCATCTGACTCCGTGAGGGCGCCAAAAGGTTACCTCCGTTTCCGTTCGGAAGGACGGTGATGGCAGGTGCGGTAGCGAGTCCGGACACGACCTGGAGACCAACTCTGCAGGTCGCCTCCTCCCATCCCGTCAGCGCACAGCGGGCGACTCTGGCGGTCGTGGGCGGATTGACGATCGTATCGTTGCTCATTCGCCTGTCCCACCTTGACTACCAATCGCTCTGGCTGGATGAGGGTTACACCCTCCTCTTTTCCGGCATGCCGCTTTCGAAACTTCTGGCCGTGGGCGGCGCGCACGAGCACCCGCCGCTCTACTACCTCCTGGTGCACTTTCTGATGCAGGCCCACCAGTCGTATCTGGTGCCGCGCTTCATCTCCGCGCTGGCCGGATCACTGTCCATTCCTGTCTTGTATGCGCTGGGTACCCGAATGTTCAATCGGGGGGTGGGCCTCGCCGCCGCTGCGTTGCTCGCCGTTTCTCCCTTTCATTTCTGGTTTAGCGATGATGGTCGGGCGTACGAGTTGGCGGGACTCCTCGTGCTCCTCTCGTATTTGCTGCTGTTTCGGGCGCTCGATCGACCGAGAGTTGGGGCCTGGGTGGCCTACGGTGTTGCCCTGGTTGCGTGCCTCTATACCGAGTACACCACTGTACTCGTACTCCTGCCGCAGGCACTGCTCCTCATCCGCGCCCAGTCGCGTGGCCTGGCGCGACCACTCCTCCTGACGTGGGGCGCCGCGGTACTATCGTTTGTTCCCTGGCTTCCGACATGGCTGCATAACGCCTCGACCGTCTCGGATAACTACTGGATCCCGAGTCCCACCTGGTCCTCCGTGCAGAGTGTGATGCTGGAGGTGTTGGGACTGAAAACAACCTGTCCCAGCGCCCCATGCACGGGCGTCATACCACCGCTGCCACTGTTGCCTGGTCACGAGTGGCTGATCGTAAGCGTGTTGGGAGCGGCGATTCTGGTCACGCTGCTGTGGGCCGTCGCCAGCAAGAATCTGCCGGTCTCGGTGACTGCCCTCTGGCTCGTGCTGCCTTTTGTGCTTATCTTGCTACTCTCACTCCACCGATCGCTCTATCTCGATCGTGTGTTTCTCGATACCACCTTCGGTCTGTACCTTCTCATGGCATGGTGGTTGATGAACGCACTGCAACGACGACCACTCATACCGGCTGCGCTGCTTCTCGCCATTCCGCTGGTCGGTGCCTTGATGGCCTTTCAGGAAACGAATGCGGATGTCACGAACACCGATTGGAGGTCGGCCAGCCGCGATTTTCAGTCTGCCTACCGAGCGGGCCAATCGGTCGTGTTCTATCCCGGTCCGGTGAAGTCGATCGTGACGGCATATCTGCCGGCGAATCAGCGTCTGAGCGTGCAACGACCGGTATGGTTCCACCAATATCTCGATGTCCCCGGGTGGCAACGTCGCTATGCTTCGAAAAGTGATGATCAGCTACGGGACATGCAACTTGCGGCAGCAGCGGCTGGACGGCACGCAGTATGGTTGCTGGCCGAGGACTACACCGGCCTGCCCCAGGCACGACACTGGTTGGCAGCACATGGATTCCAGCTCAGACTCAGCCAACTCTACGATGGGCACGCACGAATCGAACTCTGGGATCGTGGCACGCCGGCCGATTTTGGGCCTATGGTGGTGCCGAGCCGGTTCGGTGGCCAGTGGACGTACTCAGGAAACGTGTCGCTGCGCGATCGAACGGCTACGGTCGAGGGTCGTACCTCCCTGGACCGATCTTTTGCGGTGCGGCCCGGCGCGGCCTACGTCGTAAAGGTGGACTACCGCTGTGCGCCGCCGGCGTATCCGGTGGTAGCAGTTGAAACCATGGATTCGGCCGGACGATCCGAGCACAGTAATGATCCGTTCGGCACGCATGAAGGGCACTTCCCACGAAGTAAGTGGTATGACTGGCCCGTAGTTGGGGTGTGGTTGTCGCAGCCATTCGGCTTCATCACACCCCCGCACGATGTGCGCGCGGTGCTACGCCTCCGTACTCTGTGGGGAACCTGTTCGTGGCGGGACATTTCGGTCTATCGCGAGCGGTAGAGCGATCGCAGGCACCGCGATTGTGAAAGCACATTTCGAACTTAGTGTGCCGGAGTGACCCGAACACTCTATGATTCGATCATCATGCCAACACTTTCTATAGTTCAATCCCTTCTAACACCGCGTCTCCACTCGCCAGAGCCGAGACTGTGGGCACATGCGTAGGATTTACGACGTCGATGTACTCCTGGAGCAGTATCATTCTTCACCCAAACCGGGCCCCGGCACGTTGGTCAGTCTGGTCGGCCTCGATGGTCGGGACGGATACAACCCGTCGAACCCGGTACCCGACGGCGCGCATCCATACACCTACGTGCGCGTCGAGCCACGCCAGGATGAGTTTGATTCCTGGTCTGTCCCCTTTCGTCAGTGCTCGATAGATCGGTGGGAGCTAGACCAGCACCTGCCCCGACTGCGCTTACAGGACCCATTCGTGGCCATGTTGGCCGGCACGCTGGTGGTGGGAGGAGTCCGCATCGTCGACCAGACCCCAAACCATGTTATCTGGGAGACTGTCTTCTACCGCGGACCCGGGCTCGACACGCTCTCGGAGTTCGCCCGCAGTCCCCTCTTGATGAAAGATGTGCGACTGATCGACATCGAGCCAGACGTCATCGGGGTCTTCACGCGGCCGCTGGGAGGAAAAGCCGGTCGGGGGCAGATCGGCTACACCGAGATACCGAGCCTCGACGCACTGACGACCGCGGTCATGGCCGAAGCGGAGATGATCGAGACCCAACCCATTGCGGAGCACTGGTGGGGAGCAAACGCGGTGTATCGGTTGGATGGAGATAACCTGGGCGTGCTCGGACACATGGCGAAGTTCGAGGGAGAGAGTCGTCATTACTTCCCGATTGCATTCGTCTTCGATCGGCGTGCGCGCCGGATCGTGCGAGGGCCGCACATCATCGCCGATCGTTCGTGCTTCCCGCCCTCCGGCGCCAAGCGACCGGACCTGGAAGACGTAATTTTCCCGGCCTGGATAGACCGCCGGCAGGGACTGTTGTGCGGCGGTTTGTCGGACGTGGCGATCGGCGTCGTCGCGATTGAGGACCCATTCGCCTGAGCAGATCGACCGTGACGAACAGGGTGCGATAGCAAGAGACTCGGCCGACCGGCGGACTTCCTTTTGCCACGTATAGGAAGGGCGGCGTGGCGCGAGACTGCTCGGATTGCAGTCTGTTACGCTGGAGAGTTTTCGACCGTTACACATACCTGAACCTTTCAGGTGTGGGGAGTTTGATGTTTCGTTTCTCGATCGCCGTGGGACTTTTGCTGTTGGCGGTGGCCCTGCACGGCGTGATTGACAGTCCACGTTCAGAGGCGCAGGGAGTGGTGACCGGCACGGCGACTCTGCCGAACTCGACCCCAGCTCCCGCTGATCCGATCCAACACATCGTGATTCTGATCAAAGAGAATCGGTCGTTTGACAACTACTTCGGGACATTCCCCGGGGCAGACGGGAGCCGCACGGCACAGACCTCCGATGGGCAGACCGTATCGCTCCTGCATACACCGGATCACACCTTGATCGATATCAATCATGCCGGCGACGCCGCCAAGGTAGCGGTAAATGGGGGCCTCATGAACGGCTTTGACAAGCTGCAAGGGGCAATTCAGGACGGTCAAGACATCGCCTTGTCGCAGCTCTACCAGTCCGACATCCCGAACTACTGGCGCTACGCCCAAACGTACACGCTGGACGACCATTTCTTCTCGACCATCAATGGTCCCAGCTTCCCAAATCACCTGGTGACGGTGGCGGGAACATCCAACAACACAGACGACAATCCCATCCTCAACACCTACCATTCGTGGGGTTGCGATGCCGGTCCGTACACAAAGGTCGACGCGGTGAACCCCCAAACAGGCCAGCACTATTACACGAAGCCGTGTTTCGATATCAATACCTTGCCGGATGAACTGCAAAAGGCCGGCGTTTCCTGGAAGTATTACGCCCCCGGACAATTCCAGTCCGGTTATATCTGGTCGGCGCTGAACTCGATCCAACACATCCGCAATTCGTCCCTGTGGCAGACGAACGTACCGGACACCGGCCAATTCGTCAAAGACGTGAAGGACGGGACGTTGCCCCAGGTGAGCTGGCTAGTGATGAATGAAGGGGTGAGCGAGCATCCTCCTCATAGCTCGTGCGCCGGGGAGAACTGGACCGTGACGCAGCTCAACGCGCTCATGAAAAGTCCGTTGTGGTCGAGTACCGCCGTCTTCCTCACCTGGGACGACTTTGGTGGCTTTTACGACCATGTGGCTCCGCCGCGACACGACTATATCTCGTACGGACCACGCGTTCCGACCCTGGTCATCTCGCCGTATGCGCGCGCTCACACCGTCGACCACACGCCATATGATTTCGGATCAATCGTGCGGTACGTGGAGGATAAGTTCCATCTGCCGCGGATAGGCGAATACGACCGTGCCGCCACCAGCATTGCCGACAGTTTGAATCTGACGCAGCAACCGCTCCCACCCCTCACCCTGGACACCAGAACCTGTCCACCCGGCGCCTATCTCACCTCGACGGCACTCAAGGGACAGGTAACCGGGGTGATCAATCAGCCCCAACAGCGCGCTGTCTTTATCCTCACTTCGACCTCTCCCGATCCCGCGAAGTTGGTAGTCGCGGGCCAGTCGGTGGTACAGACCAAGGACGGGAAGACGATCGGATTGCGGTACCTCCAGAAGGGCGATCACGTCAACGCAGCCGGCGTCCCGACACCCGACAAGGCACTGGTCTACCTGGGCAATCGCATCACGGATATGGATGTCGAGGTGGTGCACGACCAGATCGGATTCGTCACTCGCTGGAATGCGAAGCAACTGAGTCTCGCCGTGCATGTCAGCGGAAACATGATCGTGACCGTGACATTGAAGACCCCAACCAGGTTCAGCGGGCCCCGCAATGGGAGTGGGAGACCAATGCTGGTACGCGGCGACGTGATCGGGATCAGTGGTGTCATAAATACCCGGCAGCACCGGGTGATAGGCCCAGCGACCATCCATTACTACTGGCAGGCGAACAGTAAGAGCCAGATCAGACGCGGCCGAAGAGTGCTGTGAACCGAACGACGCACGAGGTGATTGCCGGCAAGCGAGCACTTGTGACCGGCGCAGCCTCCGGCATCGGTCTGGCGATAGCGCGAGAACTGGCGGCACATGGCGCCGAATTGACCATCACTGATCTTCCCGGAGATCACTTGAGGGCGGTGGCGAGCGAACTCGGCGCCACGGCTCTCGTCGCCGACCTGAGCGATCGGGGTGAGACGGTGCGCCTGGCTCGAGCGACCGGATCGGTCGATATTCTGGTGAACAACGCCGGCCTGCAACATGTGAGCCCAGTGGAGGCGTTCGCCGATGAGTGGTGGGACCGGCTGCTGGCGATCATGCTGACGGCGCCGTTCGTGTTGATTCGCGAGTTGCTGCCTGGCATGTACGAACGGGGCTGGGGGCGCATCATCAACGTGGCATCGGTTCACGGGCTGGTCGCCTCACCGTACAAGTCGGCCTACGTCTCGGCCAAGCACGGCGTGATCGGCTTGACCAAGACGGTAGCGCTGGAAGCGGCGCAACGCGCTCCGAACGTATCGGTGCATGCGATCGCGCCGTCCTACGTACGCACTCCGTTGGTGGAGAAACAGATCGCCGATCAGGCGCGGCTACACGGCATCTCGGAGGGCGAAGTGATCGAGCGCATTCTGCTGGCGCAAAACGCGGTGAAACGCCTCATCGAGCCGGAGGAAGTGGCCCGCGCCGTAACGTTTCTGTGTGGAGACGAAGGCCCGATGATGACGGGTAGCGTGCTGACCATGGACGCGGGGCGGCTGGCACAGTAGAAGCGGACGCAAGAGAAGCAGGGCAGCCAGAGATCTGGCACGCGTGCTCTGTTCGCCTTTCCGAAGGGCGCTGACCGGATCTATACCAGGTGTGCCACGGCAATCGGGCCTTGAAAGAACTTGTTGACACTGAGAGAATCCGGTTATAACATGAAACCTGACTCGTCATTCAGGTGAATACTGAGTCAGGTTTCATGTTAGTTGGGGAGACGAGCGGGTCGCCCACAAGGGGCGACGCTACAGATTGGTTGTTAATTGACGCCGGCTCGGGGCCGGTGGTGGAGGGGTGCGTGGTCGTTCCGGTTACGGCGCGCGGGCAGGAGACGCGGGCCCGCCTACTGATAGCTGCCGAAAAGGTCTTCGGCGAACGCAGCTACTTTCAAGTGTCCATGGCCGACATCACACGCGAGGCGGGGGTGGGCAATGGCACCTTCTATCTGTACTTCCCTTCGAAAGAAGCGGCCTTCCGCGAGCTCGTCAAGGAACGTGGCCACGAGCTCCGCATGGTGACTCACCTGGCGGCGGAAGGCGCATCCGGGCGCCCGCAAGCTGAACGGGCGGGCTTTGCCGCTTTTTTTGACTTCATCAATCGACACCGTCATCTCTATCGCATCGTGCGGCAGGCCGAGTTCGTCGATGCGGATCTGTTCCGGGAATACTACGATCTCTTTGCGGCAGGATACCGAACGGCCCTCAGCGCGGCTATGGACCGGGGAGAAATAGCCCGCCTGGATCCGGAGGTCCTGGCGTACTGCCTGATGGGCATCGGCGACTTCGTGGGGATGCGTTGGGTGGTGTGGAGCAGCGATCCGATTCCGGAGGATGTCTTTGACGCTGCCATGCGCTTCATCGCGACCGGACTCTCAGGGGTACAACCGGTCGCATCCGAAGGAGGTGGGGCGGCGGAATAGCGGAATCGACGTCGTGCTTCACGAATACCCTTTGAATCACTCGCAGGAGGAGACCATTTCCATGAGAGGCAACCGCCACGCGTACGTCCTGTTTTCCCTCGCCATCGCCCTTTCCTTGTTGCTACAGGGCGCCGGCGGTGCGAAGGCGGCGCATTCAAACGCCACCCAGCTCAAAGGCTCGATTGTCATTGGCCAGATAACATCAGAAACCGGAGCATTCTCGATCTACGGTACCGAGCAGATCGAAGGCTTCAAGGCCGGTCTCGCGTACGCCACCAACGGCACCAATAAAGTCGACTCGGCCCGGCTTGTCGTCAAGACCTATAACGACGTTCCGGCGTCGTCCAGCGCCGGCATCCCGGATCCCGCCACCGCGGTGACCGACGCAAAAACAGCCATCACCAACGATCATGCGCAAATCCTGCAATGCTGCGCGTCGAGCGCGAGTGCGCTGGCCGTGGCGGGTGTTGCCGCGCAGTATCAGAAGATCCTCATGGTCGCGCCGGCAGCAGACGACACCCTATCGGGCGTGAACCGCTACACCTTCCGCACCAGCCGCATGGCGACTCAGGACGCCCTCACCGGTACCAAGTATGCGGTGAAGAAGTTTGGGAAGGGTTACATGACGCTGGCCCAGGATTATGCCTTCGGTCACAGCCAGGTAACGGCCTGGAAGACGCAGCTCGACAAACTGGGCGCCACGGACGGGGGCGACGTCTACTTCCCGTTGACGACCACCGATTTCACGCCATACATTCAGCAGATTCTCGCCAAGAAGCCAAACTGGGTCTTCATGGCCTGCGCCGGGCAGCAGTGCGTTGCGCTTGCCAAGGCGCTCGATAACGCCGGCGTCTTCGATCAGACGCATCTCTTCACCGGTCTGGGCAACATTGCCTCGTTCCCCGGCTTCGGCGATGCGGGCACGAAGATCGGCTATATGAGTGTCTACTACTACAAGTTCCCGAAGACGGCGGCAAACACCTACCTGGTGAAGTACATCAAGCAACATTACAACCGACCCGCCGACATCTTCGATCAGGACTCGTTTGCAGCGGCCCAACAGATCGTGGCTGCCCTGAAGAAGACGCACTCCACCGGCTCGGGAAAGTTGATCAAGGCGCTGGAAGGTCAGACCGTACTGGGGCCAAAGGGCCCGTACACGATCCGTAAGGCGGACCATGCATGCCTCCAACCGATGTACGTGGCCCAATTGGTGGGGAGCGGCACCAACTTCACCGCGAAGCTGATTGCCACGTTGTCACCCAAGCAGACGGCACCACCGATTCAGAAGCATAACTGGTAAGCTTGCGCTCCCCGTCTCCTCGCGACCAAGCAAGGAGACGGGGCCGTTCGTGCCGAAGTTGAAACAGAAGGGTTGTTGGATGGTTCGTGTGACGGCGACTACTCCAATCCTCGAGATACGCGACCTGACCTTTGGATTCGGGGGAAACCTGGTGACCGATCATGTCTCGATGAGCGTGGATCGGGGAGAGTTCGTCTCGATCATCGGACCAAACGGTGCGGGAAAGACCACCTTTTTCAACGTGGTGACCGGCGTCTACCAGCCGTCGGGCGGCACGATCACCTACCGGGGGAAGGACATAACCGGGATCAATGCGGCGCAACGGGCGCGAGCCGGCATTGCACGGTCGTTCCAGTTGGCGAATCTGTTTCCCACCCTCTCGGTGCTCGAGCATGCACGGCTGGCGGCGCAGGCGCAGGGGTCGCGGCGATACGGCCTGCTGCGACCGTACACCGCGTATCGACGCTACCTGGACCGCGCACAGTCGGCACTGGAACTGGTCGGATTGGGTGCACGGGTGCATGGCCCGGCCGGTGCGCTGAGCCACGGAGACAAGCGCAAACTGGAGTTGGCGATGGTGATCGCGGCCGATCCGGAAATCCTCCTGCTCGATGAGCCGACCTCGGGTGTAAGCGCCGAGGATGTGCCGGCGATGGTGGCGCTTATCCGAAAAATCCGGCAGGTTGAGGGAAAGACCGTCATGATGGTCGAGCACAAAATGTCGGTGGTGCTGGATCTATCCGATCGAATCGCCGTGTTGCACGGCGGCAAGCTCCTGGCGATCGACCTACCCGAGAAGATCCAGCAAAACGAGACCGTACAGGCGGCGTATCTCGGACAGGACAGCATCTGAGATGTCCATCCAGATTCCACTTGCAACGGCGAGCGTCGAGACGGCGAAGACGGTTCTGTCACTGCGCAACATCCACACGTACATAGCCGGTTCGCATATCCTGCAGGGCATTTCACTTGACGTTACCGAGGGCCAGACGACCGTCCTGCTGGGACGCAACGGCGCCGGCAAGAGCACCACGCTGCGCACCACTATGGGCAACCTGCCGGCGGCGCAGGGGTCCATCACGCTGGACGGGCATGAACTCCGCGGCAAGCCTGCCTACTTTGCAGCGCGGCAGGGGGTCGGGTTCGTGCCGGAAGATCGCGAGGTGTTCGTGTCGCTGACCGTCGAGGAGAATCTGAAGCTAGCGCAACGGGGAGGCGCGTCTCGCGGCGCGGCCGGCATCGAGCAGGCGTATACGCTGTTCCCGGATCTGCGGCAGGCTCGATCACGTTCCGCGGGCGCCATGTCCGGCGGGCAGCAGCAGATGCTGGCCATCGCACGGGCCATGATGAATCGGAACCGGGTCATGCTGGTGGATGAGCCGACGAAGGGCTTGGCCCCAGTGGTGGTGAAGCAATTGGCCACAATCTTTGAGTCGCTGCGCGACGAGGGAGAAACCATCCTGCTGGTCGAACAGAACCTGGAGTTCGCGGCCCGGGTCGGTCACCGCTTTTACGTGCTGGACGAGGGGCGCATCGTCCACGGAGGCCGCATGGACGAACTGACGCGTGACCCGGAACTCCTCCGACGGTACATCGGGGTGTAGAGATGAGCACATTTCTCACCCTTACCGTCAGTGGAATTTCGCTTGCTGCGCTCTTCTTCATGGTTTCGGCCGGCCTCTCCCTGATCTTCGGGTTGATGGGTATTTTGAACTTTGCACACGGCGCGTTCTTCCTGTGGGGCGCGTACATCTGGTTCGAGGTATTCAACCGAACCGGCAACTTCCCACTGGCGTTGCTGGCGGCGTTGGCTGCCGGAGCAGTGCTGGGCGCCGTTACCGAACGGGTGTTCATACGACCAATTTATCGACGCCCCCTCTCACAGATCCTGGTCACGCTCGGGCTCGGACTGGTGCTCACCCAACTGGTGATCGCCATCTGGGGCGTGCAGCCGCAGTACTTCGCGAGTATCCCGGGACTGAGCAAGACCTGGAGAGTCGGCGACTTCTACGTCCCGTCGTACAAGCTGTTCGTGATCGCCATCGGCATTGTGGTGTTGGCCGCGGTGTGGACGCTCCTGCGCTACACCCGGATCGGGCTGATCGTGCGGGCCGGAGTAGAGAATCCGGCCATGGTCGAATCGCTCGGGATCAATGTCCGTACGGTCTTTCTTGGTGTCTTTGCCCTGGGGGCCGGCCTCGCGGCGCTGGGCGGAGCAGTATTCGCCCCCTACGTCAATTCCACCACCACCGACATGGGCCAGACCGTGTTGTTATCGGCCATCATCGTGGTGGTGCTCGGCGGGCTCGGTAGCTATCTCGGCTCAGCGGTCGGCGCGCTGGTCATCGGACTCGCCCAGATCTACGTCCCGTACTACACCTTCCAGCTTGAAACGAGCTCCCTCTGGCCGCATGGCTGGCCGACCAATATCGACTCATCAGCCGCTTCGCTCATCTCATTGGTGCTCCTGGTGGCGATTCTGCTCATTCGACCTCAGGGATTGATGGGCTTGAAGCTTGAACCTGGAGGGCTGTGAGATATGAGCATCCGACGGCCTTCCCTGGGCGTGGGGACCGGTGCAGCCGTGCTGGTGCTGCTCCTCCTGCTTCCTCCCCTCGTGGGAAACACGCAGCTCAGTCTGCCGACTGAAATCTTCCTCTTTGCGGTCTTCGCGCTGACCTACGACGTACTCTTCGGATTCACGGGACTGATCTCGTTTGGTCATGCTTTGTTCGTCGGATTCGGCGGATATTCGATTGCAGTGGCGATGACCGGACACGGTGTCGCGTTCTGGCCCGCCTTGTTCATCGTGCTGGTCACCGGCCTGGTGGTCTCGACCGTCACCGGTGTGGTTGCACTGCGCACACATGGTGTGTACTTCGCCATGGTCACCCTGGCGTTCGCCCAGGCTGCGTTCACACTGGCCCAGAGCAACATCGGCAATCAGACCAACGGCGAGAACGGCTTGACGGTCAGCGGGGCGCCGAATTGGCTGGTTGGGCCAACCAGCCAGACACACTTCTACTACGTGGCGCTGGCGGTTCTGGTATGCAGTTTTCTGTTGCTCCGGGTGTTCGTGCACTCTCCAGTGGGCCGGGTGTGGCAGGCGATTCGCGAGAACGAACAACGCTCGCTGATGTTGGGATACCGACCATTTGTCTACAAGCTGCTGGCTTACGTGATCTCCGGGACACTGGCCACGCTGGTCGGCGCGCTCGACGCCCTCTTCGTGGGGGCGGTTTCGACCAACCTCTTCACCGCCGATGTCACGATTCAGCTCCTCCTGATGGTGATCATCGGCGGAGCGGGCAGCCTGTGGGGCGCGATGCTGGGCGCGGCCCTCGTACGGGCGCTCGATCGCTATCTGAATGACCTGGCAGGCGCCGGTTGGGTGACCAATCTGCCCAACTGGCTGCATAACACGATCGGGCAACCGCTCTTGATCTTCGGCGTGATCTATCTCCTGCTGATCTACTTCTTTCCCCAGGGCATCGCGGGCCTGGTCCAGCGCCGCTTCCCGGGGGCCTCACCCGTGCCGCAACCCGGTCTGGGAGAAGTGGAGGGGGATGCGCTCTCTGCTCGAACGGAGGAGATCATGCCGGTCGATGCGTCTTCAACCCCGGTGATACGGAGCTAGAGCAAATGGCAACCGCTCACATCAACGGCATCAATCTGTACTACGAAATCCACGGCGAGGGCCCGAATCTGGCATTGATCGAGGGACTGGGCTATGACTCGTGGATGTGGTACCGGCAGCTACCGGAATTCTCGCAACACTTTCGCACCCTGGTGTACGACAATCGCGGGGTGGGCCTGAGCGATAGGCCGCCGGGGCCGTACTCGCATGGCGAGAACGCAGCGGATCTGGCCGGGCTGCTCGACTATCTTGGCTGGGAGCGAACTCACGGGCTCGGACTCTCCATGGGAGGATTTATCGCCCAGGAATTCGCACTGACCTATCGAGATCGTCTCGACCGGTTGGTGCTGGTCGCCACTGCATTTGGCGGACCCAACATGGTGCCTTTACCGCCCGAGGCGGTTCGCGCGCTCACCCCGGATCCGACGCTCTCCCCCACAGGCAAGATCCGGAGCGCCATGCCACTGGCCTTTTCCAACCCGGCATGGGTACAGGATCATGCCGACGAGTTCGAACAAATTGTCGCCTGGCGACTGCAGCATCCCCAACCCCCCGCAGCGGCTCTGGCGCAGGCCATGGCAGGACTCACCTTCAATGCCGAGGCCAGGTTGAGTGAGATTGAGGCGCCGACGTTGGTGATCGCCGGCACTGAAGATCACGTAGTGCCGCCGGCGAACGCGCAATTGCTGGCAGCAGCCCTGCCGCACGCCCGGCTGGAGATGATCCCCGGCGCGGGTCACGTGGTGCAGATCGAAGCAGCCGAACGCTTCAACCAGGCTGTGATTGCATTTCTGAAGGATGTGACGACCGGTGGGCGGTAGAGTGGAGGGCACAACGCCCAAAGTCGGCCGCCGACGGCCGCGATCAATCCGGTGTAGGCCGGGGCTCCGATCCCGGCTGGTGCGAAACACGGCGCCGGGACACATAGTTGCAGATATAGGTAGCGTCGCCCCGTGTGGGCGTCCCCGGTGGCATATCCTTCGACACCACATTCCCAGTGGTACTGACGAAGGGGTCCAACCGATATACGGAATGACGGCGGTGACGACACCGCGAAGGTCGCCCACAAGGGGCGACGCTACAGGGAGCACCGCGCACCACCCGGTGAGTCATGTCGGATAGCACTGTGACCATCGGCGTCGCCGGTATCGGCATGTACGTCCCGCCAGAGGTGGTAACCGCCGAACAGCTTTCGGGGGAAACCGGAGTTCCGGCCGAGGTGCTGTTCGAGAAGTTCGGTATCCGGCAGGTTCATCGGGCCGGGCCGGATTGCCATGTCTCCCAGATGGCATTCGCCGCCGCGCAAGCAGCACTGCAGGACGCTCGCGTCGAGCCGGACGAACTCGACCTGGTGGTGTACTGCGGAAGCGAGTTCAAAGATTATGTCGTGTGGTCGGCCGCCACGAAGGTTACTCACCAGCTCGGCGCGGATCGAGCCGAAGCGTTCGAGGTCTATGCCCTCTGTGCCGGTACGCCGGTCACGCTACGGATCGTGCGCAGCATGATGCTGAACGATCCGGCACTGCGCACGGTCCTGGTCGTGGCTGCCTCCAAGGAGAGTTCTCTGGTGAATCGACACAACGCCCGGGGACGCTTCATGTTCAACTTTGGTGACGGTGCCGGTGCAGCCGTGCTCCGACGTGACTTCGATCGCAATCTGTTGTTGGCCTCGGCCAGCATCGTGGACGGGTCGCTCAGTGAGGATGTCGTGATGCGTGCCGGCGGGAGCCGGCATCCGGCGAATGAGAGAACGGTTGCAGCCGGCGACTACTATCTGGACGTGCCCGATCTCGACCATATGCGGAACCGGCTCGACGAGGTATCGGGCGACAATTTCTTGCGAGTCGTAACAACGGCACTGCAGGCCAGCGGACGGGACCAAGTGGATTTTCTGGCGCCGGTTCACATGAAGCGCTCGATGTACGACTGGCTACGTTGGGCGCTACACGCCGAACGCTCCTATTACCTCGAGAATTACGGTCATATGCAGGCCGCGGACCAATTCGTCGCCCTGGTGGAGGCCCGACGTGCCGGGCTACTGCACGATGGAGACACGGTTGTGCTGGCGGCGGCTGGGGTGGGCTATACCTGGGCGGCAAGCGTGCTCAGCTGGGGCCCGGCCACATGAATTTCGTTGTACCCGGGTTGCGCGACCGCTCACCCGACTGGCTGGAGCGACTCAGTGCACTCTGGCCGGATCGGGTCGCAGTCACAGACCCCGACACGGCAACCGACTACACCTACGGTGAACTGCGAGCTCGGGCCGAGGTCGTCGCCAGGGGACTGGCGCAGCTGGGAGTTCGCCAGGGCGATCGAGTCGTGCTCCTGATGGAGAATGGGGTCGAGATGCTTGATCTCCTGTTCGCGTGTGGCCGACTGGGCGCGATCATGGTGCCACTCAACTGGCGGTTGGCGGCTCGGGAAATCGGCGAATTGATCCGCGACGTCGAGCCATCCTTGATCGTGGCAGGCACCGACTGTGCGGACCTGGCTCACATGATCGCTCCCGACATTCCACTCGTCACCGTATCCGGAGACGGTCACCCCGCCTGCAGTGACCTACCAGCGCCGGAAGAACCGGCCCCGCGGGCCGACGTTCGCCTGAACGATCCCTGGCTCATCCTCTATACCGGTGGAACGACCGGGCTGCCCAAGGGCGCGATTCTGACGCACGGCTCCATTCTCTGGAACGCTATCAACACGGCAATAAGCTGGGGGCTCTCCGAAGCGGATGTTGGCCCAAGCTTCACGCCGATGTTTCACACCGGGGGATTGAACGTCTTCACCCTACCGCTGCTGATGCTGGGTGGTCGGGTGATCCTCCCTCGTCGGTTTGACCCCATTCAGGCACTCCGCATTCTGCAGGAACAGCGACCATCGGTGATGTTCATGGTGCCCACCATGTTCAGCCTGGTGGCGGAGCAACCCGGCTTCGAGACAGCTGATCTTTCACACCTGCGCTGGGCGATCTCCGGTGGCGCGCCGCTGTCACGTGAAACGGCACGTCCCTGGAAGGAGAAGGTGCGGCTGTTCAAGCAGGGATACGGGCTGACCGAAGTGGGCCCAAACAACTTCGCCACCTCCGATGCGGACGCCGCCCGCAACATGGACCATACAGTGGGCCGGCTGACGATGTTCGCACAAGCACGCCTGGTGGATGATACGGGTGCCGACGTGCCGGATGGAACGGTGGGTGAACTCTGGCTGGCGGGACCCCATATGTGCGCGGGGTACTGGCGACGTCCGGAAGCAACGGCGGAGGCGTTCCACGACGGCTGGTTTGCGACGGGCGATCTGGTCTGCCGTGATGCCGAGGGGTTTTACCGCATCGTGGACCGGAAGAAGGATATGATCATCACCGGCGGGGAGAACGTCTATCCCGCCGAAGTCGAAGCGGTGCTCGCCATGCACCCGAGCGTGCGAGAGGCCGCCGTGATCGGTGTGGCGGACGACCGCTGGGGACAGGCCGTGCAGGCCGCCGTTTCATTGCGGCCCGACCAAACCGCGAGCGAGCAAGAGTTGCGGGAATTCTGCCGGGAAAATCTGGCACGGTACAAGACGCCAAAGAAGATAGTCATTCTGCCGGATTTGCCGAAGAACGCCGCCGGGAAAATACTGCGGGCGGAGGCGGGCAAGCACCTGCGAACACGAGAGACCGAATCTGCCTAGAGTCACATTGAAAATAATCGAGTGGTTCGTAGGCCGGGCTCTGTCCCCGGCGAGCTCGGGGAGGCTCGACCTCTCCGCCGACAACAGTAGGCACGCCTGCGTGCCGTGCGTTAAACGCGGGAGGCGTTGACAACGAGAGGTATCATGGCGAATTGGCAGGTTGGTGATAGTGCGGAGTTCACCAAGACGATCGGCGACGAGGACATTCAGCGCTATGCGGAGATCACCGGGGACACCAACC
>JANWJD010000036.1 GCA_025449555.1 Chloroflexota bacterium | reverse complement strand
AGTCTGCCGTCGAGAACAGCACCCTGGTGTCGTGTTTGTACTTCCGCTTGCGAGCGCGCTTGGTCCGGCCGGACAGAAGGGTGAAATCCGGCCGGGGCTCGGCGATGCGCGCGATACTCTCTTTGGTACTGTCAGGCACGGCAGCCGCGAAGTCGCTCGGCGCGGTGTCCGGATCGAGCAGGCCGAAATCGTAATTACAGGCGCCGCGACCCGATACTTCGAGGGAATACCGCGTCATCCAATCCCGCAGGTTCAGGGGTTGGTCGTCCGCCATGGTGGCCCAGGAGTCGACCATCTTTCGGGCGAGCTCTTTCATGCGACCGAACTGCGTCTTCTGATGCGCCGGGGCATACCACGGAAGCATGATGCGCCGCACGCGGTTGTAGTAGTCGCTGTCGCTCACGACTGAAATGCCGCCGCCGCGAGGTCCGGCTAACTGGTCGAAGAAGTTAATATCCTCGGCCCGCTTCCCAAACTGCTCTTCATTGGTCGCAACCTCGTCGAGCAACTCGGGATCGGACACCACAACCAGGCGCCACTTCTTGGTTGGAATGCCAACGGCGTAGATATGGCCGAACTTCCGGTAATACTCCAGTTGCGTGTCGTTGTCGTTGATGAGGTCAAAATTGGCAAAACGCTCACCCTTGGGTACTAGCCAGCGCACCGCCCAGGGGATATCGAGCACCTGGTCGTCCGGCGGCGCCTCGTCTGCTTCAGGTTTCCCGGGCGCGTGCGAATGGACGTACCCCGCCGTCAGCGCGGGAGAGCCGGCGCGCTTGGGGGGTGTTGCTCCGTCTTTCAGCCGGCCAACCTTGAACGATTGCGCCAGCTTCCAGGCCTCGTCGGAATGGCCCGCCTTACTGAAGGCATGACTGGCGTCGTGCCCGTACTGCTGAATCAAGATCTCGGCGCCACCCGGGTGGTGATAGATCCACTCACTGACGTCGTACACACCGCCCCACATGGCAACCCAGTAATCTCCGGGCTTATCGTGGCGAAGAATCTCATCCCAGTCGTACTCTCTCAGTTCGCGTGGATCGTCGTACTCGCTGCCGGATATGCCGAGCGGACGTAATTTGGGCCCTGCCTGGTGGGCGCCGGGACCGCGTACACCGGGTCCCTCGGGCACGGTCATGGTCGGGAGTCCGGGATTCAGGGGGGGCCGCGACCCGTCCTTCAACACCCCGACCTTGAAGGCCTGGGTGAGGAGCCATGCCTCATCGGTGTGACCGATCGAGGCGAACAGTTCCGAGACATCCTGTCCCCAGGCCCCGATCAGTATTTCGGCGCCGCCCGGATGACGGTACATCCACTCGCTGACGTCGTACACGCCGTCGTGGAACACGATGCAGAAGTCGCCGGCCTTGTCGTGGCGTAGAACGTCCTCCCACTCGTAAGCGGGTAACTCGGGCGCCTCGTCCGCGGCAATGTCGCGTACTGCTACCAGAGTCGCACCCGCCGCGCCTCCGGAGCCATGCATTTCGTCTCCAACGCCGTCAATGATTCAATCCAAAACTCCAGATTCTCCTTACGTACGACACGGGAAGCAGTCAACGCTTCCACCTCGCCTCTTGCAGGCGGACGATACCACGCATCGATCGCATGTACCCGCCGCTCTCGCCCCCGCGCCTCACAGTTAGGCGCAACTATATCAGATGATGTTACCATGCGCAACATCTGTCAAGTATCTGGCTTGTCAATATCCTGTCCCAGTGTTCTTCGGTGGGCTTGCTCGCAGCACTGCGCCTGACGAGCAGTATGGACGCAGTGTAACCGGCAGACTTTCCCATTTCATTCCCGCCCGTCGCGATGGTCGTAGGGCACGGCCCCCGCGCCTGCCCTCCTGGCCGCCCGGTGGCGCACGCAGAGGCCGGGGCGGATCGCCACGCCGGTCGCGTCCGTCGTAGCTCGGCGCTCCGTCGCCGAGGCGCTCGGGGTCCTCCGTGAAACTGCCGCGGGGACAGCGCCCGCCCTGCGCCCGGCTACCCGGCGCTACGTCGCGCCGAGGCGTCGTGGATGTCTTCGCCGCTCCTCTCGCCATGTTTACCCCGCGTGGTGCCGCCCGTTAGCATGGGGACTCTCTTGACAAACGCACCACGCCAGATTCCTCCGCCTCAAAACGACCGCGCCAGCCAGTGGGAATGAAATGGGAAACCCGTCTTGATACAGTGCCGCTATCACGCAGCTCCCATTGCAGGCTCGACCGGAACAGAAAAGGCACGCGGCACATGAGCGACGAATCAAGCACGAACCTTGACTATAAACTCTCTCCCGCCCATTCGATCCTCGAGGCCGGAGGCGAGGCGATAGACATTCTCCTCGCTGCCATCGCCCGCTGCTTGGAAGAACTCCTGCCGGGTCAAATATTGGAGGTGGTCTCCTCCGAACCCTCGGCCGGTGAAGCCATCAGCGGATGGTGCCGGGACACCGGTCACGCCCTCGCTCGCCAGCTCGCCGGAGACGAGGGTGGGCAATTCTGGATCGAACGGCGATGACGCATCTCACCGCAGCGGGAGAGGAGACCGACAGACGGCTGGCATTGAGCTCATTCGACCGTACCCCAAGCTAGAGATCCTTCCAACCAATCTTCACGCCATGAGAAAGGATAGTGATATGCCACGACGAATCATCACTCTATGCCTGGCCGCGTCGCTAAGTGTGTTCGCGCTCTTACCAGGGACCATCGGAAGTCACGGCGTGCCGGTTACACTCGCCGCCGGCGCCTTCGTGCCACGCTTCGGGGTCGAACCGCTGGGCAAAGCACCGCAGGCGGGTGCACGCACCGTCCCGACCTGGGGTGGCTCCTTCACCTACAACGGGACCACTTACCCCTATCGCATGGTGGGAACCGATCCCGCGGCCGGTTCAGCCACCACCACGGTGCTAACCGAAATCGTTCCGTTGCGAGTCGTGTTTTCCGACGGAGCCGTATACGACGGGAGCACGAAAACCGACGCGACTGTCGCCTCTCCCGTCTTCCAGACTGCCGGCTTCACTACCGGCGAAACACAGTATGGAGATGCGATGCAGCGCGGCAACTTCTGGACCAACATTGCTACGACCAGCCCCGACTGGCACGTTCTGCTGGCGCAACCCACCGTTTTGCCCACGCAGACCATCACCGTACCGTCCGGCCAGGGGATGGAGTCGCCCGCACCCGGCAACGGTCAGACGATCGGATTGATCGATCAGCACTGGTTCTCGACCCGGCTGCAAAATATGCTTGGCTCCCTCCACATCGATCCAACCTCCCTGCCCATCTTTCTCACGTACAACACCTTCACCTACACACCGACGCAGTGCTGCACGCTCGGGTTTCACGGGGCTAGCCCCGTCGCCGCGCCAAACGGCAGTGGCTCCGTAAACGGCAACGGAAACCAGCGGATCAACACCTTCATCTTCGCTGCCTATATGGACCCCAACCTGGTGCCGGCGCCCTTCTCAGACATTCAGGATGTGAGCATCTTGAGCCACGAGGTGATCGAATGGATGAACGACCCTTTCATCACCAATATCGTGCCGTCCTGGACCACGGCACTGACCGGCTACTACTACGGGTGCTCACCGTATCTCGAGGCGGGCGATCCTCTGGTCGGCGTCGACTTCCCGGTATCGGTGGCGGGCGGGACAACATACCACCTCCAGGATGCCGCCTTCTTACCCTGGTTCGAGCGCAGCCCGACCTCAATCTCCCTGGGTGGTAACTACACCTACCTGGGAACGTACCCGAGCTACTCACCGTCCTGTTAAATCACGTGCCCTACCGGATGCCTCGCCCCCGAGCCATCCGGTAGGGCGGGCTCTCGACACCATTCGCCGCAGTGGCCCGCCGCCTTTCCGGCGAAAAGGATTCGAGCGTCGGAGGTCTATCTCGAAGTCCTTATGTACGCTTGCGTCACTCGACGTGATGGTCGCGACTCCTACATCAGGCGCTGATCAAGCCGTTTGCAGAATGCCTTCGTCCTCGAACCAGTCCAATACTTCCACCATGGCATCCCGCTCTATCGGGTGCCCGTCATCTCTGAAGCGACGATACAACACATCGATTGCGTCGTATATCGCTTGCGGAGGCTGCCCGTCCGTGAGCATTTGCGACACTCGGCGGTGGACAGCCTGCGCCATTGCACGAGAACTGGCGAGGTGGTCGGTGCGCACGGTTTCTTCAAGAAGTTCTAACGCCGTCATAGTGATCTCATCCTACCACCCTTGTCCATCGAGTTCTGGTTGCCTCGATGGCCGTTTCATACTCCTTCAAACTCATTTGAAATGCTGGTTCAACCACGCCGTGTGCATGGCTCGTGGACCGGTAATGAAGTCGTGACCCTAAATCGAGAGATGAGATCATCCATACGGGATATGATCCCGTACCGCCAAGGCTTGGTGGTCTATGTCGGGGAGATAGATTACGCGGGTCATGCGGAGCGACCGACATGCCGCGACCTCGTCGAGCCTCTGGTTGAGGCTCGACGGTGCCATTTCGCACCTCGATGTCCAGGGGCGGTTCATCGGTTCTCACTCCGAGCGCGAAATTGAACGGCCCGATTGAAGGGTAATCGCCGTCCTCGACCATCTCTCTGAAAAGAAAAACTTCTACGTGGCTCGTCAAAGCCGATCAGTATCCCACCATGCTGCCAGTATCAACCTAAGATTGCGCGACCACCCCCGGCCGCCCGCACAATCTCCGCAAAATCATCCGGCTTGAGACTCGCGCCGCCCACCAGCGCCCCGTCGATCTCCGGCTCTCCCATCAGCTCGGCCGCATTCGCCGCGGTGACGCTGCCCCCATACTGAATCCGGGTCGCTTCCGCGACTTCCTGGCCAAACAGCTCACCCAGCACGGTACGCACGAAGGCGTGCGCCTCCCTGGCTTGGGCCGGCGTCGCGGTCTCGCCCGTGCCGATCGCCCAGACCGGCTCGTACGCGATCACGATCCGATCCATCGCGCCGGCGTCGATGCGCTCTAACGATTGCTCGAGTTGCACGCGCAGCACCCGCTCCATCGCTCCCGCGTGTCGCTCCTCTTTCGTTTCCCCGATGGCCAGCATGACGGAGAGATCGTGGTGGAGCGCCGCATGCAGCTTGCGATTCACCATCTCATTGCTTTCCCCCATGATGTGCCGACGTTCGGAGTGGCCGACGATGACCCACTCACATCCTGCCGCCGTCAGCATCGGCGCCGACACCTCTCCGGTGTACGCGCCGTAGTCTTCCCAGAATAGATTCTGACCACCCAGTTGCAGTCCTGTGCCGGCGATCACTCGATACACCGCTTCCAGGTTGGGGAACGGGGGGCAGAGCACGACCTCGACATTCCGGGTGTTGCCCAGGCGGCGCACCACCTCCTGAGCCAGATCGACCGCTCCGTCGATGGTCGTGTTCATCTTCCAGTTGCCGCCCACGATCTTGCGGCGTGTCCCTATTTTCCGGCTACTCAATGCCCGGTCCCTCTCTTCCCGTCGGAGCGTCTGTTATATGCGCTCGAGCCGGGCGAAGCTCGCCAGCAATCGTTTCGTGATCTTGCCTGACGGTGCCGTGAACTCGACCTCGACCTCTTCATCGTCGGAGGTCATCGTGCTCGACAGCACCGTCCCGGTGCCGAAGTGTTTATGACGTACGCGGTCGCCGGCACTGAAAGATTGGGACGGCGCGGCGGCGGGTGCCGGCTGCGAGTTAACCGACCAGATGTCGGCCAGCGGAGACACCGGCGTGAACTCCCGGCGCAGATAGCTCCGGGGCGCAACCCCCGATTCGCTCCACAGCCGCTCGGGAATGTTTTCCAGGAACCGCGACGGCGGATTGATCACAGTGTTTCCGTGGAAATTCCGACGAGCCGCATGCACCAGATACAGCCGCTCCTTGGCACGTGTGATGCCCACGTAACAGAGGCGTCGCTCTTCCTCCATCTGGGTTGGATCGTCGATACTGCGCATGTGTGGGAAGATGTTCTCTTCCATCCCGACCAGAAACACGACCCGGTATTCGAGGCCCTTGGCCGCGTGCAGAGTCATAAGAGTCACGCGCGGGCGAGCATCGGCATCGTCGAGGTCATCCGTCTCCCCCAGCAGCGAGACATTTTCGAGAAAGGAACGCAGTCCCTCCATTGGCGGTTCATCGCAGTAATCCTGGGCAACCGTGCGAAGCTCCAGAATGTTGTTCCAGCGATCCTCGCCCTCGTCGCTACCGTCAACTAGGTACGCCTCGTAGCGCGTGCGCTGCACCACCAGATCCAGCAGATCCAGCACGTTCAGCTCGGTCGCGGCCGCACGCAGCTCGGCCATGGTGGTCGAGAAGCTGGTCAGGGCGCGGCGCGCCGGCGTACCCACGCCGTCGATCTCGTTCGCGGCGTCCACCGCCGCCATCAGCGGACGGCCCTCCGCCTCGGCCCATACGCGCAGCGCTCGCAACGTGGTGTCCCCAATCTTGCGCGGCGGCACGTTGATCACGCGACGCAGGGTCACGCCGTCGTTCGGATTCTGAATGAGTCGGAGATAGGCCACCATGTCCCGAACTTCTCGCCGTTCGTAAAAACGGGTAGCTCCCACCAGCACATACGGCAGATTTGCCCGGATGAATGCCTCTTCCAGCGCCCGGGACTGGGCGTTGGTCCGGTACATCACCGCACACTCACCGGCGCCGATCTGCGCATTCCGGCCGAGGCGCTCGATTTCATTCGTAACGAATGACGCCTCCTCTTCCTCGTTGTACGCGTGGAAGAGCTGGATTTCCGCGCCCGCCGCTTGCTCCGTCCACAGGCGCTTCGGTTTCCGGCCGATGTTCTGCGAAATAACACCGTGCGCCGCATCCAGAATGTTCTGGCTCGAGCGGTAATTCTGCTCGAGCTTGATCTCGAGGACGTTTGTGTAGTCGCGCTCGAACTCCAGGATGTTGCGGATATCGGCCCCCCGCCACGAGTACACGGATTGGTCGTCGTCGCCCACCACGAAGAGGTTGTGATGGCGCGCGGCAAGCAGATTGACCAGCGTGTACTGGGCGTGGTTCGTGTCCTGGTACTCGTCGACCAGGATGTACTGATAGCGCTCCGCGTACATCTCCCGGCGTTCCGGGTGCGTTTGCAGATACGTCACCGCCTCCATGATCAGGTCGTCGAAATCGAACGCCGAGTTCTGCCGCAGCAGCTCCGTGTATACCGGATACACGCGCCGCACCAGTTCCTCGAAGTAACTGTTCGCGACGTAGTCCAGGGGACCAACCAACTCGTTCTTGGCGTCCGAGATCGCTCCCAGAATCGCGGCCGGCTTGGTCCGGCCCTCCGGAATGTCGGCGATCGACATGGCCTGCTTGATCAGGCTGAGTTGATCCGCCGTGTCATAGATCGAGAAGTTGGGCCGGTGAAAAAACTCCGCTTCGGCGCGCAGTAGCCGTACGCAGAAAGAGTGGAAGGTGCCGACCGTAACGAATTCACCGGGTCGACCGGCCAGAGCGATGACGCGTTCCTTCATCTCGCCCGCGGCTTTGTTGGTAAACGTCACTGCCAGGATGTTGAATGGGCTCACGCCCTTGACGTCAAGCAGATAGGCGATACGGTGCGTCAGGACCCGCGTCTTGCCGCTGCCCGCCCCGGCCAGCACCAACATGGGGCCGTCCGTGTGCGTGACGGCCTCGAGCTGTGGCGGGTTGAGCGGATCGAGGATGCGACGGATCTGGCTCTGATGGCCAGACGGAAAGACGGAAAGCTGCTCACGTGCAGTCAAATGAACTCCAGAAGGGGTGGGAGGATACCATCATTATAGGTTCCTAACGGTGATGACGACGGCACGCTTGGCCCCCAAAAAAGAAATACCATGCCCATTGACACAAGTGCTAACCGTCGTAGCGTCGACCCTTGTGGTCGACCCCGTGCTCACCGAGTGGCGCCCTCGGCTCGACGATGCGCAACCACCCTCTTCACCCGCCGCAGTGTCGCCATCCGGAATGGAGCTCTCCACTGGTGCACGACCACGACGCATGCTGTGCAATGGTCCTGCTACGCGTTGCCGCCTCCGGTAGGGCCGGCCCGCGAAGCAGTGGCCGGCCGCCCGGTCGCGCGACACCAGGACGGCGAGTCACTACTGGCGCGGCCTCGCCCTAACATCCACTCGATGCACACTATCCCGCCTGATCCTGCATTAGGTAGATGGCTCGGAACCTAGCTCGTGGGCATGGTGACAACCCAGACCCGACTATCCGAAATCGGTGACAGTCAGGCTCCGCGACGCCGGGAGCGATCGAGCCAACGCACTATATCGGGCATCGGTTTGCCTCCGGCCGTTCTCTGCCACCCTCGAGGGAGCGGTAACATTTCGCTTCCCACGATCTTGCCAAGGTTGCTCGCATCGATGAGGTACCGAGCACCTTCCCTCTGTGCAGGCAGCCGCCCAGACCGGATCCAACGGCGAATCGTTTCCGGGTTACAGTCAATAAGCTTGGCGGCTTCGATCACACTGATCATGTGTCGTAATTTACCACCGTTCTTGAAAGCGTCGTTCGGATTCCTCTCATGCACCGACGGCCATTCGCCGGCCTGCTATAATGACTATGTCAACACCGTTGACGCTATTTCTCCCGCCGGGAGCGGCGGGGCTTTTTTTTGCCCAGGAGGGCGTAATCTTTTGGCACTATCGACCCAATCACTAACTGAAACATCCACGTCCCACTTCGGCGACCTGCCCGTGGGACCGCAACTGGCCCGCGCGCTTCAATCCATGGGCTATTCCACGCCCACGCCGATTCAAGAGCAGGCCATTCCCGTGCTGCGGGAAGGCCGCGACGTGCTGGGACAGGCGCAGACCGGTACCGGGAAAACCGCCGGCTTCGGCATTCCCCTGATCGAATCTATTAACACCTCACGTCGCGAGGTCCAGGCCATCGTCCTGGTTCCGACGCGCGAACTCTGCATCCAGGTTGCCGAGGAAATTTCGCGGCTCGGTAAACCATTTAACGTCGGAGTCGTCGCCGTCTATGGCGGCGTCGGCTTGAGTCCACAGATATCCGCGTTGCGCAACGGCGCGCATGTCGTGGTCGGAACCCCCGGTCGCGTCGAAGACCTGCTGGAGCGTCGTGCGCTTCGCCTCGACGGCGTCCGCATGGCCATTCTCGACGAGGCGGACCGCATGCTGGACGTGGGCTTCCTGCCCGCGATCGAACGAATCCTGCGACGTACGCCCCCAGCCCGACAAACGGGGCTGTTCTCGGCCACGATCCCGTCGGACGTGCTCGGCCTGGCCAATCGCCAGATGCGCGAGCCGGTCACCATCTCGGTCGATCCCGAACGAGCCACGGTCGACGAAATCGAGCAGTCCTTCGAGCGCGTCCCCGATGGCGACAAGCTCAAAGCCTTGCGGCGCTACTTGGACGATCCCAGCTGTTTCCTGGCCCTCATCTTTCGCCGCACCACGTATAAGGCCGACAAGCTGGCGCGCGATCTCGCGCGTGACGGCTACAAGGTCGCAGCGCTGCACGGACGCCGCACCCAGGGACAACGCGAGCGCGTCCTGGCTGATCTGAAGTCGGCCAAGCTGCAGGCAGTTGTGGCCACCGACATCGCGGCCCGTGGCCTGGATATCGCCGGCTTGACTCACGTCTTCAACTTTGACCTTCCCGACACCCCGGAGACCTACGTGCACCGCATCGGTCGTACCGGACGAGCCGGTGAGACGGGAACCGCGATCATGTTCATCGCGCCCGACGACGAAGAGGGTTTGCGCGCTATCGAGCGCCATCTCGCCGGCGAACGCACTGGCACCAAGATCGCCCGTGGTCCCTCAGCTCAGTCCCGGCCGAAAGATCGCGGCTTTTCCGGTGGACAGGGCCGGCAGGCCCCGCGCCGCGACGATAATCGACGAAGCCAGGGAGGTCGCTCGAACGCAAACGGTTCACCGTTCGTTCGAGGCTCCTCCGCCGGAAATGACTCCGGCCGCGGCGACCGACCCAACCCGGGCCGCCGCTTCAACCGCCGGCCGGCCCCCCGCGACGCCTAACCGCCAGGATTCTCACCGCAAGACCGTCGCCGCACAACCTCGCTAACGTGTCGCGGAACCGTCGTAGGGAACGGCCGGCGTGCCGTTCCGCCCTACATAATCCCGTTATGGGGAGTATCTCCCCTCTCCTGCCCTGCGGGAGAGGGGCCAGGGGGTGAGGGTGCCCCATAGGCATCAGGATAAGGGGACGTGGCGCTTCGTCGACCTCCGGTAGGGCAGGCCCGCGCCGCAGCGCAGT
>JANWJD010000035.1 GCA_025449555.1 Chloroflexota bacterium | reverse complement strand
TCGAGATCGTATCGGAGAAGGATGAGCAGACATATGGGCGGATCATGAACGATGCTGGAATCAAAGCCGACGAGTTCGTCATGGTCGGGAATTCGATCCGGTCCGATATTTTGCCGGTCGTGGCCCTCGGCGCACGCGCCGTGCACGTCCCATACAGCCTCACCTGGGCACACGAGCGTGCGGATCTCAACGGAGCGCCGCGCGACCGAATCAGCACACTCGACAACCTGGGTGACCTTCCAGCGTTGCTGGAGGGAATGACCTAACGCTCGGTCGACTGTGAGCGGTAGGGCGACGCCGCATGTATAGGGCATTGCCTCGCCGCCCTGGTGCGGGGCGACCGGGCGGCCGGCCACTGCTTCGCGGGCCGTCCCTACCGGAACTGTGCAGGCATGCCCGATCGACCGTGCTCCGTGCACTCGATTGGGCGGTCAGACCGCCATCGCCACACTGGTGGGAGGCTGTACCGACACGAGCGATAGCTTGGCATTGGCGTTCGACCGGGCCGGCTGCACGGTACGCGGAGAACTGGTTGGTTGCACCTGCGCCTGCGATCCTCCACGTCCGCCGTCGATCATGCCACCAAAGGCCAGCAGGACCGCACCGGCACAGATGACGGCGGCAACATGTGGCCCCATGAACCGCTTCAGGTGAAATATGCTGCCTGGGACACGCGACGTCGTGCGCTGCGTGGCGATCGCGCGCGATACCCGGGCATGAATGCGACCTTCGATCTCGACATCCCAACCTGTATCAAAGGCTGAGTTGTAGTAATCGCGCAGGTCACCTTCCAGTTGGGAGCGATGTCGCCCCATGGTGAGCCGCTGCCAGAGTCGCCTATTCATCCTTCCACCACCAGCAACATGCGCTCGAGCCGGCGCATTACGCGATGCACTCGCACACGTACTGTCACCTCGCGCACCTCCAGGACGGCAGCGATATCGCGGAAGGACAGATCGGCCGCGAAGCGGAGCGCCAGCAACTCCTGTTCCTTGGCCGGGAGATGGGCCAGAACCCGCCGCACCCGTTCCGCATCGTCGTACCGCTCCACCTGTTCCTCCGGAGTCGCCTCATTCGTATCGATATGTTCGGCCGGTACTTCCGCCACCTGGACCGGCTGCGTCCGGACCTTTCTCCAGTGATGCGAGACCACATGATGGGCGATACCAAGGACCCACGTGGTAGGGGAGGAGCGATGCTCGAAGGTCGGCCACGCTCGTACCGCACGTTCAAACACGTCACCCGCCAGATCCTCCGCCAGCACCGGATCCCGTACACGCGCCAGCATGTACTTCAGGACCACGGGCAGACACTCTTCGTACACTTGCTCGAACCCTCGAAAGTCGTCGGCACATGAGGGAGCAGACCGTCGAAACGGAACCGGCGCCCACGGCAGAACGCGTGTGCCCGAGATCTCCCCTAGATCCTCCACGTTTCTTCCCCGAGGGCACGATCCCTGGGGCGTGCCCCGCCACGTCTAGGTGCCTCCCCACTCACCGGAACCAGGCGGCCCGATACGTGGAGAGATTTATAGCTCCATAGAGTATTAGTGCCACATCTTCGCAGATTGTTACAAGGTTGGGGGGAGTACGAGCGGGAAGGGCGTGGCTCCTTCCCGCTCGTAGAGGAGCTAACTCGCTCGTTGCCAGGCAGTGATATTCCAGGTCGGTCCGATCTGGGTGGGATTGTTGACGACGTTCTTCACCTTGGAGTCAGCCGTCGCGATGTTGGGCCGGAAGTACAGCGGGATCCAGTACGCCTGTTGATTGATGCGCTGTTGCACGATCGCGTACTGCTGCGCACGCGCCTTGGAGCTGATGGCCGCCCCGCCGGCAGCCATGGCCTTGTCGATTGCCGTATCGTGAATCGCCGCGTAGTTGACGTTCAGTGGTGAGGAATGATCCTGCTTCTCCCGATCGATGTACTTCGAGACGACGTTGTATTTGATTTGATCGGGGTCGGGCGAACCGGTAAATCCAAACAGGGCTACCTGGAATGCCCCGTGATTGAGCTCACTGCCGGTGGCCCAGTCGCTGAAGAATTTGCTGGCCGGCGAGAAGTTGGTGGACACGTTGACGCCGAGCTGCTTCCAGTTGCTCTGCACCACACCGGCTTCGGCGACTCGCACGGAGTTACCCGCGCTGGTATAGAGATCGAGGCTGAAGCCGCCTTTGTACGGTGTCTGATTGAGCAACTTTTTGGCGTCCTGCAGCGTCTTGCCGCTGCCCGTGGCGGCGGTATATTTCTTCGCAATCGGGTCCCACTGGCCGCGAATCGACTTGTCCGCATATGGCTGTACCAGCTGCGGCGTGTTGACCCAGGGTGACCAGGCAATGATGGATTTCGCGGTGGCGGCCGAGGTCGCGAGGGCGCTGCGAACGAGACCCATTTTGTCGAGCGCAAGTGCCAGCGCTTGACGCACCTTGAGATTGGACAGTGGGTTGGCCTTGCCCTTGTACGTTGGATCGAGATTGAACTCGAAGTGTTCCTGACTGAAGCTGGCCACGTTGCTGAGCTTGTAGTTCCCGGCGTGTTGCTGCAACACCGGCATGTCGGCCTGGGTGTATCCACCGCCGCCACCGGTCACATCGGTATTGCCGGTTGCCGCTGCGGCGATGAGTGCGGCTTTATCCGAATAGAAGGCGAAGATCAACGTCTTGAGGTTGCTCCCACACGACAGGTTGCGGTAGTACTTCATCGGTGCAAACGTAACCCGATCGTCCTTGACGAACAGCGTCACTCGATACGGGCCATTGGTCGGATAGTCGCTGTTCTCGAAGTTGTATGCAGCATTCCCGTAAATCGACTGTGCTGCGGCATGCGGGGTCGACCAGGAGCCTTCCGAACTCTTCCATTTGGGAGGGATGATGGGTGGGATCCCGTAGGCGAGGACCGGCACATACGGTCGTTTGAGCTGGAAAATCACGGTGTACTTGTCGGGCGTATCGACCCGTGCGATCACGTCACAGCTTCCCGAGCAGACGGGTCCGCTCACCTTGTCGGATCCAACCTGGAATCCAAACTTGACATCGGCCGACGTAATCGTTGCTCCGTTTGACCAGAACAGATTCTTCCTGAGATGGATCACGATTGTCTTCCCGTTGTCGCGGATCCCTCCGTTCTTGACCGTGGGAACGACCGTGGCCATCTGCGGCTGGAGCCGTGCCTTGCTGTCGTAGACAAACAACGTCTCCGAGATCGCGTTATCGACGTACGCCTGGACGAGTGCTGAAATCGTGTACGGGTTCAGGTTGGCGGGGAATTGCCAGTCTGAGAACTTGACGACACCCTGCGATTTGATCGTCTTGCAATGAGATACCACGCCTGCCCTGGCATGAGTGCCGGCGGCGAAGACGCCCGAGGAGGCGCGGGGAATCTGGGCCAGAGTCAGGACGATGGCAAAGAAGACCACGCAGATACGGAGCGCGGTTCTCGCCCAGCTGGAGCTTCGGGACATAATTTCCTCCAAGATTCGATACTGGTTGTGCTGCGCTATTGAATGCTTCAATCGAACGCTGCGCTTCCTCCCCCCTGTTCGGCATGCCGATACCAGGACCGCTGCTCGCGTGATCGCACCAGGCAGCGATACTCATGCCGATCGGCGATACGACACAAACGAATTGGTTCCCGTAGTAACCCACGGATACCGTGGCGACTGAACGCCCCAGCTTCCTCACGCCCACTACCGATGTGGCCGGTCGTCCCTGGGACCTACGCCCACCTGACGGGTCATCGCTGTGAGGAAGAGATGCTATCGGTGTATTAGTGCCTCGCGGGGAGAAAGTGTTACAGGCGGTTGACTGCCCCGCGGAGTTCGGACGCTCAAGTACATTCGTCTACCACCGCTCGAACGGCACTCAACGCCTGAAGGGCGAGAGCGGTGGTCAGGGCCGCGCTCTGGTACGTAATCGTCGGCCGGTGGGAAGTCATGCCGCAGTTCGCTCGGGATAGTTCCATCTTTATGAAAGCATTGCCGCGCCAGATACCATCGTCATCCTGTTCCCGAAGCAGATACTCTGTGGCGCGCCTCAATACAGTCTCAGCGTCCGGGAGCAAATCATGTACGGCCACTGCGCAGTTTACCGCCTGGGCAGTACTGGTTGGGTCCGAGACGTCGGAACCCCACCCGCCATCAGGCTGCTGCGAAGCCGCGATAAACCGAGCAACGGAGCCGAGCGTGTGATGTTGGGGCAGGACTGAACGAACAGCCCGAGCGCAGACCCAACTCCCATAGAACGGTCCACTGTACCAAGTGGAGGTCCAGGATCCGTCAGGCATCTGTTGACCAGCGAGATAGGAGGCCGCGGCCGCCATATGTTCCTCGTACTCCCATCGTCCCCACAACGCAAGAGCGTAGAGAACGTTTGCCATGACTTCAGGATCTGGCCCGGCGCCCCACCAGACGTCTATGGCCTGCTGAAATGTCAATTTTGCCTGGGCGGGAAGCAGTGGATCGACTATCCACGTGTCGAACGACCCGTCGGGACGCTGGCCAGACAAGAGCAGATCGACCGCGGACTTGCACAGTTCATCGACTACATCGAGACCCGACAGCAGCAGTAGCTGCAGGATCTGAGCCAGGTCGTCAGCATCGGGTGGAAGCTCGGGAAGGTTCGGGAAGTAGCGCCAGCCGCCACGGCCTTCCCGAAAGCGGCAGTTGGCTAGATAATCGATGTCGGCCAAGATACCGTCCCAATCCACCTCGAATCCACCTCTGGTGGCGAACACCAGAGACGTAGCGATGAGAGCCGTTTGAAATACTCTGCCTTCTTGCAGTTCGGTAGTGGCCTTGAAACCGACCGAGCGGGGAAAGCGCATGCAGTGCGTCGACCGTTGGAAACCCGAGGCTCGTTCCCCTTCCAATGCCTCCACAGCCCGTCGTGCCGCACTATCGAGTCCAGCAAGGAGCGACGGCTTAATCCGTGGGGAGCGTTGTCTGTCAGCGTGTTCGCACGGCGACTCCAACGGGCGGAAGTAGACACCGAGTTTTGGCTGCAAGCACAGATCGAGGCTGCAATACTGCATCACACCCTGCAGTGTGGCGGGAAGCTGTCCGTTGGTGATGGTCAGTAACGTCTGCTCGAACTTCGGTAAGGGGATGCCGAGTGACTGAGACAGGCTGGAAACCGCCCGGCCGGAAGCCAGGTCGTCGACGTTGTGTGCGGCCAGATGACCATCGAGCTTGATCACCGGCCTTGCAGGGTGCAGACCCTCCCCATACACCAAGCCGACGAGCATGGAACGCACCGGCTCGACCTCGGATCGACCGCGCAGGATGTGGGTATTGAACAGGTCAAGTTGCCATTGCAACTCCGACCATCCGCACCGGTCGACAAGGCGCCGAACGCGTCCGACCGGCCAGAGCGAGCCAGGGAGGTAGAGGCGGAGGTTGTGACCACCAGTCGGCGAGAAGTCCAGACCGATGCCACGGCAGGCGAAGTCGAAGTCGCCCGAGGCTGCCAGCGTGGAAAAAGCCGACCATTGGCTGCGAAGATTCAGCCGATGGAATACCTCTCTAAGGCGCCACGCCGCGTCATTTCTGCCGGCAGTGTACAGGTCAAAATAACACTTGAGCGACGGCGCCCGAGCAGGGCGCCATTCTACGGCTAGACCAAAGCGCACAGGCCTTCCGTTGACGGTACTGTCCGGCTGCGCGTACACGAGCGCGATGAGATCGCCGAACAAGGTTTTGTCGAAATCAGAAAGGGCCGACGCGGCGAGACTTTCCCACACAGCCCAGCTCAACTCCTGCAGAGCGACGACATCAGATGGGCGTGCGGTACAGCGATTGAGAACCTCGGCGAGTGCTCGAACGCGAGTGCCTCCCTGCTGGTCGAACACCACCGATAACTCGCTTACCCCGAAGCGCCAATGCGTATCTGGACGTCCGGTCAGTTGGTCCGCATGCAACCGCGCGAAAGTATCTTCCAACTCCTCGGCCGGTGGCTGGCACCCGTATTCAGAGAGCAGGCAACTAAGCATGTCCCACAGCGGGCGGTTAGGAAGAACAGCCATGCAGCGTTAATCCCGCGTCCTCCGCCGCTAGAGTTGCTGATAGAGGCCGATGTCGGAACGAACATCTCCGCTTACCAGGAGTGTGCCGGTCGGGTAGACCGTCAACTGGTCCGCAAAAAACACGCTGGATCCATTGCCAATCTCCAGCGTGGCGCCGTCGTAGATGGTGACTTCGCGGAAGAGGAAGATAGCTATCAAGATCAAGCCGGCACGGCGATCAAACTCCTCGTTCAGCGCACTCGTGTACTGCCCGACTGCCTGCGAATTGCCGTAGACGAACTCGCGACCCGCCATTGCCAGTTTCTGCGCATTATTTGCTTCGGCGAGTGGTGAGAAGCGGGCTTGTCCGGGTGCGAAGGCAGCGTCAGGCGCCCCCACCCATCGCTTGACATCGTTGATCGACTTCGGATGCAACAGGGTGAAGTGCTCGCTGATGGGATACGTCCGATAGTCGAGGACCACTCGTCGATCGGACCGAATCTCGAGCGACTGCAGTTGATCTGCCTTGAGGCCGTACACCGCCAAGCGCTCCTCAAGGCTTGGCTTGTGAAACGTGGAACGTGGTTCCAATCGAATCGTTTTACGGGTCGTGTGATCGGAGGTCAGGGTGATCGCATCGCGCGCGACATCATACCCGTGGACGAACACCTGGGCGGTGTAGGAACCGGGTGGAAACTCGCCGCCGACGTCGTCATCCCCACCTTTGGTGGTGATCCGATACTGATTGCCAAGTGCTGAAATGTTCTGACTCAGCAAGACATGAATTGGGTGCTTGACCGGGTTACCGTTCTCATCGTGAACGTCAAGGAGCAGCTTGCCTCGTTCGTGTTCCACCATCGTCGGTATCTCCTGACTGGCATCTTCACCGTGCGGGACGTGCGTTCATTCACGCACTCACTACGGATGAGCCCCGATGTAGATGTTGAGATGTCCCGTGTCTCCATTGTGATTACCATCAGCGCCCGGCGCTCCGATGGCGCCTGGCGCCCCGGTCATAGCGCGCTCTCCATCATTTCGGCTCCCCTTGACACCGCCAAGTCCGCCGTTGCCGCCGGTTCCGCCTTCTCCACCCCGTCCCTTAAAACCCCCGCTGAAGGTAATCTGAGTGTTGATCGCAATCACGTCGTTCGGATTGGGTATATAGAGATCAAAGCTGTTTGCCTTCCCCCCGTTTCCCGCATTCCCGCCATTCCCACCTGGACCACCCGGGCCGCCTGGCCCCCCCGGGGCATCGTCGCCCTCGTCGCCCTTCTGGCCGCCGTCTTGCCCTTCCCCGCCGTCTCCACCTCTTCCGCCGGTTCCCCCGTCGCCTCCGTTGCCACCCAAGACGGTGACCTGAAACACGCCCACAAATCCTCCGACGACGAAGGTGAGACTGGAGGGAGTATCCCCGCCGTCAAAATTGTTGCCGCCTACCTCACCGGGACTGCCGGCCAGACCGGGGGCTCCAGTCACCGCGGATGCATCGCCGCTCGGCCAGGCGTTCTCTTCCTCGTCCTTCGCCCGGGGCACTATCTTTGGCTGTGGCGCGGGAATGGTTGTCCGGGGGGGAACCGGTTGTGGGGTCGGACCAACAATAGATATGCCCATACCGCCCTCCTTGGCCTGGCGATTTGACAATCGAGAAAGGGTTCCACTACCAGATGGCTGAGTGTACGGCGACTCTACCACTTGTTATGTACAAAGTCAACGAGTTTCGTCAACTTTTCTCGATCTGCTGCGTATCGATTTGTCGATCTTCGTGTAGAATGCGCAGTCAAGTAACAAGATGCCCGGTCGATTCATCAGTGTCACGGCTAATCTATGGTCGGATGGCTCCGCCGCTGGACTACATTTCAGCCCTGTTTACCCGGTCGAGGGATTGCAGCGCATAATCAACCGCAGTCTGCATCCCAACCTGTAAAGCAGCCGGGGAGGCCAGCCGGATATCGAATCCAACCTGACGGACACTGCGCCTGAGCTCTTCGAAGCTCGCCTGGGCGGCGAGCGTTTCGGGCGTCTGGCCGCGCTGCCGCTGCGCGTCGTTCAAGACGGCCTGGATCTGTCCCAGCAGGATGGAGAGATCGAGATACACCGCCTTGAGGCGATCGATCTGGGGAGGCCCCTCGAGACGACGCGCCAGTTCCCGACAGGCCGCTGCAATCTCGGATCGATCGGTCACACTGGCCTGCGGTCGTCGGTGAGCAGGTTGTGAAAGATGCGGGGCCCGATGCGGAACACGAGCGCGACGATCCCACCGGTGAGCACGAAGATGCCGGCGCCTGACGCATACGGCGCGAGCGATGACGCCGAATGATCCGCGAAGGAGCCGGCCAGCAGGAAACCAATCACGGTGCACAATATGCCACCGCTGATCGGGCCCACCATAAGCGCCGTGCCGTGGACCTGCCGCCGCGAGCCGTCGGAGGTGAGGCGCGGCCAGATCAAGCCGACACACACGAGCCAGCATCCCAATGCAGTGACCAGGGCGACCAACACCGCGCTCACATAGACCGTCTGGAGTACGCTCATCCCGAGCAAGCGCGCGGCCATGGTGATGAGCAACACTTCGAGCAAGGCCACCACCGGCGCCAGACAAAAGAGCACCTTGGCCAATAACAGGTATCCGGCTCGAACCGGCGCCAGTCCCAGCAGGTATAGAGAGCGGCCTTCGCGACCCACGATCGGCAGCGCCAGGACGCTCAACAGGAAGAGCGCCGTCATGCTGGACGAGAGATAGAGCGAGGCGGCAAAGAAACGCGCGAGCCGGCCGGTGATGGGATGTGCCGTGAAAGGATTTCCGAAGGCATGATAAAAGGTGTACCCCTCGATCAGCAGCGGGTATGCCAGTTGAGCAAGCAGCTTTGGATCCCGACGCAACGTGAGCCACTCCTTCCGGACCACCGGCCACCACTCAGGGCGGCGCGCCCGGGCTTCCGTGCGTCGTGGCGCGGCCATGCGGACAGCTCCACGGGAACTCCGCCTCCCGACTTCTCCATATACGGCCCAACCAGACGCCAGGAGATACGCCGCGCGATCGATCGCCAGCGCGGCCAGCCCGAGGGACAGCACCACGAATGACAGCAAGTAGAGTACCGACGGCCCGATCTGGCCATCGGCCGCGGCTACCAGTGCGTGGCCCGGCCAGACGGCCGGCACGACGTCGACGTTTCCCCAGAGGAGGCGCATGGTCACATCACCAAAGGTCTGCGCGACGGTAGAGAGGACCGCCGCCACGATCGTGCCGATCACCGCGGTTCCGGCTCGTGCCTTCGCAGGAGGAAGCCAACGCAGTACCAGGATCGACAGAAGCATGGCCAGGGAGGCGGCCGGCAGGGGCACAGCCAGCACGACCACCAGCGCGGCGATCGTGAATCCCATCCCGGCGTGAAGGGCCCGACCGGCCCCGACCAGATCGGGCAGAGCAACGACCAGCATCAACACTGAGAAGCTGGCCGATACGGCAAAGAGTTTGTCCGCCAGCACGATGCGAGGGGAGATCGGCGTGAGCATCAGCAGTGAGAGGTCGTTTCGGTAGGTAAAGGTGGCGGACAGGCTCAGAACGGCGTAAAAGAAGATTCCAACTGCCGCGGCGGTCGGACTCCAGACGAGGGCGGGCAGGAGAAAGGGGCGGAGCGATTGACCGTTGAATGCCACCGAGAGGAAGTGCCCCAGCGTGATACCAAACAGCGAGAGGAGCGTCCCTCCCACCACGAGCATGGCCAGCAAGCGGTACGGCGCGACCCGTTGCGCCTCGGGCGTGAAACGAGGCAACAGGAGGCGCGATAAGATGCGGGCCCGCAAACGAAGCACGGTGCCGGCATCGTGTGCGACCGCGTTCACGACGAGATAAGCGCCTCCACCACCAGCCCTTCTTCATCCCCGCCGGTCAACCGGAGGAACACCTCTTCGAGCGATTCGGCGCTGCCCCCGCGAGCGGCCTGGCGCAGCCCCTCAACCGTGCCTTCAGCCACTACCCGGCCGCCGTCGAGGATTCCCACGCGATCGCAGATTGCTTCGGCAATTTCCAGAATGTGCGTGCAGAGCACCACGGCGCGCCCGCGGGCCGCCAGGGTCAAGAGCGTGTTCTTGAGCAACCGAGCGCTTTTGGGATCCAGGCCGACCGTGGGTTCATCCAGCACGAGCAACAACGGATCGTGCACCAGCATGCCGCATAACCCGGTCTTTTGCTTCATGCCGTGCGAGAATCCACCGATCAGGTTATCGGCCGCGTCCAGCAGTCCGAAGTAATTTAGAAGCTCCTCCACTCGTTCGTCGAGCCGGCTCCTCACCCCGTACAGTTCGCCCATGAAGTGCACGAACTCGCGGGCCGTGAGTTTTTCGTACAGGTACGGTTCATCCGGGACATACCCGATCAGCCGCTTGGCCGCGCGCCCCTCACGCTCCACGTCGAGGCCATCGATCCGTACCGTCCCGGCGGTGGGCCGTAGCAGGCCGGTACACATGTTGACGGTAGTCGTCTTCCCGGCGCCGTTCGGTCCCAGCAAGCCGAAGATCTCGCCGGCATGCACGGTGAGATCGACCCCATCGACGGCAGTAAACGCGCCGTACTGCTTGACCAGTCCGCGTGCGGCGAGTACCTCACGCGTCCCCGTTTCCGTCACTTCCCGATTCATGCGCCCATTATGGCCGGAAAAAGGAACAATCTGCCGGGAATCGGGATCCCGGCTCCATGCCGGAGCGCGGGCGTTTAGTTACTATTTCGCCTCGATGAGCTCGAAGCGATGCACTACCAGGCCGATCCAGCGCGACACTGTTTCAAAAAACCTGAGATCGTGAATCGAGAACTGATCCATCCGCGAGGATGCCGCCGCCAGAATCCCTCGTCGCTCCCCGGCCACATTGAGTGCCACCAACAGAATGGATTGAACGCACAGCTGCTCGACGAACCCCGCCGTCATATTGGGATCCTCCTCGCCGTGTCCGGTCAGGTACGCTATTCCCGTTTCGTACACCTCTGCCTCACGACTGTGCAGCTGGATCGGGATCCGGTCCAGTCCTAGTTCCTGTTGCTTTCGGCCCATGGGTGTATCGCTGGTTCCCGCGGCGACCAGGCACTGACTCGCCGAATCAAACATGAAGGCATCAACCTTTTCGGCGCTCATCACTTCAGCGATCATCGAGCTGGCCTGACAGAGCACGTCCCTCGGCTCTACCTGATCGATCGCGATCAATCGTTCGAGCGTGTAGAGTAACGCGGCGCTCGTCGCCGGGTTGCCGTCGGGGTGAGGTTGAGATCTCTCACGGGTTCCATGATATCCAACCGACACCAACACGTCTCCCAGCTCCATCTCGACCGCGGTGGCGAGCCGCGCCAGCGACGGCAGCGAGGGCATGCCGTACTTACCATGTTCGAGCAGCGATATTCGCTCCTGGACCCAGCCGAGCCGCTCCGCCAACTGCTCTTGCGTCAGTTCGAGTACACGGCGACGGGTACGAATGAACTCCCCGAGTGCAGCGAGATTGGCGCCGTTTCCATCCCCATGATGGCCATCGCTTCCAGGTGCATGGTCCATGATGCGTCCCTTCGTGCAAACCACCGTTCCGATAAGGATCGGAACTGTTGCGATGAGACGCGAGTGCAGATGGCTCGGTACAGCCGCGACGCTTCGGTATCTACGGAGAACCGAAGCATTCACAGTATGACAGGTATGAGTATATAAGTCACGTTATGTTGAATTGTCGCGAACAGCCGCACTCACGTGGGACCGCTGGTCGATCAAAGGGCGCGTCTCGGTCTGACTAGTACAGCGTGGCCGAAAAGTCTCGGGGGTATCATGGCGACCTCGTTGGGTTGGCCGGCGGCTGACGTGGTAGGGCTCAACACGGGAAGTACCGACATATGATGACGGCAACATAGACGCCTTAACCATTTCCTGCTCTGCCTGCGGCTTTCCCGGTGGCTGGACCGATCAGCCCAGCTCGGCGAATGCCTGCTCGGTGCGCTCCAGGTAGTGACGGGCGCCGAGCCGGGTAAAGATAGCGCGGGCTTCCTGAAGATCGGTTCGTGCCGGATCGGCATCTCCGCGTTGTGCCCGCATCATCCCGCGATCGAGTCGCACGCGACCCTCATGAAACACCCAGCCCATACTGTGTGCTAGCTCGAGAGCTTCGGCGAAGTCCGCTTCCGCCTCCTCGCTGCGTCTCTGTCGGGTGCGCAATAACCCTTCCACGTCGAGAGCGTCGGCGAGCATATGCCCAAGTCCTGCTTCCCGATACTGCTTGAGGAGCGGGCGCAGCATCTCCTCGGCCCGGTCCTCCTCTCCCGCCTCCAGATAGATTCGGACGATCCCTGGCGCCACCCACGGTGCGCCCTCGGTAATGACAGCACGATCCACATGCTCGGCCGCCCGCTGTGGCCTTCCCCGGAGCAACTCCAGTTCGCCTAGTGCTGACCGGACGATCGACACCCCTTGCAGGTCGTGGCTGTGGTCGGCAATCGTAAGACCTTCGTCCAGCAGCTCCTCCAGTCCGTCCCAGTGACCCTGTCGTACACGCAACCAACCCGCATATATCCGCGGGTACGACGCGAACCATCCCGATCCAGCCTTGCGGGCCATGTCCAGCGCTCGCTCAGCGTATTCGGCGGCGCGCTGCCATTCACCGAGCTCGTCCAAGGCTTGGCACACGGTGGCCAATGCGAAGCCCACGTGCCCGGGAGCGCCTTGCCGCTCCGCTATCTCGAGCGAGCGTTTCCGCAGCTCCAGATGCCGCTCTAATTCTCCCCGCAGAAGATGCCCGACAGCCGCGTTGTTGAGGGCGCGGCTCAGCGTGTCTAGGTCGCCGATCCGCTCTGACAGGGCGATAACTTCCTCAAAGGAATCCGCCTCGAACCGCAGCTGACGAAGCAGCACTCGCACCAGCAGCCGGTCATCTCCCACCGCGCGAGCGAGCTTTACGCCCTGTGTCGCCACCTCGTGCATTCGGTCGTACTGTCCACTGGTGAAGTAGAGCTGAGCGAGCGCCACGAAGAGCGCGGTAGCGCCGTAGGTGGGAAGCTGTCCCCCGAACTGCTCGAGAAGCGGTTGGACGCGAGTGATCCCGCTTTCCGGGGTGCCGCCCAAGGAGTGCGACCACCCCAGCTGTGCGACCGCCCGAGCTTCGCCTTCAGTGTTACCCCGCGTCTGATAGAGGCCGGCTGCCTCTTCCAGGGTCTCGATCGCCTCGGCGTAACGTCCGGCGACGTGGAGCACTGTGCCGAGCGCTTCCAGCGCTTCCGCCAGGCGCGCGTCGTCACCCAACGTCCGGCCGAGCTCGACGGCCGTCCTATAGTGCCACTCCGCTTCGCTATGCGCAAAGACCGTGGCTGCCTGTTCGCCGGCGAGCAGAGAGTAGGGAAATGCTCGTTCGGGGACATCGGCTTCCAGGAAGTGCCAGGCCAGCTCCGTGAACCGGGTTTGCCGAGCGTGTTCGGGGAGAGCTTCGATAACCTCACCTGCCGCGAGGTGGAGACGCCGGCGCCGCCGGCTGGAGAGCTCGGCATACAGCGCCTGCTGGGTGAGGGCGTGATCGAAGGCGAACGTGTCCCTCCCGGCTTCCCGCACCATCCCGGCTGCACTCGCCTCATCCAGCGCCCGCTCCAGCTCTGGTTCGTCTCGCCGGGACAGCCCGAGCAGCTCGTCGAAGTGAAAGGTCTGGCCAAGGACGCTTGCCTCGTGCAGGATCTCCTGGGTCTCTTCAGCGAGCCGGGCGAGACGCTGGCCGATAACCGAGCGCACGCTCTCCGGCACCTCGATCTCGGCGATGCTCTTGCGGTCCCAGCGCCCATCCTTACGGAAAAGATCGCCGCGCTCGACCAGCGACCGAAGTACCTGCTGAACAAAGAAGGGATTGCCCTCGGTGCGGTCGTGGACCAGGGAGGTAAACTCCTGTGAGATTTCGGTCTCCCCCATCGTGGCGGCAATCAGCTCTTGCGTCTCCTCGGCATCCAAACGCCGGATCGGCACCCGCTCCAGCAGTCCTTCGCGATCGAGGTCGCGTAGGGCCGCTTCCAGCGGGTGTTGCCGCCCGACCTCGACATCGCGGTAGGTGCCGAATAACAGGACGCTCTGACCACGTGTCTGACGAGCGAGGTGTTGCAGCAGCTTGAGGCTGGAGGCGTCGGCCCAGTGCAGGTCGTCCAGGAGAAGAGCGACGGGACGCTGCTCGGCTAGCGCGCCGACGAGACCGGTGACGGCGCGGAATAAGAGCTGCTGTTCCTCGGGGCTATTCATGCTGCTGGGCGGCCGTGGACCGAACTGATCGGGGAGGAGCCGGGCAAGATCGGGCCAGCGACGCGGGACCTCAGCGCGCACGGCGGCCGGTGCCTCGGCGTAGAGGGTGGCGAGCGCGTCCAGCCACGGATAAAAGGGCACCCCCGCCTCGGCCTCGTAGCAGCGGCCGGTCGCCAGCAGGAAACTGCGGTTCCGAACGGCCAGCGTCACTTCCTGCGCCAGGCGTGTCTTGCCCACCCCCGGCTCGCCCGCCAGCAGCACCAGTCGGCCGCTTCCGCCGGCAACCGCGTCCACCGCTGTCAGGACACGCTGCAGCTCCGCCTCCCGGCCGACGAGGGTGCCGGCCGGGAGCGATCCTAGGAAGCCACCAATAGGCAG
>JANWJD010000034.1 GCA_025449555.1 Chloroflexota bacterium | reverse complement strand
GGTCGCGCCGGACGCGGATTCCTCCGTCCCGAACGCATTGCGCTTCACGATCTCGGACACCGGCATCGGCATCCCGAGCGAGAAGTTGGGCGCGGTGTTCGAGCGATTCACGCAAGCCGACTCGTCGACCACCCGCAGGTACGGAGGCTCGGGTCTGGGGCTCACGATTTCGAAGCGTCTGGTGGAACTGATGGGCGGGCGCATCTGGGTCGAAAGCGGAGTCGGCAAGGGCAGCGTGTTTTCCTTCGCCGTGCCGCTCGAGATCTGGGCGGCGGCCACGCGACGAGCAGCCGTGCCGGTTTCCATGGGTCCCGAGCCGCCGCTGCCCTCGCTGCATATTCTTCTGGTGGAAGACTCTCCCGACAACCGCACGATCACGGTGGCGTACCTGCAGGACACTCCGTACCGGGTCGAAATCGCCGAAAACGGGGCGGTCGCCTATGAAAAGTTCACGGCCGGAAACTATGACCTTGTCCTGATGGACCGGCAAATGCCGGTCATGGATGGCTTGACCGCGACGCGGGCGATCAGAGAGTGGGAACAGGCGAATCGCCGGCCGCCCACGCCGATCATCGCGCTGACGGCCTCCGCCTTGAAGGGAGATCAAGAAAAGTGTGTGGCGGCGGGGTGCACGGCGTATTTGACGAAACCAATCAAGCAAGAGGTGCTTCTGCAAGCGATCAAGGAGCATTCCATAGTCACGCCTCAGCCATCGACAGAGAAAAGCAGCCGGAAGGACACCATTCTCGTGCGTGCGAATCCCAAATTCGCAGATTTGATCCCCGGGTTCCTGCAGAACCGCAGGCAGGATGTCATCGCGATGCAGGATGCCTTGGATCAGGGAGACTTCGAGATCGTGGAGAGTCTGGGGCACGGCATGAAGGGCGCCGGGGGCAGTTGGGGATTCCAGGCGATCACTGACATCGGCGCCGCCCTTGAACAGGCTGCCGAGAGCGCCGACACCGACGCGTCTCGCAAGTGGGTAGGTGAATTGTCCAGGTACCTGGATCGTGTCGAGATCGTCTCCGACTAGCCCTCGCACAATTACAGGAGTTGGGTTCTGGCGAGGCAGGCACGGACGCGTGCGGTGAGCTGCGGGATCGAAAACGGCTTTGTCACATAGTCCGTCACGCCCGCTTCGAAGCCGGCGCGGGTGCTGGGCTCATCGGTCATGGCGGTGAGCATCAACACCGGGAGGAGCTGCGTCTCGGGCTTGGCGCGGAGCGATTTCATGACAGCCAGGCCATCCATGCCGGCCATCTTGTAATCCAGCACCACGAGGTCCGGCATGTGCTCTTCGATCATCCGAAGCGCCTCCAGGCCGCTTGTCGCCTTGCTGACCATGTACTGATCCTCCTCCAGCGCGCGAACGATCATCGTGAGCATGTCCGGCTGGTCATCAACCACCAGGATCTGAAAGCGGCGCTGCGCGACGGACGCCTGGAAGGGCGCCGCCATGACAAACGGCTTCAAGGTGGAGCGCGGCTCCAGGACGAGTTCGCAGCCTTCATACGCGCAGAAGACATCGAGTCCCGTCCCACGTTGCAAGGCCAGCGTGCGGGCCTTGCGCTCGATGTTCGCGACGAAGTGATCGTCGTGACCCGGATCGTGGTGTGTCAGTGCGATCCGCCGCACGCCGGCGGCCGCAGCAATTTGCACCACGTAGTCATACGCGCTGTGTCCCCAGGTTTTCTTCGAGGCGTACTCCTCGGGAGTGTACTGGGCGTCGTGGATCACGAGATCGGCGTCGGCCATGAATTTGGCGTGCCGGCGGTCTCCCTCATGCAGGATCGAGTCGATGCGGCCCAGTTCGGCGCCGGCGCGCCAGAGCGCATCGGAGAAGGGCTCGTGGTCTACCAAGTACACGATTGCCACGCCGTCGGCTTCGACGCGGTAGCCCACCGTCATGGCCGGGTGATTGAGAAATTGCGTCGCGACCCGCGCGCCGCCGATCGTGTGGATGCCCTCGGTCAGTTCGTGGTAGGCGATCGCGGCCGGCAGTTGGTTCAACTCGACGGGGAAGTAGGTGAACTCCATCTGGCCGGCCAGCACGTCATGCAGCGACCCGCGGCTGCCTTCCGGGCCATAGATCGCGGCGGAGTTCCCTTTGACGAAGGCCGGGCTGAAGAACGGAAAACCTTGAATGTGATCCCAGTGCGTATGCCCGAGGAGAATGTTCGCGTTAATGGCTTTGCTGCCTTGGGCCATCAATTCGGCGGCCAGCCGGACCACGCCGGTACCGCAATCAAAAATCAGAAGGTCGCCGCGGGCAGTGGTCAGCTCGACGCAGGAGGTATTGCCGCCGAAGTGGTTCGTGCCGGGCCCCGGGGTGGCGATCGACCCTCTCGTTCCCCAGAAACGTACTTTCATAAGTCTGCGGCTCCCTTGCGTGCGGCATCGACAGACAGGAGATTCCATCCCACTGTTGTCGCGCGTCCCGCCAATCGCGGCGGCTGCGCGCCGATTCAGGACTTGCAGGTTTTGCGCGCCAGGACATTTTGTCCTTCGGCTGCTCGATCCGCAATGCCGGTTACGGCAAAATGCCCACCATGCCGCTCGATCCGACGTGCCGGCAGTGCGTCGCCTTACGCAATATCGGGTACCGGATGGTACGTGGGAGGAATGCAGCGCTACTGCGCCGCAATCAGGGCCCGACGGCAGGCGCCTTCGAATCGTCCGTCGTTATTTTCGCGGGCCCGTGTCCGAGAAACGCGCTGATCGGCTGCAAATCTTCGACGCGATCACAAACTGCCTTGATGGCCATCATGATTGGAACACCCAGGAGCAATCCCCAGATTCCCCATAGCCATCCCCAGACGAGCAGCGCTACAAAAACCGTCACGGCATTGAGACTGCCTACCTTCTGGGTCAGCCATGGCACCAGCAGCAGCCCTATCACCCCCACGCTCGCCAGCATGCTGCCGACAATCACTGCAACCGGCTGAAGACTATCGAACTGGACGTACGCGACCAGCGCGATAAGTCCAATGAATACGGTAGGTCCGGCATACGGAATCAGATGGAGCACGCCGCCAATGCAGGCCCAGGTCAGCGCATTCTCGAGGCCGACCCAGGTAAATACCACCCACGCAACAGCACCCAGAAGCGCGCTCGTGGCGATCTGCACAAGCAGGTAGCGCTGAATCTGGCTATCGATTTCATCGAGGATATGCACAGTGATCTTCTTCTTCGACAGCGTATCGCCGCTGATTCGCACCAATGTCCGCCGGAACGTGTCACCCGCGATCAGCAGAAAATAAACCAGCGCAACCACGAGCACGAGCTGTCCAAGTCCGGCGACGACACTCGCAGTACCCGTTAATATGTAGTCGCGGAACCTGAACCCAGGCACCTCGAGGACACCCTTGGCCGGAGCAACGGCAGTGGGCGACGTGGACGATGTCGCCGTATTCGCTGCTTTCTCGATTTCGCTCGCGGCCTTCTGAATTTTTGCGACCGCACCTGCCGCAGCACGTGGCGTGCCGCGCAGCGCGTGGGTGATCTTTTGCGTCGCGCGCGGAACGATGTCGAGGATGTCGAGCGCCTCCGGCTGCAATGCACTGAGGCCGGCCCCCAGACCGCCTAAAATCAGCGCCAAGGTCAGAGCTGCACCGACGGCCTTGTGCAGCTTCGCTTTCCTCCTCAGCCAGTCGACTACGGGCGTCAACGCATAACTCAACATTACCGCGAAGGTGATGGGTATCAACACCTCCTGTGCCCAGCGCAGAAATCCGATGACGGCAATGAGGGCGAGCAGCGCGAGTGAAGTGCTGCGCACGTCGATCGGCATGGCCAGAGTCAACGGCAGCCGCTTCGGCGGCGGATCATCGTCGCCAGGTACAGGAGGTTGCGGACCGGTGGTCATCGCTTTGGTCGAATCTTCATCGAGCCACAGATAGTAGTCCAGCCTTGTCCGTCCTGGAGTCAGTTACAAATCCTCAGTAACGCGCACAGGAAGAAACCGCGGCGAAGCCCGCGGTGACCGTCGGTGCCAGCCGGCTGGACGAAGCCATCAGGGTCAATGGCGACCATATGGAATTCGTCTCTCGATCCTCGCGTGTTTCTGCCGCTGGCGCTGGCGACGGTCGCTGCAGGGTCTTTGGGGCAGGCTTGTCATTCCATTCTTGAGTCCTCGAAGGCGTTCCGCCTTGACCGCGCGGTATTACAGGCGTCCCAACAAGAACAGGACGATCACGATTACTACTATGACACCGACGACACCACTCGGACCGTAGCCCCAACTGCGAGCGTGGGGCCACGTGGGAAGGACGCCGATGAGTATCAGTATCAAGACGATCAGCAGAATGGTGCCAAGGCTCATGACTTGCTCCTTTATTCACTTTCGCGGGCACCGGCGCCAGGGCGCCAGTACGGTCGTACAACGGACCATCACTGGTGGATCGATGACAAGGATATCGCGGTCGTTGGATTCGTCTGTTCGGTCGCGAACGCAGGCACGGTTCGACTCGATCAGCATAACGGCCAACCCAAGGACGGATCCGAGACATGCTTGTCCGTTCGACAGCCTCGACCGACATCATTTCCATGCGCCGTTCGACACTTAGCCCATTCGGGCTCCGTGCTGGTCTGCACGCTCGTACGCGACCAGCTCGAAGTGCCGGAGTGCAGTCACTTCAGGTGAAAAGTTCCCGCGCCGAACAGACCGAGCAGTCCGATGACGATGAGGTAAATGGCGACAATGTAGTTGAGCAATCGCGGCACAACCAGAATCAGTATGCCTGCAAGAAGTGAAACCAGCGGGGCAAAACTCAAGGTCATGTTCATAGTGGGTTCCAGTCTGGAGGGGTGTACGCGCATCCGATTGCTGCACGTCGGTTCGGAACTTGGCAGACGATCTGCGTTGTCATGCAATCACGCGGCGGCCGTGCCCGAATCAGATGGCAGACATACGGAGCACGCCGACGTTGCAGAGCGCGAACATACGCTGCGATGCCAGCCCGGTCCGTTCGCTAGCGCACGAATCGCGCTGGCAGCTCGCTTTCCCACCACCAGCGGCTATCGGTCACCGAGGCCCATCTGGCGGCGTGGTCCACCTATTCACGACCGATTGCGCTCATCGAGGCCGGGCGCGTCGATCGGCAACCCAAGGTGCAATGGACGAGCGCCTGCTGTGCCTCTGTGCTCTACCGAGCTAAGAAGCCCTCCGACGGTATAGACTATCGTCATGGGAGCTGACAGCTCAAAGAGCCGCGCCGAGAAAACGTCGTCCTTG
>JANWJD010000033.1 GCA_025449555.1 Chloroflexota bacterium | reverse complement strand
TATCGGCCCGAGAACACCTCGAGCTACGTCTTCAATGCGTTTGAGTGTGTCGCCTTCGGCATCGATGCCCAGGATCTTCTTCCCGATCCATCCACCGATGGCAGCGCCGGCTTCACGCCCCGCTTTTCCACCGTCGATGATGCTGGTGAGTGCGTCGCCCACCGTGAGACCGATCTGCCTGGCGGGATCTTTGACCGGATCGATGGGCACACGCACGATCCAGCTGCCGAGATCGAACGGTGGTGGCGTGATGGGTACCCCCACTAGCGCAGCGGCCACGTCGACTCGAATGGTTCGGGCGTACTGCTCTACCGCGTCCCCAAATTGCGCCTGCATGGTGCCTCCGGCATCTTGACCTGCGAGGTGCGAGCGCACATTGGTGGTGCACTGGGTGACAAACGCCTCGCCAAGTGCGGGAAGTCCTCGTTGCACCGCCTGCAGGCGCAGGCGTCCCTCGGCAATAGCCTTGTGCATGGCGGCTCGATTGCTCGTCACTCCCTCGTGATAGCGGGCACGCGCGTCCGCCCCGTGCTTTTCCGCCTGCTCGCGTTCGCGCCGCAACCGGACAGCTGCCTCCTGCAGCCGATGTTCGAGGATGCCCAGCCGAGACACCAGCGCGACCTGACTGCTTACGTTGGAGGCGAGGAGGCCGGCGAGCCAGACTTCAAACTGTCGGACATCCATCGGAGGTGAGATTGATTCCGGAGTCAAAACCGCCGACGTCGCGAAAATGCGCGCACGGCCAACCAGTGGATTGCCCGTCTCGCGCAGCGCGGAGCGCGCCCACTCGACAACATCGTCCCGATCTTCCTCGTCGATCAGATCTAGGCGATTGACGATGAACACGACGTTGCCGTGCAAAAGTTCGTTCGCCGCTGCTGCCGCCGCGCGCTCTTCGGAGGACAGAATCTTGTCCCCGGCGAGAACCACGACTGCCAGATCCGCTCGAAAGAGTTCCGCATAGGCAGCCTGGTCCATGCGATCGCTTTCCAGGAGCCCCGGTGTGTCCACCAACACTGCATGATTCGCCAGGAGGGGGAGGGGCACCTGCAGTCGAATTTCCTGTATGGAATCGGCCCGGTCGACGTCGTGTGCGAAATCGTGCAGTGTGTCGAACGGTATCTCGTGCATCCCCGCCGCATCCACGAGGGTTGCCGTCGGTTCGAGCCCGTACTCGACAACCGTGACGGTAGACAGGGAACGGTAGGAGAGCATCGGCAGCACCGGGGCGCCCAGAATTCCATTGATAATGCTCGACTTTCCAGTCTTGACCGCGCCGAGAAATGTGATACGCCATTCCGGTCGCCATAGCCTGTCGCGCACTTCCACCAGCGGGCGAAGGACCTCGGGGATGCCATCTACCGGGTGGGCCGGAAGCGCGGAGAAGAACGATTCGAGGGTCTCCAATTGGTACAACGGGCGCACGACTCCTCTTGTCTCCACAGACAGTTTGGTCTGTTATGGTGTCAAAACCGCGAAGGGTTTGTCCAGGTATTTGCACTCAGTCATCATGGCACTTTGTGCTCTCCGTTGAGATCGCGTGCATGGAGCGCAACTGGTTCGACCACTGTAACCGAACATCGTACGGTAACCATGTATCGCGTGCCGCCGGCTGCGCGAGGAGGAATTGCCCATGTTTGTTCGGTGGGGACATGTCGTCTATCGTAGCCGACGATTGCTTCTACTCGCGTCCATTCCATTTCTCGCACTCGCGATCCTGGGCTTTGAGGTCGGTGTCTCCCCCAACTTCAATGCTCAACCGCCGGTCGAGGCGGGCCGCGCACTGGGCCTCATCGATCGCGAGCTGCCAACTCTCGGTAACTCCTTCGACCTGATCTTCTCGAGTAGGACGCGCCGGGCGACCGATTCGTCTTTCCGCCATGCCATGCAGGCTGCGCTCGGGCCGCTGGCCCATGACCGGCGAGTCATCTCGGTCGAGACACCGTACAACACTCCCGCGGGTCTCGCCCGGTCGCTCGTCTCCAGAAACGGTGGCATGGCGCTGGCGATCGTGGCCGCGGGGGATAGCCACGACTACTCGGCGCTGCGTGGTGAGGTTCATTCGCCGAGCCTCATGATCTCTGCGACCGGCGACTTTGCAGTCAACCACGATATCAACACGTATCTCAACGGTGATCTGGCTCGGACCTCGGGTGTCATCTTGCCTCTTGCCCTCATCCTCCTGCTCATCGTCTTTGGAACGGTCGTCGCGGCAGTCCTACCGCTGGGGGTGGCTGCACTGGCATTGATCGCCGGGTTGGCAAGCGTGTACCTCCTGGGGCGTCTGACCGACATCACGCAGTACGCCACCAACCTCGACGCTCTGATCGGTCTGGGCGTGGCCATCGACTACTCGCTTTTCATTGTCAGTCGCTTTCGTCACGAATTGGCCGGGGGAGCAAGCGTCGAGGACAGTGTCGGTGTCGCGGTGTCGACCGCGGGCCGGGCCGTGTTCTTCTCCGGGTTGACCGTCGCCATCGGGCTCTCCGGCATGTTCTTCTACCAGGGCGTTTACCTCCAGACAATGGGCCTCGCGGGAGCGGTGGCCGTTTTGCTGGCCGTGTTCTGTGCTCTCACGTTCTTGCCGGCGATGCTCGCCGTGCTTGGACCGCGAGTCAACCGCGTCCGGGTGCCACTGGTGGGATCCACGGCGGCGCGGGAGGGCGGCTTCTGGCACGGGTTAGCGACCTGGGTCATGCGCCACCCGGTGCTGGCCCTCGTACCAACCCTTGTTTTCTTGCTCCTGCTTGCCAGTCCAGTCGCGCATCTCAGCCTGGCAAATTCCGATATTCGAGCGCTGCCTCCGCAAGCCCCATCTCGGATCGGAAGCGATGTCATTGCTCGCAACTTCCCCGGTGCCGGCCAGAATGACATCCAGGTTGTCCTTGACTACCCCGATGGGCGACCGCTCACGCCTCTCCGGGTCGGTTATCTGTACGATTTAAGCCAGCGCATCGCTGCCCTTCCGGGCGTTCGCCAGATCAACAGTCCGGCCACTGCGGTTCCTGGACTGAGTCGAGCGCGAGCAGTGGCTGTTGCCAATTCGGGCCAGCCACTCGGCCGGCAGATTCCGGCGATCCAGACAGCCATTCACCAATATGTCGGACGCCATATCGTGGAGCTGGACGTCCTGGCCCACGACACCATTCAGAGCAACGCGGCACGCGCGCTCGTGCGTTCGATCAGATCGCTTCCACCCCCTTCGCGTGGCCGGCTCCTGGTCACAGGCAACACAGCGTTCGACGTCGACGCCATCGATTATGTGAAGGTTCGCACCCCGTTTGCTGTGGGCTACATCGTGCTCGTGACATACGTGATCCTCTTCCTCCTGGTGGGTTCGGTCGTTCTCCCACTGAAGGCCGTGCTGATGAATCTCCTCTCGATCTCCGCCTCCTTCGGCGCGCTGGTCTGGATCTTCCAGGACGGGCACCTGGCTAGCCAGCTCAATTTCACACCCCAGCAGATCGATCCGACCAACTTGATCCTGCTGTTCTGCATAGTCTTCGGGCTTTCCATGGACTACGAGGTGTTTCTGCTGACCCGGATTCAGGAGCAATACCGTCGGACGGGCGAAACGCGTGAGGGGGTGGCTATGGGGTTGGCAACTTCCGGGAGGTTGATCACCGGCGCGGGCGCAATCATGGCCGGGGTCTTTCTCGCCTTTGGCGGCCTTGCCAATACCGTCATCATCAAGGAGATCGGGCTGGGGCTGGCGATCGCAGTGGCGTTAGACGCGACGATCGTCCGCGGCGTGGTCGTGCCTGCGCTCATGCGGCTGCTGGGTCAGCTCAACTGGTGGGCGCCGCGCCCTCTGGCGAGCATCTACCACCGACTCGGCCTGGCGGAGAACTCCTCACTTCCCGCCGAGCCCGAACCCGAGTCCGGATTGCACATAGTCGCGCGTTAGTGCCCGCTTACGCTGCATGAGGAACATGGACCTCTGTTACCGAACTTCGGCACCGGGCGTTAATTCTGGTATCCGGCTTCCGCCGCAGGCATTGGCGGGCGCATCTCGGTCCCGGTCAGGAGCACTGCTTTGAGTCGAAGTTCCATGATGGTCGTAGCGGCTGTGCTGGCGATTGTGGTTGTGGCGGCAGCCACCTACCCGACTCTCGCCCGCTCTTCGCCACGTGCGGTTCAGGCCGGGGTCCCTGCCCGAATACTGTACATCGCGGGTAGCCATCTCTGGGTGCGTTCTGTGGATTCCGGCCCCGCACGTCGGGTGTCCACGCCATGGCCCATGACACGAGCCGGTGGCGTCGTCGCCGACGTCAAGTGGTCGCCGGACGGGCGGAGAGTTGCCGTCGACGATGGCCGCGGCAGGTTGGGCATGGTGAATCTCATCACCGGTCGGCTGACGGTTCTGGTGGGTCGCGGCTGCGCGAGCGACTGTTCTCTGCCGGCGTACGCGTGGTCGCCCAACAGCCGGTACCTGGCGTTTCTTCAAAGTCCCACGAGCGGTCAACGGGCAGTCCTCAAGAGTTGGGATAGTGTCAGCGGCAGAATCCGTGTACTGATGTCGGACGTATCCGCGTATGTTGCCTACCCGGAGTGGTCACACGATAGCACCCGTATTGCCGTGCCGACCGGCACGTTTGACACGATCAAGAACGTGTACCCGAACCTGGTGACGGTTGCGCTGCATGGGCGCATGGTCCAACTGGGCAAGGGAACGGACGCGCGCTGGTCACCCGACGATCGCCTGGTCGGGATCATCCGGCCGAATACGTGCGGCGCGAATACCTGCGATGAAGACGTCGTGGTCGAGCCAGCCGGGGGAGGCACAGCGGTGGTACTGAAGCGACACAGCAGCAGCCTCTTCGACAACCCGATCTGGTCGCCTCAGACGCGGCCGTACACGTTTGACCGCTGGCAGCTCGGTCCGTACGGGCATCCTGAGCGCCGGTTGGCCGGTGCTCACCAGATCGTGCTGTCCTGGAGGTCGGACGGCACGCGCCTGGCGCTGCAGACGTACTATCCATACCAGAGCACTCCCGACTCGCTGTACATCACCACGCCGTCTGGAACATCAACTCGGCTCGCTACCGATGGGCGGAATCAGGGGTGCGGCGCGTGCTCGAAGGATGTCTACACGGTGACGTGGAGCCGGACACAGCTCGTTGCCTGGACCACGCCGACCTATCCCACGCCGAACAACGTCACCATTCCTTCCCGGGTGTTCGTGTCGTCGCTGAACGGCGCTACGCCGGTCAGGGTTCCGCTGCCGGGCGCAAGCCTCGTCACCATCCTCGGCTTTGCCGACCACGATCATGTGCTTGTGCTCCAGGCTGACAAGGTGATCTATGCATATCACAAATCCACGGGTAGCGTAAGCACGCTCGTTCGCGGAGTCTCGAACCCGTATGCAACCGCTTTTCTCGACCCGACGATCCCGTCGCACGACGCGCCCTAGTGCACGCTGGCTGCTGAGTATCCCGCGCAGCCCCTCAGCTGTCGTGTAATGCTGTAGGACAACCGCTGGGTCGCTGTGAAGGGCCGTCCACTTTTGCTTCCATTTGACAATGGCCTCGTCAACAGATCCACCCGAAAGCACGCCATGCGTTGGAACGACTGCCATTCCTCTAGCGCCCTCCGTTGACGCGCCTCCTTGTCGATCGCTTCACCCTGACACGCGTTTATAGTGAGGGTCAAAGAATCGAGCAAAGGAGCTTCCCGATGATATTCATAGTCGCCAGGTTCACCGTTCGTCCCGAGTACAGCGACGAGTGGCTGGAACACGTTCGCAGCTTCACGGAGTCGACACGACAGGAACCGGGCAACTTGTGGTTCGAATGGTCGCGCGACTTGGAGGATCCCAATCAGTTCGTGTTGCTCGAGCATTCCGTGATGCGGAGGCCGGCGCCGAGCATGTCCAATCCGACCATTTCAAGCGGGCGATACGAGATACACCCGAACTATTGGTGCGTACACCGAACATCGTGAATATCGAGGTTCCGGGGACCGGGTGGTCCAGACTCACCGAGATGACTGTTCCCGCGGGACGGACTGGCTGATGTGAGCCAGGAATTGGAGCCGGCAGAACTCGCGCGGCCGACAGCGAGCCCGGGACCATATTCGAGCGGACCCCAAAACGACCAAAGGAGTGACTAGCATGGGTATCGTCTTTTCCAGTGCCACTCAGTTGGCGGCCGACATCCGGGAAGGGCAGGTTTCAGCCAGAGATGCGCTGGAGGCACACCTGGCACAGATCGAGGCCCACAATCCCGCGGTGAACGCCGTGGTGACGCTTGATGCTGAGCGGGCATACGAACGGGCGCGAGAGGCGGATGCCGCTTCGGCTCACGGTGAGAATTGGGGTCCTTTGCACGGCGTGCCCTTCACACTCAAGGATGCCCACGCCACGGCCGGGGTGCGCACCACCACGGGGTTCCCGCCCTTCGCCGACCAGGTACCGAAAGCCGACGGCACTGTTGCCGCCCGTCTCAAGGCGGCGGGTGGCATTCTGATGGGCAAGCCGAACGTGCATCAGATGTTGGGGGATCCGGCGCAGACTATTAACCCCATCTTTGGCCGAACCACCAACCCCTGGGATGTCGACCGCGTCCCGGGCGGCTCCAGCGGTGGGGCGGCAGCGGCGGTGGCCGCCGGGATGACTCCCTTCGACCTTGGCACGGATCTCTCCGGGTCGATTCGCATCCCGGCACACTTCTGTGGCGTCTATGGTCTGAAGCCCACGGAACACCGCGTCCCGCTTACCGGGCTCATCCCGGGGCTCTCAACGCCAAAGTCGGTCCGCATCATGTCCTGTATCGGACCGATGGCCCGCACCGTCGAGGATCTGGCGCTGCTCTACTCCATCGTCGCCGGACCCGATGGGATTGATACGGATGTCCCGCCCGTGCCGGTGGACGACGTGCCCGCCATCGAGCTCACGGGCCTCCGGATCGCGGTTGCCCCCACCTTTCCGGGTTTCCCTGCGTCGACCGAGATGCGCGGCGCCGTGGAAGAGATCGCCAGGCAGCTCCGCTCGCCGGGAGCTGTGGTAGACGAAGTATTGCCACCTCTGGATTTCGGCCAGGAGTTGGAGCGCGCGGCCGCACTCATTCTCATGACAACGGGAGCATTCCAGCCGAGTGAGGAGGGACAACCGACGACGCTTGACGAGTATCTGGCCGCCCTTGACCGGCGAGACCTTTCCATGATGGTCTGGGAGCGCTTCTTCTCTGAGTGGGATGCGCTTATTTGTCCACCCTCGATGCTCGCAGCGTTTCCGCACTGTGAACCCGGTTCGCCCTTGCCGGTGGACGGCCAGGACGTGTTCTACTGGATGGTCAGTGCCCACGCCACGGTGTTCAACTACAGCGGCCATCCCGCCGTGGCGCTGCCATATACGGTGAATCGTGATGGCCTGCCAATCGGGGTTCAGATCGTCGGAAAACGCTGGAGCGACTCGCGTCTGCTCGGGATAGCGCAGGCAGTATCGGAGGTGGCTGGGCCATTTCGGCGACCACCCGGTTTCTAGCAGGGGGAGGCTCTCCACATCCGCCCGCCGGAACTCCGCCGCTTGGCAGCCTGTCTACGGACGTTCGGTCATGATGGGAGTAGCGAATCTTTCCACTTTTGAACCGCTTGGTGGTCAGCCGGTCCCGTCTGTCCCTGGTCGGAGACCTTCCTAGCGCCGTTCTTGTCGGAGTTGATAGTGACGTGCCGATTGACCCCATCGATGATGCTGCCCCATGACTCGACCGTGCCCCACGAGCCACGGGTGTATTTATACTCAAGCGCGGTCGTGTCGGCGATCCCGATCGTGGCGGTCCACCGGTTGTTACCGACACGCTGCATTGGCTGCCACGCGGGGTCCCACGGACCGAACTGTGGGATGCTTCCCACGATGTAGACTGTGTCCCCCGACGGCGTGT
>JANWJD010000032.1 GCA_025449555.1 Chloroflexota bacterium | reverse complement strand
CCCATAGCGGTTTAGCAAACCGCCGCACTAGGCCTCTATGCGACCTCTCCAGGGCTCCAAATTGTAGTGGAGTGCGTTCGCGACGGTCAACGTTCTCAATGATTCGTGGCGGAGGGAGAGGGATTCGAACCCCCGAGGCTTATCACCTGGCTGTTTTCAAGACAGCTGCCTTCAACCGCTCGGCCATCCCTCCACGTACTTCGAGGTTTACACCTCCGGCCGGGGCAGGGTCAAGCAGCTGGGATGGACTTCACCCCGTCCATGTAGGGAATGAGTGATGCCGGTACCTCAATGCTTCCATCAGCCCGTTGATAGTTCTCCCAGACCGCCGCGAGACATCGACCTACCGCAACTCCCGAACCGTTGAGCGTGTGGACCAACCGCGCCGGCTCTCCGGGTGCGGTCCGGTATCGAATCCTCCCTCGCCGCGCCTGGAAATCTCCCATATTGCTGCAACTGCTGATCTCGACATAGCGATTCAGGCTTGGCATCCAGACCTCGGGATCATACTTCTTGACCTGGCCAAACCCGAGATCAGACGTGTTCATCTCCAGCACGCGATACGGCAGTTCGAGACGCTGCAACACGGTCTCGGCAAACTTCACCAAGCGATCCAGCCACTCCCTGCTGTCTTCCGGAGCGCACACCACCACCATTTCGACTTTGTCATACTGGTGCACACGGATGAGTCCCCTGGTATCTCGACCGGCAGCGCCCGCTTCCTTCCGGAACGAGGGACTCAGCGCAGCGTAAAGCCGTGGAAGTTGGTCGGCTTCCAGGATCGTGTCAGCGCTGAGGTTGACGAGCGGCACTTCGGCAGTGGGAATCAGGTACATGTCGTCGCGCTCAAGGTAATAGGCATCTTCAGCGAACTTCGGGAGTTGCCCGGAAATCACCATTGCCTCGCTACGCACCAGATACGGAATCCACTCCTGGGTGAAGCCGTGCTCATTCGTATGGATGTCGAGCATGAACGTGGCAAGCGCCCGCTCCATGCGTGCCCCGAGCCCGCTCAAAGTGTGGAAGCGAGTTCCCGACATGCGGACGGCTGCCTCGGTTGAGTAGATTCTCAGCTTTTCGCCAAGGTCGGCATGCGACTTCGGCCGAAAATCGAACTGTCGAGGTGTTCCCCAGGACCACCGCTCCACGTTGTCCTCTTCAGTCCTGCCAAGCGGGACATCCGCATCCGGGATATTGGGTACCCACAACTCGAGGTCATGGAGCCGGATTTCAAGCTGGTCGATGCGAGCGTCCACGTCCGCGATAAGATCGCGCAATCCGGTTGCCTTCGAACGCAGGCTCTCACGCTGTTCGACGCTCAAACCCTTGTCACCAAATGACCTCGAAATTCGATTGCGCTCTGCCTTCAAAGCGTCGCCTTCCGCTTTGAGAGTCCGTTGCTCGGCGTCGAGTTCCACAATCTCGTCAATCGGAGCGGTATCACAACGTTGAGCCACCGCCTGCTTCACCCGATCGGGTTGCGTCCGAATCAAGTCACGACTGAGCATCGGCAGCCCCTCGGCGTCGAAGCAATGGGAACAAGATGGTCTCACGCACCTGATGTGCGTTGGTCAGCAACATGACGAGCCGGTCGACGCCGAACCCGAGGCCGCCGGTGGGCGGCATCCCGTGCTCTAGCGCCAGTAAGAAGTCGTGATCTACTGCTTGATGGCCGCCGTCGGCCTTAGTTGCAGCCTCTTCCATTCGGCGTCGTTGGTCATCCGGGTCGTTCAATTCGGTAAACGCATTTCCGAGTTCCATGCCGGCAGCATATGCCTCGAATCGCTCGGTGAGTTCCAGATCACCTTGTTTTCGCTTCGCCAGGAGGCTACCCGGAAAGTCGATGGGATAATCCATTAAAAAGGTTGGCTCAATCAAGTTGGATTCGACCAACCCGCTCACCAGCCGCTCGACCACTTCGCCGCGCGTCGCGTCGTCATTCACTTCGACCCCACGAGCGACTGCCGCGGCCCGCATGCTTTCCGCTGAACGGTATTCAGCCATGTCCAGGTCGGCATATTGGACCAACGCATCTCGAATGGTCAACCGACGCCAGGGTGGCGCGAGATCGATTTCGTAATCTCCGTAACGCACGACCTGCGTGCTCAACACGTCCTGAGCGATACACGCAACCATACGCTCCATCAAATCCATGATGTCGCCATAGTCCGCGTATGCCTCGTAAAGCTCGCACATCGTAAATTCGGGGCTGTTTTTACGCGAAAAGCCTTCGTTTCTGAAGTCTTTTCCAATCTCGTAGACTCGCTCAAGCCCTCCGACGATAAGTCGCTTCAGATACAGTTCCGTGGCGATGCGGAGATAAACGTCCATGTCCAGCGCCGCGTAGTGGGTCACGAACGGCTTGGCAACTCCACCTCCATACAGAGGTTGCATCACGGGCGTTTCTACTTCGATGAAGCCGCGGCCGTCGAGAAACCTCCTCAGACTGCGCACGATCGCACTGCGCACCACTACGATGCGGCGGGACTCTTCATTCGCGATCAAGTCAAGGTAGCGCTGCCGGTAGCGCGTCTCTACGTCGCTCAATCCGTGAAACTTCTCGGGCAGCGGCGCAAAAGCCTTGCTAAGAAGTACCACGTCGTCGACGTGCACCGAGACTTCTCCCGTACGCGTTCTGAAAACGGTGCCTTCTGCCCCAATGATGTCGCCTAAATCGAGCAGCTTGAAGTATTCGTACTTCGCTTCACCGAGATCGTCGCGCTTGAAATACAACTGAAGCTGCCCGGACAAGTCCTGAATATGAGCGAAGGCAGCTTTGCCCATGAGTCGTACGCGCATCAACCGACCTGCCACAGACACACGCTCGCCGTCGAGCGCGTCAAATTCGTCCCGAATTTCGTCACCGTGGCGGATTGGACCAAAGCGGTTGGGCGCGACGCGCAGGCCGAGAGTCGTCAACTCCGCCAGCTTCCGCTCGCGCAGTTGACCTATGTCGTCTCTATCAGACACTGATACGCAGTCAACTTCTAGTGGATGAACTGGATATCAAGGATGGTATACGACACCGTCCGCGCTGGGGCATCAACCGACACCTTGTCTCCGCGCTTGTGACCGACGAGTGCATGACCAATCGGCGAGCGATCCGAGATCTTTCCATCCGAGGGCGACGCCTCGAGCGACTCTACGATTTTGTATGTGCAGTCTCGGCCATCGTCGCGAGATACGGACACGATGGTGCCGATCTCCACCTTACGAGGCTTCCCGTTTCCGTTGTGGTGAATAACGGTGGCCTCACGCAACGTTTGTTCTATCTCGGCGACACGACCCATCAAACGTGCCAAATCTTCTTTGGCCTGTTCGAACGCAGCGTTATCGGTGATGTCACCACCTTCCCGCGCCGATTTCAGGCGTTCCGCGATCGCAGGTCTGACGTCGTTTCGCAGGTGTTCGAGGTCCTTCTCGAGCTCTGCCTTAAACTCCGCCGAGATCTGTGTCGGACGGTGATGGTTATTCACTGGGTTCCTCCTGCTTGTAGTGGCGGTATCCCGCTTCAAGATCCCAACGCGGCTGAATGAAAGGTTTGTTGGCGTTTCGGAGCCGAAAAGCAACATTGTAGCCGGACGTTAACGACCTGTAAAGGCTCCTGGATGGCGTACGGAAACATCGGCTGCGTACACGCAGCGGACGTTACCGTCAGACGTTTCCACGAGTAAGCCTCCGTCGCGCTGAACGCCCAACGCGGTACCATTCCAGGTGGTTCCCGATTCGATGACCGTTATATCGAGTCCCACTGTATCGAGCGCAGTAGCCCATGCACCAAATACGTCGTCGGGCCGGTGCGTGAGACTACGATAGCACAATTCGAGCGCGCGTATAACCCCCACTGCGACGTCTTCTCGTGCAACGGTGTGTCCAATGGCCAAGTCCAGCGCGGTCGCGACCTCTGGGAGTGTTTCGCCAGGCAAGTCGCCAAAATTCACATTGATGCCAACCCCCAGAATGACGCGATGGATGCCTCCTTGTTGGTTCGACTCTCCGAGGATGCCCGCGACCTTCTTTGCGCCGAACATCAAATCGTTGGGCCACTTCATGTCCACCTTGAGTCCGGTTGACGCTTCCACGCCGTCACGTGCCGCCAGCGCAAACATCATTGCGTAGTCTGCAGGAGAGATCATCGGTTCCCGCTGAAAGATGACCGACAGCATCACGCTTGTGCCAGGTAGAGCGAGCCACGAGCGGCCGGAGCGACCGCGTCCGGCTTCCTGAAAGTCGGCTAGAGCAACTGTTCCCGACGACCATTTCCCTGGCGGCAAATCGGCCAACAGTCGATTCGTGGAGTCAATGACGCGAAAGTACCGAAGATCACGGCCAAAGAAGCCGCCGACAGTACGAGCTCGGATGTCGTCAATGGAAAGTTCGGCCACTACTCCATTCATCCCTCGCGGTGAAAGCCGAGATAAGAAGAGGAGGCACCCTCTGGGCGCCTCCTCGCGTTACCGGCTGTTAGACTTCCCGCGCGCTCTTTGCTAGAGAACGCTGGAGGTATGTCAGCAGACAGTCACCTCCGTGCAAGATGTCTCAATGCTCGGGCAACAATGACTACTATCCATTGCACATCACCTCCTTTTGCCTATGCTCAGAGCATATCAAAGCAACTGGAAATATGTCAACGGAAAGCGAGATCGAACCGAATATTGGCGTCTTTATCGGAAAATCATCGTGCTATACTGGCCTGATTTACGCGGCGACGGAGTAGCACGGAATGCGCAGTCCGCTCTCAACTCTCTTCGGCATGTTTTCGAAAGATCTCGGTATCGACCTGGGTACAGCCAATACCCTAGTCTTCGTTCGAGGCCGCGGCGTGGTGATATCTGAGCCTTCGGTCGTGGCGATCGACAAGCGCTCGAAGCGCGTTCTGGCAATTGGAGCTGAGGCGAAGCGAATGGTTGGTCGAACGCCTGCGAATATCGTGGCAATTCGGCCGCTCAAGGACGGCGTCATTGCGGACTTTGAAATCGTTGAAAGTATGTTGCGCTACTTTATCAATCGGGTACACGAAGAAGTGGCCCTGCTACCCCGGCCCCGGGTCGTGGTGGGCATTCCGTCAGGAGTGACGGAGGTGGAGCGTCGAGCTGTGTCCGACGCAGCCGTGAATGCGGGTGCGCGCGAGGCTTACCTGATTGAGGAGCCCATGGCAGCCGCCATCGGTTCTGATTTGCCGATCACGGAACCGAGCGGCAGCATGATCGTCGACATTGGCGGTGGAACAACCGAGGTCGCGGTCATATCACTTGGTGGCATCGTGATCAGTCGGTCGGTCCGCGTGGCCGGCGATGAAATTGACGAGATGATTTTGCAATTCGCGCGCCGAGAGTACGGACTCTTGATCGGTGAACGTACGGCGGAACAGACTAAATTGACGGCCGGATCCGCCCACGATGACGTTCCAGAAACGAAGGTCACCCTGCGCGGCCGGGACGTGGTGAGCGGTCTACCGAAATCGGTTGAGGTTTCGAGCCGTGAGATCCGAGAAGCCATCGAAGCTCCGGTCGCAATCATCGTGGAGGCCGTGACGACGACAATCGAGGAAACACCCCCGGAACTCATCGCCGACATCATGGACCAGGGAATCACGCTTGCCGGCGGTGGAGCGTTGCTACAGGGTCTGGATCGACGGATCGCTGAAGAAACGAAGATGCCGGTGACCGTGGCAGACGATCCCTTGACATGTGTGGTGCGAGGAACGGGACGCTGTCTGGAAGACCTCGATACGTTGCGGAAAGTATTCGTATCACCACAGGACGGTAAGGTTCCACGATAGGGGAACCGGGCGGTCGACATGGTTGAAGCGCGGGGTGGAAGACGATTTGCAGCCGTCTTTCTGGTGGCTGCATTCTTGGTCCTGTTGCTGGGCAGGTGGGTGAAGCCGGTGAACCTGGTCGCGCTCAGCGCGGCGGCTCCGTTCGCCTCGGTCGCGTCCACCGTCGCAACCGACACGGGCGACGTGATTTCAGGCGTGACTCAGGGCAATCGCTGGCGCGACGAAAACCAGTCGTTGCAGGATCAGGTTGGGATCGTCGTGCGCCAAAACATGCTATTGCAGGCTCAATTGCACGACGACAAACTATTGAGATCGATGCTGCGCTTTGATGAGCTGAATAAGCATATGGAGTTCCTCACGGCCCGTGTCATCATGCAGGATCCAAATAGTCTCGCTCCGTATATCTTGATTAACCGTGGCACTAGGGACGGATTGCGGCGTGGAATGACCGTAGTCAGTCACCGTGGCTATTTTGTCGGATCGATTATCGACCTGACCAGCAATGCCGCGAAGGTGCAATTGGTGTCCAGTCCGAGCAGTTCGGTGGGAGCGCTTGATTTGAAGACCCGCGCTTCGGGGCTGGTTGAGGGCCAGTACTCGGGCCTGCCGCAGCTGCACTGGGTCGTCGCCAATTCAACGCTGCATAAAGGCGACTTCATTGTCACTTCAGGTCAGGAGAATCTGTTCCCGCGGACCATCTTATTGGGACAGGTTACGAGCGTCCAGCATCAGAATTCAGCTCTTTTCCAGTCAGCGGTCATACAACCGGCCGCGGATTTTTCAAACATGGAAATGGTCCAGGTGATTCGCAACTTCGTTCCATCGGTTCCAAATCGATTGATCGGAAGCCAGTGAACGTTCGGAACCTGCACCCGGGTTTTGTGACCGCCTTGTGGCTGTTGCCGATTCTCTCTCTGCTGCAGGGCACCGTAGTCAACCACTTTGCATTCCGTGGCATCTTGCCGGGCATCGTTCTGATCTGCGTGGTCGATTGGGGGATCCTACGAGGCACCGATGAAGGCATGCTGTGGGCCTTTGTGGCCGGGCTATGTTTGGATGTTTTCTCTGGCTGGCCGCCGGGGACAAACACCGTCGCGCTTGTGGTCGTCGCGTCGATCGTCAGTCTGGGGCAGGGCACCTTTATCCGAACACATGCCCTGCTTCCTCCCGCCACAGTGTTTGGAGCGACCATTCTCTTCTACTGCATCGCGCTGTTCATCCTGGAAAGTACTCGACACCAGGTCGCCTGGGGTGACGCTCTGCGAGACACTGTCATCCCTGTTGCAATCTATAACGCAGTCCTCAACATCCCAGGATTCCGTCTCGTTCAGCGACTCGAAAGCCATGTCTATCCGTTGCCGAGGGCACACTGGTGAGAAAGAAAACAAAATTCTTGTTCCTGCGGATCAGTGTGATTCTGGCGTTTACGGTGCTTGCAGGGCGTCTTTGGTACGTGCAAGTTGTCATGGGGAGCTACTACAAGCAGCAAGCCGACACCAGTAAGATTCGTTTGGAGCCGGTGCAAGCGCTGCGAGGCATAATCTACGATCAAAAAGGGCGCCAACTCGTCTGGAATACTCCCAGTTGGAACGTCGAGATCGTCCCGCACGGCATACCGTATGCGCGCGCAACCTCCATCTACGAGCAGTTGGCGGCACTGTTGCATAATCAGCCGACGGCGGCTGAGATTGCCCGGACCGTGGCGGCCAATCGATGGCGAGACTATGCTCCTGCACTCATCAAGCCAAACGTAAGTGCAGATGTAGCAATGGTCATCAAGCAGTTACACGCGTCGCTGCCCGGCGTGAGGGCGGATCCATCCAGTGTTCGCGGGTACCGTTGGGACCCGCAGGATTCACTCGCCCACCTTCTGGGATACACCGTCTCCATCGGCCCACATACGTATGCGGCGGATCGGCGACTGTATCCGGTCGAGCAATTCTTGAACTCGGACCAGGTCGGTAGCACCGGAATCGAGGCGCAGGTTGATCCCTACCTGCACGGAATCAACGGTACTGATCAGGTCGAGGTTGACGCCGGCGAGCGTCCAGTTCGCGTACTCAAAAAGGGCACGTCGATTCCCGGGGATAACGTGTACCTCACGATCGATTGGAAGACCCAAAAACAGGTAGCTCAAGACCTGAGTGCTGCATTGGCACAGTTACATCTGCGTAAGGGGGTAGCGATCCTCGAAGACGTGCACACGGGCAAGATCATTTCGATGGTGAGTTTGCCAAGCTACAACAACGACTGGTTCTCCAACGGGATTAGCACCAAACGGTATGCTTCGTTGCTGCAGGATCCGGCTCATCCCCTGAACGACCTCGCTATTTCCGGCCAGTACCCGCCGGGGTCTACGTTCAAAGTAATAACCGCAGCAGCGGCGCTTGGCACGGGTGTGGCGGATGTGAATCGGTACATCGACGACACCGGATATATCAAGCTGTGCAGTGTCTACGATCCAGCCACATGTCGCATCTTTAACGGTTGGCAACCGGGCGGACTCGGGTCGCTCAATATAGTAGGAGCACTCGCCCGATCGAGTGACATCTATTTCTACACAGTCGCCGGAGGCAATCCGAACAAGGATCCCAATATGCCGAAGATCGGCGGGGATAGACTCGCCTCGTACGCGCGCAACATGGGGCTCGGGTCAGCTACCGGGATCGATCTGCCAGGCGAGATGTCGGGGCTCGTCCCATCGAAAACCTGGTTCAACCACCTGCCAGTGGGTCCCTTGCGGAACCCCGGCGAAACCTGGCACATCGGAAACGATTACAACATGGCGATTGGGCAGGGCCAGAATCTGGCAACTCCTCTGCAGATGGTCAACGTCGCGGCCACGATTGCCAACGGTGGTACGCTCCTGCGTCCCCGCGTCGTCGACCACATTACCGGAACGGTCATTCCTCAAAAAGGTGCGCTCCGGTCGCCCAAGGTGCTTGAGCCATTCGTCCCATCGATCGTTCGCCGCAACATCATTAGCCCGGCCAGTCTGGCTTTGATCCAGCAAGGGATGCACATGTCAGTTACGCCGCTGCCATATGGGACAAGCTGGAATGTGGTCGATCCCCGTATCAATGCGGCCGGCAAGACGGGCACGGCCGAAGACTCTTCCGGCAATGGGACGCCAGATGCCTGGTGGATCGGATATGCGCCGTTCAATCATCCACAGGTCGCGGTGTGTGTCCTGGTGCCAAATGCCAACGCGGAGGGAGCGTATGTTGCGGCTCCGATCGCGCACAAGGTGCTGGAGGATTACTACCATTTGGCACCGCTGAAGAAGAATTGGCTGGTGGACGTGCAGCAAATGCTGGTGCCTTCGGCTGGAGGCGCTCAGTAGCGTGAAACACTGGCGCAATTTCGATTTTCAACTACTCGGGATTCCGGCCGGGCTGGTCATGTTCGGCGTGTTTGTGCTCTTCGCAATTTCGCGCTGGCCGACGTCCGGGGTCACGATCAGTACCCCGCTCCACCAGGCGCTTTACGCTTCGTTTGGGCTGGCGCTTATGTTGTTTCTGACGAATTTCGACTATCGGTTGCTCCGATCCCTGGCGTATCCACTCTTTGCCGGGAGCCTCATGTTGTTGGGAGTTGTCCTCGCCCTGGGACACTCGGCAAATGGCGCGCAACGCTGGATCAACCTGGGGATTTTGCCGCTTCAGCCGTCTGAGCCAGCCAAGCTCTTGTTGGTGCTGGCTCTCGCAAAGTACTTTGCCGATCGAGAACGCACCATCGAGTCCGGTTCCACAGTGATGTTGTCCTTATTTTTCGTTCTCATTCCCGTCGCCATGGTCCTGGCGCAGCCAGATCTAGGCACAAGCGCGGTGCTCGTAGCGATCTGGATCGGCATTGCCCTGATGGCCGGTGTGCGGTTGAAACACATGGCAATTCTCGGCGCGGTCTGTGCCGCCGCTTTACCGTTGGCCTGGATAGGCATGGGGCACGTGAAGCGCTTTCAGTACATGCAGACCAGGCTCACGATCTTTCTGAATCCGCAACAGGACCCACTAGGGGCGGGTTATAACGTGATTCATTCACAGATCACCGTGGGCTCCGGCGGGTTCCTGGGCCAGCATTTTCAGCAAGGCACGCAGAGCCAGCTTGGACTCCTCCGCGTCGAGGATAAAGACTTTATCTTCTCCGTAATCGCGGAACAGATTGGCTTTGTGGGAGTTCTGGTGTTGTTCGCGGTATTCGTCGTCCTGCTGATGCGAATCGCACGGGTCTCGTTCATGTCGGGTGACTCGTACGGTCGACTGCTGGCAAGCGGAATCCTCTCTATGCTGATGTTCCAAACTTTCGTCAATATCGGTATGAACCTCGGGCTCATGCCTGTGACCGGCATACCGCTTCCGCTCATCAGCTATGGCGGAAGTTCCATCATCACGACGCTCGCCTCATTCGGGATCCTGCAGAGCATTTTGCTGCGACATCAAAAGTTGGTTTTCGCTCCGGGGTAGTCAGTCTCGCGTGCCGCGCAGTAGTTCCAGCGCACTTGCCACCATCTGGTCCACGGTAACCAGGCGCATGCAAATGGGATCGCCGAGAGGGCACTCTGCGGCAGCCTCCATGCTGTAACACGGGCTGCACGCGATGTCTGCACGATGAAGGCGCACTGGACCGGAAGGATGGAACGGACCATGTATTTTCGGGTCGGTGGGTCCGTACGCAGCCACGAGCGGACGCCCCAGGGCGACGGCCAAGTGAAGCGGTCCGCTATCTCCGGTGGCGACCAGGTCCGCACGCGCGATCAGTGCAACCAGTTCCGAAATGGAGGTGTTCCCCACAAGCGAGAGGGCCGGAGCGCTCGTATGGTTGAGAACCTCCCGGGCCAGCGGTTCGTCCGAAGCAGCGCCCGCCAACAGCACCCATGCTCCCGTCTCAGTCGAAACTCGCTCGGCGAATCTTGCCCAAAACTGCGGGGGCCAGCGCTTTGCGGAGCCGTTAACTGCGCCCGCGTGAATGACAACCAACCGATCAACATCTCGAACTCCCAAAGTGAGCAGGCGGTCCTCGATTGATGTCGATGCTGCAGCGCCGACGCTCAACTCTAACGAGGAAGGGACGGACCGCGCACCCGCACCTTGCCCCAGGCTTCTCACATATTCCACCTCGTGTTTGCGCTCCACGTATCGACCGCCTGGAATCACTTCGTCGAGGACGAATGGATATCCCTCTCGCGCGTACCCGATGCTTTTTTTGGCTCCCGCCAGAGCGACACATAGACTTGCCGTGCGTCCACATACGCTAACTCCCAAATCGAAGCGCTGTTGGCGCAGGAGGCGGGCAGTGGTGAAGTATTCTTTCCACGTTTCAGGGTTAAGAAGGCCGCCGAGCGTGCGTATGCGATTGGTGTCGACTGTGACGATGGAATCCAACTCGGGGTACATCGCCGCCAGTGGCGATGTGTACGGCAGGGTGAGCAACGTAATTTTGGATTCGGGATGGGCCTCTCGCATTGCCTGAATCAGCGGGCGAGTGAAAAGGAGGTCGCCCAGCAGGTCAACCCGACAAATCAGAATGCGGTCGATAGTCTGCGGTGGATGAGACTTCCGGCTCGCACGCCAGACGGCTGCGCCCACCCCCACCACGGCATAACTTACGCGCCGGACTGCTCCTCGCATGAAGGTTCGCAGCAAGGGTCGATTTACCACCGACTATTCGGTGCCGAGCGGACCCAACACAAACAGAATGTCTCCTTCGGCGGCGACCTCGCCATCCACTGTCGCGATTCCATGGCCCTTCCCCGCGCGGCTGCGAAGCTTCTGCATTGTGACTTCCAATCGCAACACATCACCCGGCACCACTTGCCGCTTGAACCTAAAGCCGTCAAGGCCGGCTAGAAAGGGAATCCGATCTCTTGAGGGCGAGTTACGCAGGACGGCCACGGCTCCTACCTGTGCCAGCGCTTCTGCAATGAGCACGCCCGGCATCACCGGGTATAAGGGAAAGTGTCCTGTGAAGAACGGTTCACCAATGCTTACCGACTTGAGGCCCACGGCTCGAAGCCCATCCTCCAACTCCACAATCCGGTCGACCAGCAGGAAGGGATAACGGTGAGGAATGATCGCCTGTATCTGGGTCGTCGTCAGGATTGTCACGTCGCGTGACCGGTCAGAGTTCGCTGCAGACTCACCGCGCTCTCCCGCGACCGCACCACCTGCGTGCCGGTGGACAGACCATTGACCGCCGCGATCAGATTGGCTGCCGAGGTGATTACGACTCGGTCTCCGCCCGACTCCAGGAAGTCGATCGCAGCCTTCACCTTTGGTCCCATGCTGCCTGCCGGGAATTGGCCGTTCTGCTGGTGCCCCTTCAACTCAAGCAATTCAACCAATTGGAGGCTGCGTTGCTGGGGCGTTCCGAAGTTGACTGCAACTGCGTCGACTTCGGTCAAAAGGACGAGTGTACGAGCCTGAACGAGCGAAGCAAGCTTTTGCGCTGCCAGATCCTTGTCGATAACGGCTTCGACTCCGCGCAGAGATCCATCTCGTTCGCGCACCACCGGAATCCCACCGCCGCCGGCCGCGATCACGAGGACTCCCGCTGCCACCAGGCTTCGAACGGCCGGCCATTCCTGAATGGTCACTGGTTGAGGAGACGGAACGACCCGGCGATAGCCTCGACCAGCATCCTCCACCATGTCCCACCCCTGTTCCCGTCGGAGCCGCTCGGCCTCGGTCCGGCCGTAGAAACGTCCAATCGGCTTGGTCGGTGTCTCGAAAGCCGGATCGTTTGGATCGACGATCACCTGAGTGACAATCGAACAGACTGAATGTTCGATCTGCGATTGGGTGAGGTAATTCCCAATCTCCTGCTGGAGCATGTATCCGATCTGTCCCTGGGACATGGCCCCACCCACGTCCAGGGTGAGCGGAGGAACGACCTCTCGCGCCAGCTCTGACTTCAACATGATTTCGCCGACCTGTGGACCATTTCCGTGAGTCACAACGACGCGATGTCCGTCCGCCAGCAGACGTCCTAACTCCGCACTCATGTGTCGAATATTGTTACGCTGCTCTTCCAACGTGCCGCGACGCCCGGACGGAAGGATGGCATTGCCCCCGAATGCAACTACCAAGAAGTCAGCCATGTCTTCCCTCCGCGCCGCATTTTTGATAGGTCACATTGTATACGGTGGTCTCGAACGCCTGACAACGCCACTGATATAATCGGCGGCGTTTGCTCCGGTCGATGTCGCGGGGATGGATGTGGGAGTTGAAAGGAAGAGTGTGGTCCGGCACTTTCTGGGGCAAAACGACCTCGCTGCGACCGAGATGGAGCACATTTTCCAGCGTGCGAGAAGTCTGAAAATCGACAAGATCTCCAATGTGATGGCGGGTCGGTCGCTGGTGATGTTCTTCGAGAAAGCATCGACCCGAACTCGCCTCTCTTTCGAGATCGGTATGGGGCAGATGGGCGGACAGGCCGTATACCTGGACCGCGAATCCTCCCAACTCTCCCGGGGAGAATCGATTTCGGACACCGCTCGTGTGGTTTCGCGGTACGCCGATCTGATCATGGCACGCGTGTTCCTGCACAGTACGGTGGCGGAACTGGCTGCGTGTGCGACGATACCGGTCGTCAACGGACTCAGTGACGAGGAACATCCGTGTCAGGGACTCACCGACCTCTTCACGATTGCAGAATTCAAAGGGAGTGTGCGTGGGACCAGAATCACCTTCGTCGGAGACGGCGACAACAATGTGACACACTCGTTGATGTTGGGTGCTGCGCGGCTAGGCGCGCACGTTACCGTAGCCTCGCCGCCCGAATTGCAGCCCCAGAAGCGTTATGTCGAGTTGGCAGAATCGAATGCTCGGTTGTCAGGCGGATCCGTCCGTCTGACCTGCGATCCAGTGGAGGCGGTTGAGTCCGCCGATGTGCTGTATGCCGATGTCTGGGTCTCCATGGGACGCGAAGGTGAACGAGCGAGCCGGATGGAAATGTTGGGAAAGTATCAAGTTAACGAGCGATTGATGAAACTCGCAGGCCCCGACTGCATTTTCATGCACTGTCTTCCCGCCCACATCGACGAGGAAGTGACGGCCGACGTAGCATACGGTCCGCGTTCCGTGATCTTCGACCAGGCGGAAAATCGCCTGCACGTCCAGAAGGCGCTCATGGAATTCTTGCTCTTCAGTCACGAAGGAGGCGCTTGAGTGAATCGCGACCACGTGGAGTTGTTGCAGTGGCTGGTACCCGGGCTGCCGGACGTGCCAATGTCGAGCACATATTGGATTGAGCGGGCCCAACTTAGCCTCGCTACGTCTACGCAGTGTCGTGATGTGTACCCGGTCATTGACCATACCCGAGGCTCAGGCGTATGGATGTACGACCTCGAGGGCAACGAGTACTTGGACATGACTTCAGGCGTGGCAGTGCGGGCACTTGGATTCCGGCCCGATGGTATTGCGGAGTTCGAACGACGCTTGGATGATGTCATCGAAGAGTTGCCAGGGCAAGATTTTGACAACATACCTCACATTCTGCTGGCAGAACGGCTGGCTGCCACCGCTCCGGGAGACTTTGATAAGCAGGTGTTCTTCACCACGAGCGGAGCGCGCGCCGTCGAAACGGCGATCAAAGCAGCCATTGACCAGACTGGGAGGCAACGCTTCGTCGCGTTCCGCCCCGCTTTCCACGGCAGGACGGGGTACGCGCTCGCGCTTACGGCGAGCAAGGCCGTGCAGCGCGAGGGTTTCCCTCAATCCCTCGCCGTGATCCGAGCGCCATACGCGTACCCTTATCGCTGCCCTGTAGGCGAAGATCCGGAGGCGTGCACGGAATACTCGCTGAACACCCTGAGGGATGCCATTCTCGACGAAGGAACGGATATCGCGGGGATCGTGGTTGAGTCGTTAGGAGGCGAAGGCGGAATTATCGTTCCGCCGGTGTCCTTCCTGCGCGGTCTCAGGGAGATCGCCGACGAGTACGGTGCGGTGCTCATCGCGGATGAAGTGCAAGCTGGTCTTGGTCGCACGGGCCACTGGTGGGCGATTCAGCATGCCGAGGTGGCACCAGACATGATTTGCACCGCCAAAGCCCTGGGCGGTGGGTACCCACTCGGCGCAACTATTGCGCGCTCTCCTATGTTCGAACGGTCATCTCGCCACTCAGAGACGTTTTCAGCCGAGCCGCGTCAGGCCCTGTTATCGCTCTTTATCCTCCGCACCATCGAGGAGCGGAACCTGATCGAGAACGCCGGGCGGGTGGGAGCCGTGATGATAGAGCGGTTGCGGCAGGAGTTAGCCGGATGCGACCAGGTCGGTGAGGTCCGTGGCCGCGGATTTATGCTCGGCGTGGAATTCGTAGAGGACCGTGAGTCGAAACGGCACGCAGGTGAGTTGCGCGACCGGATCGTGAGGAATTGCGTTTTCTCACAGCGGCTTTGGGTACTTGGTGCCGGAAGAAGCACCATTCGTCTTCTGCCTGCTCTCATTACCGACGAAGAACAAGCCATGGAGGCCGTGACTCGCTTCGTTCGAGCGGTCGATCAGGAAACGGTGGCACTCAGGGCGAAGCGCCAAGTAATTGCCGCAGCACCCTAAATCGGCGACATTCGGTGGCGTTGCTCCACGAGCAGAGAACCACCTTTCATTGTGCCGTCAAAAACCGTTCAGTATACTTCGGTAGCGCGACTGGACGAGTTCAGTTTCCAAGCCTCGTATGGGTAAGGGATGCCAGCGGACACCGAGTCCGGTCGAGCAACTGGCCATCTCGTCTACACACTCGTTTGAGGTCTTCATGTCCAGGCTTTTCGTACTATTTTCGCTTGCGCTAGTTTCCGCAGGCTCCATTGCAGTGCCATCGGCCCGCGCCGCCGGTCCGGATTCGCAATCTTTGGTTCAGGTCATGGTGCGACTCAAGGGCGCTCCATTGGCGGCAGATGCAAACCTCAAAGCACGCACTGCTGCGACTCTGCATCGTTTTCGATTGGACGCAACGTTGCCTTCTGCCCGCTGGTATAGCAACGCGCTCGCACGGTACCAAAGTAAGTAGTTGACGTACCTTCAACACCGTGTCGTACAGATCCGGTTGAACCGACAATTTCACGTTCTCTTCAACGGTTTCAGCGCCAGCATTCCACTGGCCGAAGAGGGTACATTGCGACGGCTCAGCAACGTGGAGAGCGTGCTTCCGGTCAAACACTACCGTCCACTTATCGATGGCAGCGTGAACCTGGTGCATGCGACTGAGGCGTGGGCTCAGAGTGGAAGTCCAGCCAATGCAGGTCGCAACCTCATGATCGCCAATATCGACACAGGGATTGACGTCAAGAACCCTTGTTTCAGCGACACCGGGTTTGCTCCTCCCACATTGGGACGCAGATCCGATAGCCCGGCAGATCTCGCGCTGACGAATAACAAAGTCATCGTGGCGCGTGCGTTCGGTTCTGATCCAACTGCGAGATACTCGGCCGCCGACTCGCAGGGCCACGGAACCTTCACCGCAGCCATTGAGGCTTGCGACTACAACACGCCCACGCCGATCGGGACTCACATGAGCGGGATGGCGCCTGCGGCATACTTGATGAACTACAACGTATTTGTGGATAACGGCGGAACGACCACCGACAGTGACATCCTTGCCGGCGTCGAGGCTGCTCTCCTGGATGGCGCGGATGTGGCAAATATCAGTCTCGGCGGGCCGGCCGGGGACCCGAGCCTCGACTTCGAGTCTCAAGAGTTGGATCTGGCGTCCAAAGCTGGATTGACACTCGTCGTGGCCGCCGGCAACGACGGACCATCTTCTCAGACGGTGAGTTCGCCGGGTGTGGCGGCCTCTGCCATCGCCGTCGGGGCAACCACGAATTCGCGCGGCATTTTCTCCTCAGCGGCGATCACCGGCGCCGACGGGATACCGAGTGAGCTGGCCCATATGCGCGCCAATCAGGGACATGCTTTTACCACCACGGTCGGGCCGGCGCAGATGGTTCAAGTCGGCCTGGGGCGACTTCCGCAGGATGACACCACAGATCTGACAGCGAACGATTTCGTCGGCAAGGACCTGCACGGGAAGATTGCCCTCATCAAGCGCGGAACGATCACATTTGAGAAAAAGATCAACAATGCGGCGGCTGCCGGAGCTATCGGAGCTCTCATTTACGACAACGTTCCTGAAGTGAGTCTCATCCACATGGCCACTGGTACGGCAACGCTGCCCTCAATGTCGATATCGCAAGCCGATGGACAGGCACTTGTTTCGTTTCTCCAATCTCACCCAGCCGCCGAGGTCAATTTCGATCCCACCCTGTCGGCGGCGGACGAGACGCCCAATCTCCTATCCGACTTCTCTTCACGCGGCTACGGTGCGAATTACAGCATCAAACCCGATCTTGTTGCACCGGGAGAAGACATCTACTCCGCGACCGAAGCACAGGACCCCACCGGCCCAGAGTTCGATCCGAGTGGCTTTGCGTCCCTAAGCGGCACGAGTTTTTCGAGTCCTCATGTCGCGGGAGCGGCTGCGCTTGTTTTGCAAAAACACCCGAAGTGGACACCTGAACAAGTCAAGGCGGCCCTGGTCGAACATGGCAATCCATCAGTCGTCATTGATCCGCAGACCAAAGCGGCACCATCCGTAACCCAGATGGGCGGAGGGTTGCTCGACGCCAATGCTGCGCTCTCGGCCACGGGCTACGCCACTCCGACTTCCCTCACTTTCGGCGAGATCAATGTCGCAGGCGGCTCAGCTAAGCAAAATGCGACGCTCACCCTGAATGATGCAGGTGGTGGCAGTGGCTCATGGACCGTCGCCGTACAGCCATTCGGCCCTGCCTCAAACGGATTCAGCCTCACTGCTCCCTCCACCGTCACAGTAGCGGCTTCCGGGCACATCGATCTCGCTCTCGCGCTTTCAGTGTCGGCGCCAGCCGCGAACAATGACTTCACTGGTTATATCGTGTTGACCCATGGCAGCGAGATCCTGCGCGTTCCGTACATTGCACATGTAGTCAATGGGCCGGTGCAAAGCAACACGGTGCTGCTGGTGGACGCGACCACCAGTCGCTACGTGCCTGACGCCCCGTTCCCGGCACCCGTTCACAAGGATGTCACGAAGTATTACACGGACGCCCTGAAAGCAATTGGACAACCGTATACGTACTGGGATGAGGCGACGCTTGGGGCACCCTCGTACGCCGACATGAAGCATTCCTCGGCGGTGATCTACTTCACCGGTTCCAACCTTGGAGCATTTTCCGGCAACAACTCCGAGGCGTTTCAGGGGCCCCTGACTGGACTCGACACCAGTGCCCTGCACGCATACGTTAATGCCGGCGGTCATGTCTTCGTGACGGGGGAGGGTGCGCCCCTTTCGGATGAAGTCTGGACCCTCGTGGTGATGGGGGCCGAAGCAGCCGGATTGAGTACCTACGACAATTCCACAAATGACAAGAGCAGTGTCGGCGGCATTTCGCCGCCCCAACCCAGCGCCGTACCCGATACGCGTTTTGGAGTGCGTTCCAACCCGTATGTCTTCGGCGGAATGAAGGCGATCGATTTCAGCACGAAAGGCGATGGCGCAGCCACAAACCTGGCAGTCAAGAGTACGCCTCTCGCCGATATGTTCGGCGTGAACGGACTCAAACCGTTCTTTGGCAGTGCCGCGCCCGCCGGGAACGCTTACGGAGCCGCGGCCCTCCGCACGACGAACCTGGCGACTGCCGAAGGGGGTGCCGACGTCGCAGTCGTCTCGTCAGATGAACCCTCTCTCTCCCACAAGGCAAAGTTCACCGGTCGAACCGTATTGTTCTCCTTCGGGTTTGAGGGAATCAACGACAACACCGGATACGCGACGCGTGCACAGGTGTTACAACGCATCTTCCAATGGTTTGGCGATAAGCCCACGGCGACAGTCGCTTCAACACATTACGCTGCGCGGCGACCGGTTCAACTCAAGGCCACGCTTCACGCCGGCGCAGGTATCCACGCTGTGGCGTATGCCTGGCAGATCGATTCAGTCAAGTTAAAGCCTTCGACCAGACTGACCAGTTACTCGTTTCCACGCGCCGGCACGTACAAAGTCCGAGTACAGATAACAGATTCGCTGGGGCACATGGCCGTCAGCGCCTTCAAGACCATGAAAATCGGATGACCGGACCCGAGGACGGAGCTCGCACCTGTGTGCGGGTTCCGTGTCAGGCGGTCCCGGTGAATTCTATCGCTGGAGACTAAGCGATCGCGCTTGTGCAGCTTCCACGAATGCTTCGAATAGACCGGCGAATTCTGGCGCCGTAGTTCGCCACATGCCTTCGGGATGGCACTGAACTCCGAGAACAAATCGATCGTCATCCGTCTCGATCGCTTCGATGATGCCGTCTCCGGCCCGCGCCGTGACACGGAATCTCTTCGGCAAGTCCCGCACCGCCTGGTGATGGAAACTGTTCACGGTGGCACGCGTTGAACCGATGGCTGCCTGCAGGCGAGAGCCCTCGACGACCTCTATCTCGTGACATAGGTGGTCGCGCCCATGTTCTCGCACATCATGGCCGAGCGTCGATTCGTATTGACTGGGCACGTCCTGCCAGAGAGTCCCCCCGGCCGCTACGGCGAGCAGCTGCACCCCACGGCAGATGCCCAAGATAGGCAACCCCTCAGCCAGAGCTCGAGTCGCAATCTCCAGTTCAAGTGCGTCGCGGGCAGCGCTGACTGCGCCGAGTGCGGGATGAGGATGCTCGCCGTACAATTTCGGCGATACGTCGTCTCCACCCGGAAGCAAAACACCGTCAATCAGACGGTAGATTCGGTCTAATGACTCTTCGTCCAGGCCCATGGGAATCAGGAGCGGGGCGCCTCCGGCGGCAACCACAGCGTCGACATACTGCTGATTTACGGAGGAACGCGGGAGTGGCTCCGGGAACAATTGGCAGGTCAAACCAATGATGGGTTTTGGCATATTCGTCGCTTTATTCCTTCGCGCTGCATCCTCTTGACAGATGCCCGGTGTGCTAGGATGAGGCGCTTTCGCGCCGCTACATCGCGCCTAAGAGCATGAGCGCATTAATGACTCCCCTCACTATAAACTGCGGGCTTTTGACCGTTTCAGAGGTAGCGAGCGCGGCACGTGAGGCTCAACGGGTCGAGCTTGGTCCTCTGGCCATAGAAGCCATGAACAGTTCTCGGGTTGCCGTTGATCATCTTACAACCGAGCGTCGTGTCGTGTACGGAATCACCACCGGATTTGGAAAGTTCGCCGACCGTGTCATTCCGAATGATGCACTCGAGCTACTGCAGCACAACCTCATCGTAAGCCACTCCGTAGGCGTAGGCGCTGCGCTACCGGAGGACGTCGTGCGCGCCATGATCATCCTTCGCGCGTCATCACTCGCTCGAGGTTATTCAGGGATTCGGCCGCAGACCGTGAGGACGTTGCTCGACATTATGAATGCCGGCATCATACCGCACGTTCCCTCTAAGGGGTCGGTGGGAGCGAGTGGCGACTTGGCTCCTCTGGCGCACCTGGCGCTGGTGCTGATTGGACAGGGACACGCATTCGTCAATGGCTCCCTGGTACCAGCGGAACAGGCATTGAACGCCAAGGGGATTGAACCGGTGCGACTGGCGGCCAAAGAAGGATTGGCACTGATCAACGGCACGCAACTGATGACCTCGCTCGGAGTTCTGCTGGTGCACGACGCGCGGAACGTGCTGGATGTGGCTGATATTGCCGGCTGTCTTTCATTGGAAGCGGTCCGAGGAACCAACCGTGCATTCGATGCCCGTGTCCATGAAGTTCGCCCGCACGTTGGCCAGATTGAGGCCGCGGCCCGGATGCGTGCGCTCACCGAGGGCAGCGAGATCATGATTTCTCACCGAGAAGACATGCACAGGGTGCAGGATCCCTATTCTTTGCGTTGTATGCCTCAGATTCACGGTGCGTCACGTGACGCGATTGGATACGTGTCAGGGGTAATTGAGACCGAAATTAATTCGGTCACTGACAATCCGTTGATCTTTGGAAAAGACGACGTCATTTCATGTGGCAATTTTCACGGTCAGCCACTGGCACTCGCGCTGGATTTCGCTGCCATCGCTCTGGCGGAAGTAGCGAGTGTTTCGGAACGACGCATCGAGGCGATGTTGGATCCTCACCTCAGCGAACTACCTCCGTTTTTGACACTCCATGGAGGGGTCGATTCGGGACTCATGGTCTCCCAATACACGGCCGCTGCGCTGGTGTCTGAAAACAAGGTCCTGTCCCATCCCGCCAGCGTCGACTCGATTCCCACATCGGCGAACCAGGAAGATCACGTGAGTATGGGCGTGACCGCGGGTCTGAAAGCAGTTGAAATATTGCGCAACGTCGAAACAGTGCTAGCCATAGAGCTCCTCTGCGGCGCGGCCGGAGTTGAGTACCGTCGTCCCTTGCGTACCAGCGCCCCGCTCGAGGCAGTCCACGCACTTATTCGCTCGGAAGTGCCTCCACTCGAGTCGGATCGGGTACTGTATCCAGATATCCAGAAAGTAATCGGCATGGTGCGCGGCGGCAGGATCAGGAGTTGCGCCGGTGAGCTCTGAAATGGCAGGTCCGGAGCCAAATCGGATTCCTGTTCAGCTATTTGACTACGGACTGATTCGCTGGGGCGCCGGTACTGCATTCGGTGCACTTGTTCTTGCGTTCGTGGTGTACATTGCCGGGGACAGCTTGCTCGCTGTGGTGGCAATGAGCCTGGGCCTCTATGAGAGAGACCCGGTCATTTTCAGTGTCGTTGCGTATCAGTTTCTCGTCCTCGGGGTCGCTCTCTCCGCGGGCTGGTTGATCATTCGTCGTACAGGGGTCGGCCACGAAGCCCTTGGATTCCGGTTCCCTGGGGTGCCGACTCTGGTGAAAGCGCTGCTGGCGCTCGCGCCGATATTTCTCGGGGTGGAACTGATCAGCGCCGCCTTCTCAACTTTTCTTCCGGGGTTCCATCTACAAGGCAACGCGAAGCAGGAATTGCCGGTCGGAACGCATGTCAATGAATTTCGGGCAATCCTCATCTTGATCTGGGCCTCTGTAGAAGCGCCGCTAACCGAAGAGGTGCTGTTCCGCGGGGTCATGTTTCAAGGCATCGCGCAATCAGCTAGCCGTCGCCTCGGAAGAGGCTCGTCCACCTTCGTGGGTGCGGTGACCAGCGGTGCGATCTTCGGACTGGTGCATTTCGAACCGCACACGTTGCCTATTCTCATATTTCTAGGCATCTCGCTGGCATATATTTTCTACTACAGCCGCAGCATTTATGCCTCGATGCTGGTGCACGGGACAGTGAACGCGATCGCCGCCATTAGCGTCTTTCACGGTGCGTGACGTAGAGGATTGTCGTCGTCGCCGCACGCACATGTCGCCGCGAAATCGAGACCTGCCGGGTGCGCTGCTCCACGTCCTGCATGGCGCCGATACTGCATTCCACCTGAGCGCCCTCACTTCAATGGAGGTCTTGGATTCGTTGCATCGGTGTGCGACGTTGCACGCGACTCGCGCTAGACGAAACACGGCATGATGCGCTACTCTCGGCGGCGTATGGGTCGTTACACTGGAATCCCGCGAATGTGTGTGCTCGGAGCGGCCATGATTCTGACATGGTCGTTCGTTCCAGGCCATCCCGCATCGGCTGACGATAGCGTACCTACTTCAAGCATCGTCGCGCCTACTCCGCAACCAAGCTTTCAGGTCTCCACCGATGTGGTGCCGGTCGTAACTGAACAAGTGCCCCCGGTGCCCACTCCGGCTCGCGAACGAGCAACACCGGTAGCAACGGTCATGGAACAGCCGACTACGGGAGAAGGTCCAGCTCCGACGGCGCCTCCTTCGCGCATCGACCACCCGTTCAGTACAGTAACCAGCGTCGCAGCTACCCCTACCGCCGTCGCCAGCCAGCCCCAGCCGCAGATTCCAGCTGAAGCGCCGCTTCCGTCGCCCGCCCAATTGCGTGAAAGCGCCCGCCTCCGGTGGGGTCACGGAGTTCCTTATGCCGTGCGTCGTTGGGGATTCCTCATCGTGCCTGCAGCCCGTCAATACAACTTGAGTCCTGGGCTAATCGCGGCGGTCATGACGATGGAGTCGGGCGGTGATCCGTTGGCGTACAGCCCATCGGACGCGCGTGGATTGATGCAGGTCTTGCACGGGCCGTGGGACCCACGCCAAAACGTATTTGCGGGCGCGAAAATCCTCGCCGAGTACCACAGCCTCTTCCCGGACTGGACCCTAACCCTGGCGGCCTACAATGCCGGCCCAAACGCCGTGTCTGCCTACAGTGGCGTTCCGCCGTTCCGCGAGACGCGAGATTACGTGATCATTGTGACGTACTTGTGGGACCTTTACAGCCACAAGCATTTGTCGGTCAGGCGAGAGGAAATGTACCACTCGACGCTGAAAGACCTTCAAAAGTTCGGGAAAGAACGAAAGAAAGTGCGCAGATTGGCCCAAATTGCGCACATTCACGACGTGCAGTTGCTATGCGCCACGGCGTGTACGTCACCTCAACGCTCGACCTTGTTTGCAACCCTGGATCCCTTTTGGCCACTCTCAAACGGCCCAGATCCGCTGCAGCATGTCGACCCCTATGGCGCTGTACCGTGACAAAATGTGGGGCTGTAACAAAAGGGGGCCGTTGGGCGGCGGGAGAAGACATGTGAATCGCACCCACCGGATCGCACAGGTTCTGAGGAAACAGAAAGTCGACGCGCTGTTTGTCACTCCTTCAGCCGATCTCATGTATCTCATCGGGTATGGTGGTCACCCAAGTGAGAGGCCGACGATTCTCGCGATGGTTCCGGGTCGGTCGCCCGTCCTGGTGCTGCCTCAGCTCGAGGCCCCCAGACTGCAGGGCCGTGCTGATGTAGAGATTCGCTCGTACGCCGACGGCGAAGATCCATACGAAAGCGTAAGGACGGTCGTGGCAGATCCGTCGACGCGAGTCAATTTTGCCATTTCGGATCAAGCGTGGGCCGGGGTTCTCCTGAACTTACAGGAGCTGTTTCCTTTTGCATCTTTCTCGTCGGCATCGTCCCTGATGCGGGAACTTCGCATGGTGAAGGATCTGGATGAAATGGAGTTGCTGCATGAAGCAGGAAAGCGAGCCGACCAGGTTTTTGAGAATGTGGCGCAGCTGCGTTTCACCGGACTGAGTGAAAGTGAGTTATCCGAAGAGCTAAATGGTTTGCTCTCGGACGTGGGCCTGGCCCGAGCTGATTGGGGGCCGATCGTCGCGAGCGGCCCCAACTCCGCATCTCCGCACCACATAACCGGGGATCGGCAGATTGAACACGGGGATGCAGTTGTGCTCGATTTCGGCGGGGTGTTCGAGGGATACCAGGCGGATATTACTCGTACACTTCACGTCGGACCCCCGGACTCGGACTTCAAAGAAGTCTACGAGACAGTTCTGAAAGCACAACAGGCTGCATTCGATGCCTCACGCCCAGGTAACACGGCCGCCAACGTGGACAGGGCGGCTAGAGACGTTATCGATGGAGAGGGATTTGGTCAGTATTTCATTCACCGAACGGGGCACGGCCTTGGCCTAGACTCCCATGAGGAACCGTACCTCGTGGTGGGAAATGGCCTTACCCTTGAGCCGGGGATGACCTTTAGTGTTGAGCCGGGTGTATACATTCCCGGCCGGTTCGGTGTACGAGTCGAGGACACCGTGGCAGTGTACAAAGACGGTCCGCGACGCTTCAACCACGCCACGCGCGAATTGCAGGTCGTGCACTGACGGAACCGCCTGACTCACATGGGTGAGGCGTAGACTCCGTCACCCTGTGAAATTCCAACCGGAAGTGGTGAATCGTCGGCCCACTCTAGTGCCGTTTCGATCTCTTGATTGATACCATCATCGATTTCAGACTGCGTCGTGGCATCCATGAGACCGCGATCGGATGTGTAACGAACCAACAGTTCGATCGGGTCACGCTGCTCCCAGTGCTCAATTAGGTCTCGCGGCACGTAGGATGCGTCGTCGTGTTCGGCATGCCCGCGCATGCGAAAGGTCTTCACCTCTATCAGTGTCGGGCCGCCACCGTCACGGGCGCGGTCGACTGCAAGTTTTGATGCCGCATACACTTGGAGAACGTCGTTGCCGTCTACCGTTTCCGACGGAATGCCATAAGCCACCCCGCGCTGAGCAAAATTCTTGATAGCCACGTGCTGCGCGACCGGCGTGGAGTAGGCGAAGCCGTTGTCTTCGACGATCAGCACGAGGGGCAGTCGCAGAACTGCTGCGAAATTGAGTCCTTCATGAAAGTCTCCGGTATTTGTGCCGCCGTCTCCAATGTAGGTGAGAGCAACGCATTTCAAGCCTCGCTGGCGGCCGGCCAGTCCTATGCCTGCGCAGAGCGGTATGGCAGCTCCCAACATGCTGATCGGTGGAAGCACTCCATGAGTCAGATCTCCAAAATGCAGGTTGCCGTCCCGACCTCCGGATAGTCCGCCGCTTCGTCCGAGCCACTGGGCGAAGACGTACCGCGGCTCGACTCCCCGCGTGAATGAGGCCCCAAGATCGCGAATGAGCGGTGCGACGTAGTCGCCCTCGCGGAGCGCGTACGCGCTCGCCACTGCAGTACCTTCCTGGCCGCGACTGGAATACACCGCGCCCTGTAGGCGCCCCTGCAGGTAGAGTCGGCGCACGCAGTCCTCTACGGATCGCGTGAGCCGCATAAAGTAGTAGAGCTTGTGCAGATCGTCGACGGAAAGCCCCACAGCCTCGTGTGGCGCCGGCTGGACTTGGGGTTCAGCCGTAGACATGGATTGCCCCGACCAGATTCGCGATGAAGATTGCGGCAATCAGGAGACTGATCACGAGCGTGACTGTAACGACTACATCCGCACCTGTGCTCTCTTCGCTCATGAGACCTCCCTCCATACAGTTGATGATAGGACCTCGGTAGAGAGCACACAAGCGTTCACTTTCGGAGCAGGTAAGTCGTTTCCCGGTGTCGAGCATCAACTGGTCTTGTTGCGGGCGCGAGTCTCTCTGTACACTCTTGCGTTGCCGAAACGATGCCTTGACGAGAGGGAGCAGTCGAGAGTCTGCGCTCTTGAGCGGAGGGGAGCAGAGGTGGTAGGATGAAGTGGAAGCGGCGGTGGGAATCGCCGTTTCGGCATCTGGCGTGCACGTTAACAATCGAAGAGAGAGATTCCAAAGAGGAGAAGGTATTGAACT
>JANWJD010000031.1 GCA_025449555.1 Chloroflexota bacterium | reverse complement strand
TGCAGGTGGGAGTTCCCTTACTCTGCAGCGCCTGGGCATATGCGGCATCGATTTCCTCGATGTTGTGCCCGTCGATTTCGATCGCATTCCAGCCGAACGCGTCGACCCGACGCTTGTACGCGTCGAGGTTCCAGCCGAGCTCGGTTTCACCCGTCTGCCCCAGTCGGTTGACGTCGATGATGGCGATGAGATGGTCGAGCTGATAGTGAGACGCCTTGTCAAAGGCCTCCCACACAGACCCTTCGGCCGTTTCGCTGTCACCCAGCAGAACCCACACATGGTACGGCAATTTGTCGAGGTATTTGCCGGCCAGGGCCACGCCCACGCCGATGGGGAAACCCTGCCCGAGGGAACCGGTGGCCACATCCACCCATGGAATCGCGGGCGTCGGGTGACCCTCCAGTCTGCTTCCAAACTGTCGATAGGTGAAGAATTCTTCCTCGGAAACCGCGCCGGCCGCCTTGTACATGGAGTACAGCAGAGGAGACGCGTGACCCTTCGAGAAGATGAGATGATCGTTGTTTGGATTCTCCGGGTCGTTGAAATCGTACCGAAGATACTTTGCGAGCAACACGCCCATCAGATCGGCGGCCGACAACGACGAGGTCGGGTGTCCCGACTTCGCCCGCGTGCTGACGCGGATGCTGTCGATCCGCAGTTGCTGTGCTAGCTCGTGCATCTGGGCGGGATCGGTCATCACTTGCGGAGCTGCCGTCACCATCGTTGCCTCCTTGTCGGTCTATGCTTCAATGCAGACCTATTCTTCTATCATCGCTCTTTTATATCCTCGATTCCTTGAACAACGCGGGCAGGACGAACGGTCCAAGCGCCGTTCTCCCCATCCTCGTCGCCCGAGGCGGCTATTTTGTCCCATGTCATCGGCTTCGCCCACCGCGGAGCGCCACAAGAACGATCCGAGGGGAACACGCTTCCGGCGTTTGTTCGCGCCCTCGAAATGGGTGCCACTGGACTCGAGACCGACATCGGGTTGACAGCCGACGGTGTGCCCATCCTGGAACACACCGGAATATCCCTGCGTCGGGGCCTCCAAACGGCGAAGCTGACGCGGGACCACCTACCGGCCACCACGCCGTCGCTTCGAGACCTGTACGAACGGTGCGGGAACACTTTCGAGCTGTCGATCGACATGGCTCAACCACGCGCGGTGGAGGCGGTAGTAGCGGTGACCACGGAATGCGACGCGTTCGACCGTCTCTGGCTCACCTATTGGCGACTTCCCACGCTCGTTGCCTGGCGCCAACGCTGGCCGCAGGTCCATCTGGCATACCCTTCCATGCCGATCCGCTTGAGCGTTGCGATGCACCTGATCGATCGGCTGGCAGATGCCGGCGTCGACGCCTTGAACGTACATCACCGGTTCTGCCGCGAACGGCTGATTGACTACGCGCATGTGCGCGGAGTGCGCCTCTTTGCCTGGGGAATCCGCTCATCACGTCCTTTGCAGCGAGTCGTGCTACTCGGCATCGACGGGGTCTACTGCGACCACGTCGAGATGATGGTTCAGATATTGGGGCAACACCACGACAAGGAATCGACTATGCACCGGTAGCCCGTTCCTTCGTGGACGGCCTGCCCCTTTTTCATATGCGGCGGCATGTCTGAAACCCGATTTGACCGCGTGCGCGATCCATCATGCGTCCGTTCAGGTAGCGACACGGGGGTCGCCCACCAGGGGCGACGCTACAACGGTTCGGGGGCCGAGGCACCTGTATGTCAACGATCGCCGGTGATCATATCATCGTCGTCATCGGTGCCCATTCCCAGTGGATCGGTATCCGGGTCGAAGTCCAGGCTGGCGGTGGGTTCGTCGTAGATGTCGGCCGTCTCCGCTTCATCCAAGCGACGAGAGTCATCGGTTCCGACCGTGCCGTCGCCGCCAGATTCGACACCATCGTCCGCGCCGCCGGCTGGGAAGCCTTCTAGGGAGGTCTCGTATTCCCGTTCATCGGGTTCGATTCCTCGCTCTTCGGATACTGATTCGGCCCTTCGTTGCTGAGACGCCTCGATCGCTTCCGTCGAGTCGTAGTGGCGAATGTCTTGACCGTCGTGGCGATCCATACTTGCCTCCAGTGTCTACATCAGGTGAGGAACGGGGGGAGGAACCGGAATCGTGCTCCGTCCGTGTTGCACGCATGATCGCACCTTTTATGCCGCCGGTGATGGTGATGAGTCAGCCCGTCATGGCGGTCTGTGGTGCGGCGGGCCGCCGCATCCTCCTGATGGAGACAAGCATTGGACGTACACTTTAGAACTACACGTTCGCTGACTCGTTCCGCCCGACACAAGGATTCATCCATGACCGCACCCTCCGTTTCGCCCCAGTTTTCAGCAGAAACCAATTCTGAAGGCGCATTCGTGCGCCAGCGCTACACCATTCGCAACCGCATCACCGCCGGCGGGTCCTCCGGTTTTGCGGCCGAAGCGGGACGGTATCATCTCTACGTTTCCTATGCCTGTCCCTGGGCGCAACGCGCGATGATCGTGCGCCGGCTTTTGCGGCTCGAAGGTGTGATTTCAATCTCGGTGGTGGACCCGATCCGGGACGATCGGGGATGGGCTTTCAGGGATGGGCCGGGACACACCACAGATCCCATAGAAGGCTTTTCGTTCCTGTCGGAAGCGTACCTGGCCACTGATCCGGAGTACATTGGTCGGTGGACCGTGCCCTGCATCTGGGATCGCAAGACCAGGCGTCTGGTGACCAACAACTTCCCCGACATCACGATCGATTTCGAGACACAGTTCGGGGAATGGGCCGACCCCAGCTTCGATCTCTACCCTGAGGCGATGAGGCCGGAGATCGACGAGATCGCCTGGCTGATCTATACCGATGTCAACGACGGAGTGTACAAAGCCGGGTTCGCGACGACGCAGGCGGCATACGAGGATGCCTTCGATGCGCTGTTCGCCCGCCTCGATTGGCTCGACGATCGGCTTTCTCGCCGACGGTACCTCGTAGGGGACACCCTCACCGAAGCGGACATCCGACTGTACCCGACGCTGGCGCGCTTCGACGCCGTGTACGTCGGCCACTTCAAGTGCAACTTGCGGCGCCTGGTTGACTATCCGAACTTGTGGGCGTATGCGCGCGATCTGTACTCGCGACCTGCATTCCGAGAGACCACGAATTTCGACCATATCAAGCGCCACTACTACGGCACCCATCCGCAGCTCAACCCCACCCGCATCGTGCCAAAGGGTCCGCTCGTCGATTGGGACGCACCGCACGATAGAGCGCGCACGTCTTAGGCCGATGACGGGCGATTAACCGAGCAGACGTCGGGCCAGGTCAGCATAGATTTCCGCTGCCTGAACTAATTGTGTAACCTCAACGTGCTCATCGGGCTGATGCGCCATGCCCTGCGCGCCTGGTCCACAGATCACCATCGGGATGTTGAAGCCCGGGCCGAGATACGCCGCGTCGGTGCCGTAGGTGACTCCACCCACGACGGGCGCTTCGCCTTTGACCGCGTGCACCGAAGCGATCATGGCTTCGACCAACGGTTCGGTCCGGTCCGTCTCCAGCGGGCCCACGTCCTCCTGCACCTCGATCTCGACCCGCAGATCGGCATGGAAGTCGCGCGCCACCTCGTGTGCTAGTGCTTCAATTGCCGCCACAATCGCCTGATGATCCTGCAACGGTACAGTTCGCAGGTCGAGCGTCAGCTCGCAGAGATCAGGTACGACGTTCACCTTGTTGCCGCCTTCGATCATGTTGACGCTGATGGTCGGCTTGCCGAGCAAGTCACTTTCCTCGAATGGAAACGGGTACTCCTCCAGACGTGGGATCAACCGCGCCATGTAGCTAACGGCGTTGATTCCCAGCCAGGGCATCGAACCATGACCGGTTCGACCGAGCGCGCGTATTTTGACCCAGAGCACGCCTTTTTCGCCGATGAAGACGTCGAGATTGCTGGGTTCAGCCACGACCAGGTAGCGTGCACCCTGCAGTGAACCACGATCGGCCATCGCCCTCGCTCCCAGCATTCCGGCTTCCTCGCCGCAGGTTGCCGCCAGAATGATGTCGGCCCTTGGTTGGAAGTCGCAAGCGGCCAGAGCAGCCATGGCAGTAACGATCGACGCCACGCCACCTTTCATATCCGCGCTGCCCCGTCCGTAAATCTTCCCATCGACCAGGTCCGCATCGAACGGACCATAAGTCCACTTCTGCCCGCCTGGGGGCACAACGTCGATGTGCCCGGTGAATACCAGGTGGCCGGGGCCCTGGCCACGCAGACGAGCAATCACGTTGGCCCGTCCTGTTTCAACTTCGTCGATCTCTGCTTCCAGTCCAAGCTCGCGTAGCCGCTGGGTCAGATACTCCGCCGCCGGCTGTTCGTTGCCAGGCGGATTCACCGATTGGAACCGAATGAGCTCACGGGTGAGATCTACGACCAGATCTCGGTCAGGAGCTACCTTCGACGACGTCATACGTGCCTTTCCGTAATCGGGAGCGAATGGATTATCATGCGGCGCCATGAACAAACCGGCATCGTTTTTCATTCTAGGGATTCTCGTCCTGGCTGCCGGTTCCACGGCGGGAGCCGCGCCACCGCCATCAAGCTGGCCGTCCCTCGACGCCGACGCAGCGCACAGCAACAACAACACAGCCGAGACAACGCTGACTGCCCGCAATGTCTTGAAGCTGAAAGTTAAATGGACGGCTCCGGAGACGAATCTTTCCTATCCCATCGTCGCCGGTGGCAGCGTGTACGCTCCAGTCCTCGAGGGCCGTAAGACGCACGTCCGGGTCCTCACGCCCGCCACCGGCAAGCCGCTGGGAACATTTACCAAGGACGCCCTGGGAGGAATGCTGCTGCGGTCGGGGGTCCTGTATGTAGCGGGCCACACGTTGCAGGCCATCGATCCCACGACCGGCGAAAGCCTCGCCAAGATTGCCCCGCATCCCTCCAAGGCTGGAAGTGTGTTTCTCAACCCGGTGGCAGACAAGAAGCTGATCGTGGTCGGGTACGCGCTGCCGAGAGGACCGGGAAGTCTGTATACGGTCGATCCCGACGCAAACCAGCTCGTGCATAAGCTGCCTTCGGCCTCGGGTCTGGGCGTCCTCACAACCGGACGGGTGCTGACCGAGACGATCGGCGGTAGTGCTTTCTATGATGAGCAGAGCGGCAAAACCCTCTGGAGCCGGGCTGCCCTCAAGAGTAATTGGTTTGCCGGAGACACGCTGGACTACACGGTGAGCTCGGTGAGCGGGAAAAAAACCACGGTGTACGCCTACGACGGCACGGGGCACTACGTATGGGGCCGAGCTCTTGCCCAACCGCTGGCGGTGCAAGATTGGCCCCATGCGGTCAGTCCGAGCGCCGTGTACGTCGAGACCATGCGCCCTCAGATGGGCGTTGAGGCACTCGATCCTTTACTGGGAACGGTTCTATGGTCTCGCGCGATTCCCGACGTGCAGCATATCGTCCTGGCCAATGGAGTCCTCTACGTGCTCACGTACGGTCTTGGCCAGCAGGTCCGGGTGATTGCGTTACACGCCGACACAGGGGCTCCAATCGGCGCCATTGTGCTCTCCAGTGGTTTTTTCGCCTTCCCGGCTTCGAACGGGCTGATGGTCGCAAACGGCATGGTGTTTCTGCGCGCAGAGACGACCAGCGGTGCACAGGTGCTCGTCGCACTCGGACTTTGAGTCGAGTCCCGCTACCTTCGCAACACGAGTTTCGAACGAGTGTCGGACATGCGCTGGTCGCTCGTACCGGCCATCGCCAGTTCCAACTCGCGCGAGCGTTTCAAGATCTCTTGAAAGTCCGAACGGTGCAAGCTGAAGGTCTCGACCGTGTCGACGGACCGCACGGATGCCGTCCTTTGAACGTCTCGCAGCAGGGCTATCTCTCCAAAGTAGTCCATCTTCGAGAGCCGCGCGAGGTGTACCCGTGGCCGCCCATCCGACTCGTACGAGACATCAACATGGCCGGATTTCATGATGTAAAGTCGATCCCCAACATCCCCTTGATGCACGATCTCCACGTCGGGAGCATATGACTCCACCTGCAGACGGGAGGCGAGATCATCCAGCACCTGGAGCGACAAGGTGGTGAGCACTGGAACCTCGCGCAGGAAGATGCGGACGCCCAGCACATCCTCCATTCTGCGTAACCGAGGAGTGGCTATGCCGAGCACGGCGAAGGCCACCAAAGCGAGTGTAACCGCGGCGACACGCGGACCCCACAGTGAGATCAACGGGCCAGCCACCAGGGTGCCCAACAGCATTGAACCTACCAGAGTCGACTCATACGCGCCAAACACGCGTCCCAGCAGTTCGCTCGGTGTGGCGGTCTGTATGACGGTGATGCCCGATACCTGCGAAATGACATCCGAGAAGCCGAAAACGATCAGCGCCAGAAATGCGCCCGCCCCGAATGGGCTGATGCCGATCAGAATCACGACGAGGAAGTTGACCGCGGAACCAATCAGGAATAACTGGTTCAACCGGAACCTGATGATAAGCATTCCAACGGCCAGACCGCCGAGCAATCCTCCAATACCGTTCGCGGCGTTGAGATATCCCGTGCCCTGACCTCCCAGGTGGAAGGTCTTGACGGCCAGGACCAGGATGAGGGTCCAGAATGCACCGCTTAACAAACCGGCGGCCGCGATCGTCATCATGAAAGCAGCCAATACACCCTGATTTTCACGGAACAGGAATCGGAAGCCGGCCAACGTCTGTGAGATCCATGCACCCTCCGTGGGCCGAACCTCGGCCACACGTTGAGGTATTCGGATAAAGATGAAGGTGAGAGCGGAGAGCGTATACGCCATACCCGTGACGACGAAGGCCGCTTGCGGATATCCGATCACGATGAACACGCCGCCCAGGCCGGGGCCGAGCACGAACGAGATGCTTTCCACCTGACTGAGCAAACTGTTTGCCTGCACCAGCTCGTCGGGTGAGACCACGGCCGGCACACTCGACTGGAGAGATGGCCGAAAGATGCTGGCCAGGGTGGTGATCACGAAGACCAACGGAAATGCCAGCCAGATGGTCGACTTCGAATCGACAAACAGCAAACCGAGGACACAGGCGCCCCGTCCCAGATTCGCCCCGATCAGTAGAAGCCGACGATTGCCCCGATCGGCCAGGGAGCCGGTGAAGGGCAGGAACAACGCGTATGGGGACAGCCGAACGAAGGTAAGCAGCGCGACGAACGCCGCCGACTTCGTCACGTTGTACGCAATCACGATCAAGGAGACGATGTAGAGCCAGTCTGCCAGGAGTGACGCCGATTGTCCCAGGAAGATCAGATCGAAGGCGCGGTTTCCTCGAAGCACCGCATACGGCTTCATCAACCTATGAAGAAAGCTCGGATCGATCTCGGCACTATCGTTGGTTTGCTCATCGACCACCATCACTCCCCCCCGATCAGTACGTCGTCAAGCTGACGCATCTATCCTACATGCAATTTCTTACAGGAGATCGACCGGATCCACGTCAATGCTCCACCCAGGAGGAACGTAGTCAAGCAAGGGATGCAGCGAGGTCCCTCCCTGGCTGCGGCCTCGAGCGATGATCTGCCAATAGTATCGATTCTTCATGCGCGCGACGAAGCATGGGGCCGGTCCGATTACCTCAGCCCCGGCAAGGGCTTCCTGCTTGATTGCCTTCTCCAGAATCGCCCGGAGATTCCCTGCGCTCTGGCGACAGAGGGACTCTCTTTCGTTAGAGTAAACGAAGCGGATCAATCGGGCAAACGGCGGATAAATGGCACTTTCCCGAAAGCTCATCTCATCGCGATAGAAACGATGGTAGTCGTGTTCGCGTGCTGCTTCAATCGCATAATGATCGGGTGTATACGTCTGGACCACCACCCTGCTCGGCAGTGAGGCTCGTCCGGCGCGCCCCGCCACCTGTGTGAGCAATTGAAACGATCGCTCGGGTGCTCGAAAGTCGGGCATATGCAGTCCCGTGTCCGCTGAGATGACCCCGACCAGAGTCACGAGTGGGAAATCCAGCCCTTTCGCAATCATCTGCGTACCGACCAACACATCGGCCTCGTGGCGCGAAAACTTCCGAACGAGTTCCTCGTGTGCGCCTTTTCCGCCGGTTACGTCCCGATCCCATCTGAGGACCCGGGCCTTTGGGAAAAGGTGACGCACCTCTTCCTCCACGCGCTGTGTGCCGACACCGAGATATCGAATGCGTGGACCGCGGCAACCGGGGCACAGTTTTGGACTTACCGTACGTTTGTCGCAGCGATGACAAATGAGCCTGGAGGCCGAAGCATGATAGGTGTACGGGATGTCGCACTCCGGGCAACGCACCACAAAGCCACAATCCCTGCAAATCACAACGGTGGCGCTCCCCCGACGATTTAGAAACAGCAGCGCCTGGTGTCCATCGGTCAGAGTCTGATCCAGCGCCTCCATCAAGGAGGTACTGAAGATGCTGCGGTTACCGATCTTGAGTTC
>JANWJD010000030.1 GCA_025449555.1 Chloroflexota bacterium | reverse complement strand
TCCGGTCCCTCAAAAGAGACGATCGCGAACTCGGCATTCGCCGGGGAAATGTGGGTCATAGACCCAGATTGTGTCTCGCCCTTGGTCTGACGCAAAGCAGGGGCGAATCTGTCTTAATGACGTATACCGGAAGTAGCGCCACTGATGCATGGTTGGTTACTGAATAACTCGAAACTCGGATGCAGTACGAAGAACGCGTCCGTAGGGCTTCGATGCGGAAACAGCCTACGCTCCGCGACCGGTCGGTAGAATAGCGGAAAGTACGGCACGGATCGGAACTATGTCTATGCGCACACTGCGAGTTGCTCTGGCACAAATGAATACGGTGGTGGGCGGGCTGGAAGAGAACGCCGACCGCATGATCGAGTGGGTCAAGCGGGCCGAGGAAGCAGGCGCCGATATCGTGGCGTTCCCCGAGTTGGCGGTCACCGGGTACCCACCAGAAGACCTGGTCCTCAAGCCCGAATTCATCCGAGACAACCTACGTCAACTCGATCGCATCGCCGAGGCGGTGGCCGATATCACGGCCGTGGTCGGTTTCGTCGACACGGATGGCGGCGACATCTACAACGCCGCCGCCATCATTCAGCAGGGGAAGATCGTCGGACGCCACCGCAAGTTCTACCTGCCCAACTACTCGGTCTTCGATGAGCAGCGCTACTTCCGCGCCGGCAGCGAGTGGGCCGTCTATACCATTCGCGGCGTCAAGGTGGGAGTGACGATTTGCGAGGACATCTGGTACCCGGTCGGCCCCGGCGCACTGGAAGCACTCAGTGGCGCCGAGGTGATCCTCAACATCAATGCCTCCCCCTTCCGCAGCGGCAAGTACGAGCAGCGCTATCGCATGGTCTCGACCCGAGCGATGGACGAGTTGACCTACGTGTGCTATCTCAATTCCGTCGGCGGTCAGGATGAATTGATCTTCGAAGGCGCCAGTATGGTGTTCGATCAGGACGGGTCGTTGCTGCAGCGCGGTGCATTCTTTGCGGAAGATTTTCTGGTGGTCGATCTCGATGTCGACTCGGTGTTCAATGCCCGGCTGCATGATGCCCGGCGACGCCAGAGCGTGGTACACGCCGACGCATGGCTGGATGCTCCCGGCCGGGTCGTGGCAACGCCACTCGCCGCGCCGTTGGAACGACTGACGCGTGACCCGTTGCCGCCGCACCTGTGCCCCTTGCCGGAGCCGCTGGAGGAGATCTATGGCGCGCTCGTACTCGGCACACGTGACTACGTCCGCAAATCCGGCTTCAGGCAGGTCATCATCGGCCTCTCGGGAGGCATCGATTCCAGTCTCACCGCCGCCGTGGCGGTCGATGCGCTGGGGCCGGAGTGCGTCCTCGGCATCTCCAATCCCTCCCGCTACTCCTCCGCGGGGAGCCGAACCGATGCCCAGGCACTGGCCGAGAACCTGGGCATTCGGTTCACGAGCATTCCGATTGAGGAGATCTATGCAGCATACCTGCAGACGCTCGAGGGCCCGTTCCAGGGCCGTCCCATGGACCTCGCCGAAGAGAATATCCAGGCCCGCATCCGCGGCAACATCTGGATGGCACTCACCAACAAGTTCGGTGGCATCGTGTTGACCGCCGGGAACAAGAGCGAGATGGCGGTGGGCTATAGCACGCTCTACGGTGACATGGCGGGAGGCTTCTCGATGCTCAAGGACGTGTTCAAGACCAAGGTGTACGAGTTGGCCCGGTACAAGAATGAATCGGCGGGCCGGGAGATCATCCCGGCCGCCGTGCTCGAAAAGGCACCGTCCGCCGAGCTCCGGCCCGAGCAGAAGGATCAGGATTCGTTACCGCCGTACGACGTGCTCGACTCTATTCTCAAGCTCTATGTGGAAGAGGATCGCAGCGCATCCGACATCGTGGCGCGTGGCTACGACGCAGCGGTAGTGACCCGGGTGATCAACATGGTGGACCACAACGAGTACAAACGGCGACAGGCGCCCCCCGGCATCAAGATCAGCACGCGCGCCTTCGGCAAGGATCGACGCCTGCCGATTGCCAACCACTATCGCGATCTCCCGGAGGTCGACGATCGCGCCCTGCTTGAGCGCGTGGCACGTCAGGCCGAAGATGAGGTGCAGGCACGGAGCGAACGCGACACGGGCGTGCGGTAACGACGATCCGACGTTTCAGATCGCCCTGTGTCAATTGGGCGCGATCGAGTTCCAGCCGTCGTGCAGCGCGGCGATGTGTGCCGGCGTGGTACCACAACAGCCTCCCACCAGCCGGGTTGCTCCCTTCAGGCGAGCTATCAGTTCAGCAAATTGCCGCGGGCCGAGTGGATACGTCCAGCGCCCCCCGACGAGTCTTGGCTGACCCGCATTCGGGCGAACCACCAGCGGCAGTGCGGTCAGCTCATGCAGTGCAGTGATGACCTGCTCAATCGTCCCATCGCCGATGCAGCAGTTCGCACCGAAGGCGGTAATATCCAGATCACCGAGTGTCCCGACGACGGCAGCCGGTTCGACCCCGGTCAACGTGCGCCCATCAGGGCCGTAGGACATGCTGGCGATAATAGGAAGAGCAGACATGTCACGGATCCCAAGCACGGCCGCTCTCAATTCGCCCGGGTCGCCAAACGTTTCGCACAGAAATAGGTCGACCCCTCCCTGTTCCAGCGCCGACGCCTGTTCACGAAATGCAGCACGCAGATCATTCTCGGGTGGAAGCCGGTCCTGCTCGCCGCTGGGACCGATCGAGCCGGCTATGAGGGCGTCACCCGCAATCGAGCGAGTGAGTCGCGCTGCTGCCCGATTGAAATCACCGGTATGGTCGGTCAGACCGCGACGCGCTAACCGAAAGCGATTCGAACCAAAGGTGTTCGTGGTCAGCAGTTGCGCTCCTGCCGTGCGGTACGCACGATGGATTGACCTCACCAAGTCGGGGTGAGTCAGCGTGGCGGCTTCGAGACAACACGACGCCGGTAGGCCACGTCGCAAGAGTTCGGTTCCCATGGCCCCGTCCGCAAGTAAGCTTGACGTTCCGAACTCGATTTGTTTCGTGCGGGCCTCTTTGTTCGTTATGGATGGTGGAGAGTCGTTTTGCAGGCCACGTTCCACCCTGAGGATAGGCAAAACGAGAGGCGGTAGGCGTGAATGCAACCGTACCGGGGCTATGGCGTCGCTAGCCACACCCCTTCGGAAGCATCCTGCCCTGGCGTCTACCGCAGTCGTTTGCTGATGCGGGGTCCGCTCACGGCTCTCCGATTTCAGTCTAGTTACTCATCGGTGTGAGTTTCTAACAGGGCCAGCGCAATCCACGCCCGGAGCCGGGTTGGAACGCCTGACATATGTGGTTGTACGGTGCCTCGTCAGCCGGCTAGCCCCGGTACATAAGCTGTCCTCCAACCGCTGTCCGTACCACCTGGATCGTCTGCCAGTCATCAAGTTCCGTCTGGGCGGGATCACCGGACAGCACGATGAAGTCTGCGAGCATGCCCGGGGCCAGGGTCCCTTTTATCCGCTCGGAGTGCGTCGCATACCCGCCACCCCAGGTGTAGGCCCGGATCGCGTCCATGGCGGGGATGGCATGGTGCGGGCCCAATTCCACTCCCCTCGGAGTCGTTCGTTCCATGGCGGAACGGATAACGTCGAGCGGTCGCCCCGGGATCACCGGAAGGTCGGAACTAAGCGCCAACTCGATCCCGAACCGCCGAAAGAGCCCGATTGGAATGCTCTCAGCAGCGCGCTCCAGTCCGAGCGCCGCCACGTAGGCATCGCCAAGTCGGTAGATGTCCGGCTGCAAGGACGGCACGATGCCCAGATCCCGGATTGCGCGCGCCATGGTCTCGTCGGCGTACATACAGTGCTCGATACGGTGCCGATGATCGGCCCGGGGTCTGTCGCGAATGGCCCCGTCGTAGCAGTCCAGTACCATCTCGACCGCCCGATCGCCCAGGGCATGCGTTGCAATCTGCCAGCCTGCCTCGTGGGCACGGCGCATCACGCTTACCAACGCCGGTCGCTCCCAGAAGAGAATCCCCCGGTTCGACGGATCATCGGCGTACGGTTCGCGCATGGCAGCCGTGCGGGTGGAAAGCGCTCCATCAGAAAAGATCTTGGTTGCACCAATGGTGAGCCAGGCCGGATCCGAGCCGACGTCGAAGTCAGATGGGAGTCGCACACGGTCGGAGTCATCTCGAACGACATATGAAATCAGCGGCATGAGGGTGATCCGAGCCGTCAGCCGACCGCTGCGCACCGAAGCGCGATACATGGCCAGCTCTCCCTCGATCGATGGGCCGTGTCCCGTCCACGCGTCCGAGGCGCTGGTGATGCCGAATGTCGACAGCGTTGCCATTGCTTTCAAAATCGCGTCCCGGCCCTCCACTTCGGTGGTTGTCGGGATCACACGGCGCAGTAGATCCATGGCGGACTCTTTTAACAATCCCGTTGGATCACCGTGCTCATCGCGCTCGATCTCCCCACCGGCCGGATTTTCGGTGTCGCGTGCGATTCCGGCCCGTTCCAGCGCCGCTGTATTGCATACCAGCACATGACCGGAGGTGTGATCGAGTACTACGGGCCGCGCGCTACTGACCGCATCGAGCTCGAGTCGCGTGATATGTCGGGCCTCAACCAGTTCGTTCTGGTTGTAACCGCGACCGTGTATCCACGCGTGTGAACCGGTGTCCCGACCACGCCGTTCCACGGCGCCGACGATGTCTGCGATCGAGTGAACGGAGTCCGCGCTGACATCGAGCTGATCGAGCGCGAGCCCAAAGGAAAGGAGGTGCGCATGACAATCGTTGAAGCCCGGAATGACGGTACATCCGTCGAGATCAACGCGGGCCGCTCCCCCCGCTAGCGCCAGAAGGTCCTCTCGGCTCCCCACCCCGGCAACGCGCTCGCCGCGCACCAGGAACGCCTCGGCAGGGCCTTCCCCTGCTCGCATGGTGTGAATGATTCCGTTGCTGTACAGAGTGGCTTCATCGGGCATAGCTTTTCTCCGGGATCAAAGTGCGTGACACAGGGTCAGTATCCTGGATTGTTTCGCCGGCCGTCTTGCTGGTCAGCCTCCCGCTAGGATTCCTGGCCGATCGGGTCGTACGGCGTCCCGTACTGCTCGCCGGCGGTCAGCGGGCAGCTGAAAAAAGTCGGTGACTTCACTCCGGCATTTCTCATGGGGACCGGCTGCTATCTCGTCGGAGCCTCGCTGTTATACGCATTCTTTGCCCGGGAGCGACCCTTACGTACCCGTCTTTCCAGGCAGGGTGCGGCCCGAGCGTTTAACGGCATGCACAAAGCGAGACACGCACCTGCCGCTCTTTGACAAGATCACAATCCGGCGTTATGGTTGCCGTGCTAGGACTTGCGATCGTTCAGCGGCACGGAGAGGCGCATCATGCAAGACCGAACTTACTACCATCAGGAGGCACCACAACTCCATTTCGAGTTCGACCATGGATAATCTCCCGCTGGATGTACCATTCACGGTTGCCGCTGTACAGGCCTCGCCGGTGTTCTTGAATCGCGAAGCGACCGTCGCCAAAGCTTGCCGTCTCATTCAGGACGCTGGATCTCGGGGAGCCCGTGTGATCGTGTTTCCCGAGGCGTACATTCCAACCTATCCCGATTGGGTGTGGGCGGTGCCGGCGGGAGATAGTGATACGCTCGATCACCTGTACGGACGCCTGCTCGCCAATTCGGTCACCATTCCTAGCCAATCGACGGACGATCTTTGTGCGGCGGCACAGGCGGCGAACGCCTTTGTGGTGGTGGGCCTGAACGAATGTAACGCCGAAGCCAGCGGCACCAGCCTGTACAACACGCTCCTGTACATCGATGACCAGGGCAATATTATGGGCAAGCATCGTAAGCTCGTTCCCACCGGCGGTGAGCGCTTGATCTGGGCGCAGGGGGACGGCAGTACACTTCAGGTGTTCGATACTCCCTACGGCAGATTGAGTGGTTTGATCTGCTGGGAAAATTACATGCCGCTCGCCCGGTACACCCTGTATGCCTGGGGCGTGCAACTGTATATCGCCTCCACCTGGGATCGCGGCGACGGCTGGCAGGCAACCATTCAACACATCGCGCGCGAGGGACGAGTGCACGTGATCAGCAGTTGCATGGCACTCAGGTTGTCGGATAGTCCGGACTCGCTGGCGATGAAGCAACGGTTCTACGGGCAGGCGGATGAATGGATCAACGTTGGTCGCAGTGCCATTGTGAATCCCCATGGCACCTTCATCGCGGGTCCGCTCGAAGCCGAAGAGGGAATCCTGTACGCCCAGGTCGATCCCAGGGAGGCGCGTGCGGCCCGGTCGTCACTGGACGTAGCCGGGCATTACGCGCGGCCCGATGTGTTCGAATTGGTGGTGCACGCCGGCATGCACCCGATGATCAGCATGGAATACTCCGCGGATGAGTCATTTGCCGCGTCGTTGTCGGACGACTGAGCCGACTCGCCGGCAAACAATCTACCTCGGGCTCGCCGGTCATGTCACATCTGCATAATCTCGTGGACACTTCTGTGGATGAGCTCTGAGGCTCGTCCACAGGTCGTGGATAAATCCCTCGACTACTGACATTCTTTCGACATCGTCACCTCAATGCCACCGTCGCTATGGGCCGCCACGCTCGACATAACATCTGCGAACCGGCCGAATCTCGGCTCGCAGCCATTGAGTATTCCGGCGAGATCCTTATAGTAGGTCTTGGCAATCTGCGGAGGTGGGGGATTGCCAACGGGTGGTGTAGCCTGGGGAGGCGCGCACCGCCCGGTTTTTTTATTTCAGACCATGGCGGCGAGCGCGAGTCGCCGATCCACGCCTTGTATCTCACCGCACCCCTTGGCGCCGGGAAAGATCTTGCCGGGGTTAAGAATGCCCTGTGGGTCGAACGCCGCCTTGAGTTCCCTCATCACGTCGATCTCGACCGGGGTGAACATCCAGGCCAGATAGTCTTGTTTGTCGACTCCGACGCCGTGTTCGCCGGTGATGCTGCCACCGGCCTCGACACAGACACGCAGGATTTCCGCCCCGGCCTGTCTCACCCAATCTCGGATTCCGGGAGTTCGCGCATCGAACAGGATGTTGGGATGAAGGTTCCCGTCGCCCGCATGGAACACGTTGGCGACCACCAAGCCATACCTCTCGCCGATTTCTTGCACGCGTTGCAGAACCTCCCGTAGCTTCGTGCGGGGCACCACGCCGTCCTGAATGAAATAGTTCGGCGCCAGTCTGCCCAACGCCCCGAGAGCCCCTTTTCGGCCCGCCCAGAGCCGGTCCCGCTCCTCCTGGCGATCCGCCACTCGCACCTCGCGCACCTGGTGGTTTCTGCACACCGCCTCGATCGACGCTGCCTGCGCCGCCAGCGTCGTCGCCGTTCCATCCAGCTCCACCAACAGGATTCCTCCTGCATCGAGCGGGTAACCGGCGTGTACGGCGGCTTCGACCGCGCTCGTGGTCACGGCGTCCATCATTTCCATCGCGGCGGGTACGATGCCGGCGCTCACGATGGCAGACACGGCGTCGCACGCGGCGTCCATGGTCGGAAAAATTGCCAGGATGGTCCGGGTCGCAGGCGGTTTGGGCAGGAGTCGAACCATGATCTTGGTAACCAGCGCCAGCGTTCCCTCCGACCCAACAATTGCGCCAACCAGGTCATAGCCGACCGGATCCGGATTCGCCCCGCCGATCCACATTCGTTCGCCGTCCACCGTGACGATTTCGAGGCCCAGAATGTGGTTCGTGGTCATGCCGTACATCAGGCAATGGGGGCCACCTGAGTTTTCGGCCACGTTACCGCCAATCGTACACGCCTTCTGGCTTGATGGATCCGGCGCGTAAAACAGATTGTGGCGGGCCACCAGCGCCGAGAGCTCCGCATTGACCATGCCCGGCTCCACGATGGCGAATTGGTTGCGTACGTCGAGCTCGAGCAGGCGGCGCATCCGCGCGGTGCCGATCAAGACTCCACCTGAATCCGGCACGGCCCCACCGCTCAAACCGGTGCCGGCTCCTCTGGGAACAATGGGCAATCCGTGACGCCGTGCGACTCGAACGACCGCCTCTACCTGCTCTGCCGAATCAGGCAACACGACGACGGTCGGAATACCCCGTTCCGCCGTGCCGTCGGACTCGTAGACGATCGTATCCTCCGGCTTATGCAGCAAATGCTCTGCTCCCACGACCGCCACAAGTTCGGCCACCAACTGCGTCGAGTCCCGTTCGAATCGTCTCATGCCCTACCCATCCCGACCGTTCAGCGCTTCGTCGAGTACCTCCGCAATGTGTCGAACCTGGATTGGAAGTTGGGCCTCCTCGGCTCCCTTGCGGAGTTGCATGATGCATCCCGGATTGGCACTGACCACCAACGATGCACCGCTCGCGCGAATGTCGTCCAGCTTGGCATTGAGGATTTCGCGCGACATCGCAGGATGTTGCAAGTTGTACACCCCGGCACTACCGCAGCAGAGATCGGGATACGCCAACTCCACCGTTTGTAGACCATCCACCTGTTTCAGCAATTCGCGGGGCTGCGCGGCGATGCGTTGCGCGTGGCGCAGGTGGCACGCGTCCTGATACACCGCGATCACGCCGTCCGATTCCTTCGATCCGGGACCGGAGACCCTGGGAAATGGCAACTCGGCCAGAAATTCGCTGAAGTCGCGCACCAGGCGCTCGAACTGGCGCACTCTCGGCAGGTAGTCGGGCTCATCGGCAAATAGTTCCGAGTACTCTTTCATGGTCGACCCGCAGCCGGCGGAGTTGACCACAATCACGTCCAGGTCGGCTTCGAGCATGGACTCGACGACCGCCTTCGCCATGATCTTGGCACGGGCACGCTCGCCCGCATGGACATTCAGGGCACCGCAGCAGCCCTGGCCCGGTGGGACCACGACCTGGCAACCGAAACGTTCGAGGACACGAACTGAAGCGCGCTGTACGTCGCCAAAGGCGGTACTCATCACACAACCCGCCAGAAATCCAACCCGAGGTACGCCCGGCAGCCGTGGAGGTATTGCGTCCTGGACAACAAAGGAAGCCGAATCCAGGAGTGGCATGAGCGCTTCCCGTTCGCCCCACCCTCCCGGCATCTTCCGCAGCAGGCCCGAGCGGCGCACGATGCTCCGTAGTCCGGAGTGCTGGTAGATACGCATCGCGGCAAACAGTCTTTGAAAGAGTCGCCTGTGTGGAAACACGAACTCGAAGGTGAGCCGATTGGCGACGCGTTGGGCGGGCGGTCCCACCGGCTCGTTCCACATCTGGTCGCGCGTCGCTTCCATCATGCGTCCGAACGGCACTCCTGACGGACACGCGGTCTCGCACGCACGGCATACCAGACAGAGATCCATGTGCGTATGAAAGCTGTCGTCCAGATCAATGCGTCCGTCATGTAGCGCCCGCATGAGATAGATGCGCCCGCGGGGCGACTCCGTTTCGAGACCGGTGGCACGATACGTCGGGCAGGCATTCAGGCAGAGGCCGCAGTGCACGCATTTCGCGAGATCTTCTTCAGTCGGCCCGCCGACGCGAGGTGTCGGATCACCCGATTCCAGTGGCGTCGTGCCTGCTACCACTACTCAGTCCTTCCTCATCGGTTTGCGCCGCACTCCAGCCTCGCAGCCGTGCGGCACCTGTGACTCTAGGGTAGCGTCCCGTGCGGGCCGCGCGCATCAGGCGATGTGAGATGTGAGTGGGGGCAGCACCGTGAGGCCCGACCGATGGGAGTGGATGCTGCCGCTTGTGTGATTGCATGGCGCCTCCACTTCGCTTCGGTAGGGCACGCCCGCGGCGTCAGCCGCAGTGGCCCGCCGCTTCGGTCGTTTTCTCCGGAAGCGACCGTGAGGGCGGAGGAGCACTGCTGCGCGGCCCTCCCTACCGCGGGTCAGGCTTGTGGGAGGTCGACCAGCCACACGGTTGACGTCGGATCGACCTTGTAGATACGTCTATGGACCGTTACAGTGAGGTCAGGAACGGGTCGAGGCATCCTGTGGCGAGGTGAAGGTGGTTTCGAGCGGAAGTTGGCCGAAGCGACGATCTTTGGTGGCCACGCTCTGGATCGCATCTTTCATTCTGGGCATAGCGCTGATCACCGGGACGCTGGGCGGCACTGCTGTTGGGGCGACGCCCGGCGATCGTATGCGTCCGTCCGTTGTTCACCACCGCACGTCTGGAAAGCCGCTTCCCGGAGTCCATCGGAGACTTTTGCAACAACGCATCGGTGGCACCCCGTTGTCACCACAGTAAACGACGTCTGCGCCATGGAATCTATCCGCCCGCTTGATTGATACCCGTCGTGCGTTGCCCTGCATTCAGAGCGGCTGGTATAATCCTCCTAGCTACGCCGTCTGCAGGGCCGCGTAGCCCTTTACTGTTTAGGGCACTGCGGCAGGAGGAAAGTAACTCATATGGCCAATACGAAATCGGCCATCAAGCGCGAGAAAATTGCCGAGAAGCGGCACGCGCGTAACGTGGCTGTGAAATCGTCGACCAGAACCTTCGTCAAGAAGGCTCGTGCGGTGATCAACACAAATGCCGCCGAAGCACAGGACGATCTTCGCGCGGCGATTTCTGCTCTCGATAAAGCGGCAAAAAAGGGTGTCATTCATAAGAACAACGCCTCTCGCCGGAAATCTCGATTGATGAAGGCGTTCAACGCGGCGATCGCCGTGGAAGCGACGCCGGAGGTCGCGCCCGAGGCGAAGAAGCCTTCGCGGGCGAAAGCGACTGGTACAAAGACCCGAGCGACCAAGAAGTAGCCAGGCGAGCCGCTTCGCGGTCGCATGAGTAGGATTGCTCAAGACCCCGGTTCAACCGAGCTGGGGTCTTCGCATTGAGCTCCCTCGAGCATGACCACCACACTCACGCGCAGAGTTCCGCCACCAGCAGGTCCAGACCCGCGGATGCGTCCATTTTCCCTTGCTTGAGCGCGTATTCCAGGGCGGCGAGTGTCTCAAAGGCATCTCTCAATCGGTCATTGGACAGTCGTTTCGCCTGCCGAAAATACCGCTCGGTGTAGTACGGAGCGAGTCGCAATTCCGAGGCGATGACGCCTTGCGGCTTCCCCGCACTCAGCCCCAACCGGATGCGCAGGAGAATCCGCACCTGTCGAGCCAGCATTCGAATCAGATACAACGCGAATTCGACGGCGTTGGTCGAGGAAGAATCGAGTTGGGCATGCAGGAGCCTAAATGCGTTTTTGTGATCTCCGGTCGCGATCGCATCCACCAGCGCGAAGATCGAATCCTGGGGTACAGCGCCGACTAGCGAATCCACCACCGGCACCGTAATGCGCGCCTCCGCTCCCACGAAGGTCGCGAGTTTCTCGAGCTCGGTATCCAGTGACACTGTGTCAGCACCCACGAGGTCCGTGAGCAATATGGCTGCATCGCGATCGACCGTCACATCGTGCTGCTTGCCTCGGCCGATGACCCAACGTGGCAGGTCGTTCTTGCGTGGCACCGTGAGGGTGCGCACTTCGCCTCCCGCCTTTCGTACGAGCGAAACCAGGGGGTTGTCTGCCGGCATTCCGGCTGACAGCAAAAGCAGCGTGGTGGTTGGAGCCACGCCGGACAGGATGTTCTGAATCTCCTGCGTTTCGCCCGCGTCTTTTTTGGTGCCCTTCAGGCGCTCTTGAAGGTCATGCACGATCACGAGGCGTTCGGGATCGAAGAGACCCGCCGTCAAACAGGCTTCCGAGAGGGTACCCAATCCCACGACCGCGCCGTCAAAGGTGAGGATGTCCGCGTCATTGAAGGGCGCGCGAATCGTGTGAAGTGCGTCGTCTATTTCGATTTGGTTGTCGCCGTGAATCAGCGTTACGGTCATGTGCAGCTCGCCAGTGGCCCGGGCAATGTGTCTGGTGCCGGTCGAATGCGGGCACATTCCTCGCGAGATGTATTGCTTCTGTGAAATGGCCCTCGGTACACTAACACCATATCTCGGAAGGAGCGGCGTGGCGTGGCACGAGTCGCGGTCGCGGTCGTTGGATCCGGAGAATGTGATGCCGACACTGCCGCTCTGGCGTCTGAAGTCGGCAGATTAATCGCTGAGAGAGGTGCCATCCTGATTACTGGCGGATCGACCGGCGTGATGGAAGCAGCCTCCCGGGGCGCTCACACGGCCGGGGGATTGGTCGTCGGAATTCTGGCCGGGGCTGATCCGGCTGCGGCGAATGCGTGGGTCGAAGTCGCCATTCCAACTGGAATGGGACAGTTGCGGAACGGTCTGATCGTGAGTAGCGCGGGGGCTGTGATTGCCGTCGCCGGTGAGTGGGGCACTCTGTCAGAGATTGCTCTTGCTCGCAAGACTGGAAAGCCGGTCGTGGGCTTGCACACCTGGCGCTGCGCGCGGCCCGATGGAGAGTCCGATGATTTGGTGCAGGCGGACACGCCCCAAGCTGCGGTCGACCATGTGTTCGCGCTCCTGGGAAGGTAAGGATCGATGCCGACTGTAACACAACGCAAGAACAAGCAGGCTCCGGAGAGCCGAAAGCGCTTCAGATTTCGCCCCGCCTATGTGGTGCTCATTCTTCTGATGGGCCTCTTTGCCTTCAAATTTGTACAGAAGACCGACCAGATTAAGAGCTTGACCTCTCAGGAGGTTGCGCTGCAGCAGCAGAATCTTGCGCTAGAGAGAGACCGCACGAATACGCAGGCTGCCATCCGTGGCTATCAATCGCCGGCCTACGTCGAGAACATCGCCCGCTCTGTCCTGGGGTATACGAAACCGGGAGAAACTCTCGTACAACTGGCGCCGACCCAGGCGGTAGTCGAGCACTTCAGACCAGCACCGGTGACGCCCCCGCCCCCGCAACCGGCCACCTGGAATCAATGGTGGAGCGCTTTTTTCGGCTAAAGTCAGGGGTTGGAACGCACCTGGTGCTGAGCTGAGGGGCGTAACCTCAGTTTGACGGGAGACAGACGTTGGATTTTTCCGTTCCCGACGATGTGAAATTGCTGCAATCGACGGTGCGCGAGTTCGTGCGCGATCGTCTGGCGCCGCTCACCATGCAGGTGGAACATGATGACGCCGTTCCATCCGAAGTCTTGCAGGAAATGAAGGATCTCGGGTTGTTCGCGATTCCGTTCGCCGAAGAGTACGGTGGCGGGGGCTTCGGTGAACTCGGCTACTGTGTGGCCATGGAAGAGCTGGGAGCTGTCAACGCTGCATATTCCAACATCATCGGGGGCCACTGCAGTTTGAGCGGCGCGGCCATCGCGTTGGCCGGTTCCGACCACTTGAAGCAACGCTACCTTCCCGCCATGGCGACAGGTGAGAAGCTGGGAGCCTTTGCGCTGACCGAGCCGAACGCCGGATCTGATGCGGCCCACATTCAGACGACTGCCCGCCGCGACGGAGACCACTACGTCCTGAACGGATCGAAGCTCTGGGTCAGCAATGGTCCGATGGCGGATCTCTACACGGTTTTTGCGGTCACAGACAAGGAACAAGGCTCGAAAGGGGTAACCGCCTTTGTCGTGGATCGCGACACACCGGGTCTGACCATCGGAAAAGTCGACGAAAAAATGGGGCTGCGCGGATCCAAGACGAGCGAGATCTTTTTCGATGAGTGCTGCGTGCCCGCCGAGAATGTCATCGGGGAGGAGGGGCGTGGCTTTCGAGTCGCCATGCAGACCCTGGACGGAGGCAGAATCGCGCTCGGGGCAAGCTGTGTGGGACAGGCGCAGACCGCCCTCACTATGTCGATCCAATGGAGCCGGCAACGCGTGCAGTTCGGGCGACCGATTGCCAGCAACCAGGCGATCCAATGGATGCTGGCCGACTCCGAGGTGGATGTGCACGCCGGACGCTGGATGACCTATCACGCTGCCTGGAAGATTGACTCCGGTCAGCGGGCATCGCATGAGGCGGCGGTGGTGAAGGTCTATTGCAGCGAAATGCTGAATCGCGTGGTGGATCGTGCGGTGCAGGTACACGGCGGCATGGGATACATGAAGGAGTTCGATATCGAACGCATGTACCGGGATGCCCGTATCGTCCGCATCTATGAGGGAACCAGCGAAATACAGCGCATGATCATTGCCGACGATTTGCTCCGCGACGAGTGAGCACGATATTCGGCCAGGTTTCCGTCGGGCAGGGCCGTCGGCTGATTCAAGCCGAGGAAGTCAGGTAGAAGCGGCTATAGCCTCGAGCGCTGATGGGTTTTCCAGCGAGGAAAGGTCACCAAGATCGTCCTGGTTGAGATAGCGCGCTCGGATGACCCGTCGTAGGATCTTTGCATTGCGCGTCCGCGGGAAATCGGTGCAGAACCGTACCTCCTGCGGCAATAGCGCTTTGCCCAGGTGTCGGCCCACTTCCTGGCGAATTTCTTCCCGCAGGGCTTCACTCGGAACGTGTTCCCGTCCCAGGATGACAAAAAGCGTGACCGTTTCGCCCTTGACCTCGTGTGGAACTCCGATAGCGGCTGCTTCCTGCACGGCGGGGTGGCTTACCGCGGCCGACTCAACTTCCGCCGGACCGACGCGCTTGCCGGCGACTTTCAATGTGTCGTCGGAACGGCCCAGGATGTACCAGAAGCCGTCCCGGTCGACCAGCGCCCAGTCGCCGTGAGTCCAGGTACCGGGGAATCTGGACCAATAGGTTGCTTCGTAGCGTTCCGCGTCCTGCCAGAACCCATGAGTCATGCCGACCCATGGCTTCCTCACCACGAGTTCGCCCACCACGCCCCGCACGGACTCACCACGTTCGTCAAAGACGTCAGCCGCCATACCCGGTACCGGCGTCGAGAACGATGTAGGGCGCAGCGGCAGTATGGTATTGCAGCCGAGAATGCCGCCCGAGGTCTCGGTTCCACCGGAGTAGTTGATGATTGGGCAGGTGCTATTGCCGATTTGCTGAAAGTACCAGATCCAGGGACCCGGGTTCCATGGCTCGCCGGATCCGCCCAGGACACGCAGTGACGAGAGGTCATGATTGTGGGGCCACTGTTCGCCGTGCGGCATCAAGGCGCGAATCACGGTGGGTGATATGCCGAGCACCGACAGGCGATGCCGGTCGACCATCCGCCAGATCCGATCCGGCTCCGGATAGTCGGGGGTTCCGTCGTACAGGAATAAGGTGGCGCCCAGCATGAGCGTTCCCATGATCGCCCACGGCCCCATCATCCAGCCAAGATCGGTGAGCCAGAAGAGTGTGTCGCTGTCGTGGACATCGAAACAATGTGCCATGTCCTGCGCGGCCTTGATCGGGAACCCTGTATGGATATGGAACGTGCCTTTGGGACGCCCGGTGGTCCCGGACGTGTAGATGATCATGAACGGATCGTCGGCTTCGGTTTGCTCCGTCGCCAGATCACCGGCCTGCCGCTCTACTAACTCGGACCAGTGGACATCCCGGCCCTCAGTCCAGGGCATCTCCCCAGCCACGCGCGTGCACACCAGGACACGTTCGATGGACGGCGCGAGCTCCGCGGCGCGGTCGGCGGTCGCTTTCATCTCGATCTTTCTGCCGCGTCGGTAGAAAGCGTCAGCCGTAATCAACAACTTCGCTTCGGCATCCCGCAGCCGGAGCGCCACCGCTTCCGATCCGTACCCCGAAAAGGTTGGAATGTAAATCGCACCGATCTTGGAGCACGCGAGTGTTGCCACCACGGTTTCGAGCACCATCGGCATGAAGATGCCTACCCGATCACCCTTTTGGATGCCCAGTTCACGCAGGCCGGCGGCGAGGCGGTTCACCTCGTACTGGAGTTCTCGATAGGTGAGGCCACGTACGGCCCCCTCTTCTCCCTCCCAGGTAACTGCCATGTGGGTGCCACGCGCCCCTTCGGCATGCCGGTCCACCGCATTGGCTACGTAATTGAACCTGCCGCCGGTGAACCACTGGGGCCATGCGGGTCCCCGGGACGTGTCGAGCACCCGCTCGTACGGTCGAAACCATTCGAGCTCGAGCTCCTCCTTGACCACCGTTTCCCAGAACCATTCGGGATCGTCGATCGACCGCGCATAGAATGTTTCGTACCGCTCAATTCCGTGGTGGCGCATGAGACGGAGCACTCGGCTCTGGTCGAGGTACCGCTGGCCCGGTTGCCAGATGATGTCAGGCGTCGTCTCAATCGACACGGGAAGCGCTCCTTCCTGGAGTGACCTATCCCGACGGTACCACGGAATCCGTGTGGTGGGTGCGCGCCGGATTTGCTTGACTTTCCGAGACTCTGCTCCGTACGCCGCAGAATCTGGTCGAGTGGCGAAGTGACCGATACTGTAAGCGGGGTGAATCAGAATGAACATAAGTGTAGGCATCGTGGGGCTTCCGGATGTAGGAAAAACCCTGCTGTTCAACGCCTTGACCCGAAAGAGCACAATCAGCGGCCGGTCCACCACGGCGACACTGCCGGTCCCGGACGAACGTCTCGATACGCTGGCCCAGATGTATAAACCCAAGAGAGTCGTTCCGACCGGAGTCCAGATGGTGGATGTGGCCGGGCTCGTCAAGGGGGGTTCGAAAGACGGCGGACTGGGTGGTCAGTTCCTGGGGCAGTTACAGCCGGTAAATTCCTTGGCCATCGTATTGCGCCTGTACGATCGCCCCGACATTGGGTTTGGTCCCGACAAAGCGCAACCACTGAGCGATCTGGAAGGGATCATCCTCGAATTACAGCTCTCGGACCTGGCACGGGTCGACAAGCGACTCGAACGTACCTCGAAGGCGGCACGGTCGCGCGATCCGCTGGCCCAGCGCGAGGAGCAGGCTCTGCTGGCGCTGCGGGAAGCGCTCGATGCCGGACGTTCCGCTCGCAGCGTCGAGCTGTCTGATACGGAATTGCAGAGTCTCAAGGACCTCGCTCTGACCACACTCAAACCGTTCATCATCGTCGCCAATGTCTCGGAAGAGGATCTGTCGATCCTGTACAACCCGGCAGCCGAGGATTCCACCGGTATTCGCCAAGTGATCGCTTCCATCGAATCGGCAGCGCAGCAGTACGAAGCCGAAGTTGCGGTGGTGAGCGCCTTGCTGGAATCGGAGCTCGCGGAGCTGGAACCGGAAGATGCCATGGAGTATCTGGCAAGCATCGGAGTCGCTGATACCGGTCTGTCTCGATTCATCAAGGCAGCGTATCGCGAGCTCGGCGTGTTGACCTTCTTAACCGCCGGGACGCCGGAGGTGAGAGCGTGGACGGTCCGCAAGGGCGCAAAGGCGCCGGAGGCGGCCGGTGTGATCCACTCCGATATCGAACGCGGCTTCATCAGAGTCGAAACCACCCCGTTCGACAAATTGGTGGCGGCGGGGAGCGAGGCGAAAGCGAAAGAACTCGGCTTCACCCGAGTGGAGGGTAAGGATTACGTGATGCAGGAAGGCGACGTTGTCTACTTCCGCTTCAATGTGTAGCGATTTAGACGCCTTCCGGGCTGCGACCGTCCTGTTCATCCTGCCGCCGAACATCGGCCCCGGTGTACGTGATGCCGGGTACCACGACATTCTCACTAAAGTGCTTGGGAATCGAGGCCGACGTCGCGACCGGAACTGCCGGCTGCGGCTCTCCAGTCCCTGCGTTCTCCTGCGGTAAACTTCTCACCAAACCAAGTCGCCGCAATCCGATCAACGTGGCAACGGCAATCAGGGTGCTACCCGCAATAGCCAGTCCTGCAATTTGCAGGGCGCTGAGTGCGGAGAGCCGATCAACCTTCTCGCTTTCCATTTTGACGGTCTCCTTTGATTTCCATGCTCGGTTGCAAACTTTGTTCCAGGGCTTAGGCAACTATAGGGCACTCGCGTGGTGCTTACCTATTGCGCGGCTGCGCGCTGCGACGAATTCACGGGTTCGGCAGGGCAAAAGTCAGGTGGGTACTCTGAGCAGCCGCGGCCTGGGTGGCGGAAATGTACCCGTACTTGGCCATGTCGCTCAGAACGGTGTTCTTGCGTGCGACCACGACCGGTGCGTTGGGGTGGTCTCCGTATATGGACGGGGCCTGGGGCAGAGCGGCCAGAAACGCAGCCTCGGGAATCGTCAGATGGGCGACGTCGGTGCCGAAATACACCCGAGCAGCGGCGGCCGCGCCGTAGGCGCCCTGCCCGAAGTACGCCGCATTGAGGTATTCCTCAAGAATTTTCGACTTGGTGAATTCCTGGTCGATGGCCCAAGCCAACGCCATCGTGCGCAGCTTCGCCCGAATCGTGCTGTCGTCGTGCACGATCGCTCGCTTTGCTAACTGCTCTTCCAGCGTGCTTCCGCCTTGATCGATGTGTTCGTGTTTGGTATTGATCCATAAGGCTCGTGCGATGCCGAGCGGATCGATCCCCGGGTGATAGTAGAAGCGCCAGTCTTCAATGGCCACGATCGCGTGCAGTAAATTCGGAGAAATCTGGCTCTCGGTCACGTAAGTGCCACCATTGGCCACGACTTCCGCCTTCACCAGCGTCGGTATCGCGCGCACCTCGGTTCGCAAGCCTGGCGCGTAGACATGCAGCACGTAGATCCAGCAGGCGAGCAGTAGCAGTGCCAACACCACAACGACGCTGATGAAGCGTCGTAGGCGACGATATCGCCGCTGCTTGGTGTGCGGTCGCGCCGGCTGGACCCAGGTGTGACGAGCCCGCGTTCTCGTCTCAGTCGATCGTGAGGCCATATGGTGGCAGGATACCAGAATGACTTGGACCAGGTTCGGCCGGTGCGGCGGCGTCACATCGCCGCTGGACGCGACGTTATACAGTCGTCCGGCCAGCAACCGAGTCATCCTAGAATGAGACATGTCAATGAAGATTACTGCCATAGTGGCGATGATCGCGGCGGTTTGCCTGTCGTTTGCACATTCCCACGATTCCGTGGCCGCCGCCTCGGGGCACAGCGACACGCAGATCCTGGCCAGGGCATCGGTTCGGTCAGGGCTCCTTTCGCCCGTGTCCGTCGTTCGCTGGTTGCGTTCCCAGCGTGCGGTCTCGTCCGCGGCCGTGGGCCGGGATCGCCAGACGATCTCCATCCACTTCCGTGACGGACCCCGAGCCGCGATTCTGGGGAGGTCGCAGCGGGACGTGGCCGTGCCCGGACTCCGGCCGCTGCTTCGGCCCGGTGCACCCAGTGCCGCACCCGCTGCACAGGCCGCTGTCTGGGAGCCGTTCGCAGCCGAGCTGGGCCTCGGTCCACATGCCGGCGACATCGAAGTGCAGCAGCTACAGGCCGCCGGTTTCGGGGTGGACCAGAAGTACGATACCAGCGTCACGGTCGCCCAGATAGCGACGCTCTCCCGCTTTAACGTGGTGTATATGCATACCCACTCGGGCGTCAGCGCGGCAGGGGATGGCATCGTGGCAAGTGGGGAGCCCGTCAACGGCGATCCAGCCGTTGCGCCGTATCTCAGCGACGGCAGCGTGATCGCGGTGGGAGTTGCCGGCAGCCCGCAACAGTACTACGGCATCACCGGCGCGTTTATTACCCGTCACGAAGGAAACTTTCCCGCCGGCTCCCTGCTGTTTCTGAACGGATGCGCCCTGCTACGATCGACGACCTTCTGGCAGGCACTCCACAGCCGGGGCGCCGCCGCACTGGTGAGCTGGGACCAGAACGGAGCCGCCAAAGACGATTACCTGTCGGCGGCTGCATTCTTCAATGTGATGGGCACCGGCCAGAGCGTTTCGGCCGCGATTTCGACCTTGCGCGCCGCGGGATACGGCACCAGCAGCGACAGCGGGATTCCCGCGACCCTGGGCTACGTCGGCGATGGGTCAGTGACACTGCAAAGTTCGGCCGCAGCCGGAAACGTCCAAACCACGCCCCCGCTTGCGACCGATACACCCGAGCCAACGGCAACGTCTACCCCTCAACCGGTGGCTACGGCAACGCCAACCTCGACTGCCACTTCGACCCCGTTACCCACCTCCACCGCCACCTCCATGCCCGTACCAACGCACCCTCCCGTGCCGGCGCTGATCTCGCTCTCAGGAGTTGTGAAGCCAGGTGCGGCGCAGCGCATCTCGATCGGCAATCTTGTGCCGGCAACGTCTATTCAGATTCGCGTGATCTTTCCGGATGGCGAAGTGATGCAAGGGCATGCCACGTCTGATCCAACAGGTCATTCGCAATTTGTGTTCGTACAAGCAGACAGCAAATTAACCCGCCGAAGTCTCACAGCCAGGGTGGAAGTCACCGCGACGACAGCGTCTGGCAGCGCCACGATGTCCGTCCAGTACACGATCGGATACGGAGAGATCGATGTGGTCGCGCAACCTCGCATCCTGCCCGCAGGCGGCAAGGGAGCGATCCTGGTACATACCAGGGCTCATACGGCGGTCTCAGTGACGCTGAGAGCCACGAATGGAAAGGAGAAGCGATTGCGCGGCACGACCGGCAAACTCGGCTGGGTCAAGCTGCACTTCAAGCTGCTGCCGTCCGCACATCGCACTCAATCGGTTCGGGTTCTCGCCGTCGTGCGGCTGCACGGGAAAAAGGTTCAGGCTTCGACCACGCTGGCCGTCGAATAGGGCCGGATCTACCGGCAACCTCATCGCCTCTTGAGGTGATGCCGGCTACCGAAGCGTGGTCGGCCGCGATGGTGATGATGCTCTTCTTTGATCCAGCCAATTCGATTGTTGCTATTGCCCACGAACACCGGCACCACGACCACGACGGCCCGATCGCCCAGCGCCGTCCCACGTCCATCGAGGTCGGGCACGGAGGTAGCCGACAGAACGCGACGCGCAACCAAGGTTGCAAGAACCGATGCCAGGATTGAAAACACGAGCGAGCGCACGAGTGCCATAAGATACCTCCACTGCGTACTGACGTGTACTGATTGGAGTCATGGTAAACGATACGGGTAGCCGCGCTCGTCCACCCTCGGGTGGAGGGAGCCACTTCCCGAGAATCCATACCCGCTCCGATGACGACGACTCGATCTTCCTCTAGAGTGAAACCCGTAGAAACAATGATTACTCCAGGAGGATCGAGATGAACACCACCGAAATCGTCACCTTTGCCGGCCTCGCGACCTTCATCATCGCCACCCAGATGGGGCGCCGCCGTCTCACCCTTCGCCGTCTCTTGCTCCCCTTCGTGGCCGTCGTCCTCGTGGGCTACCATTACCTCCAAGGAGTTCCGACGGTCGGAGGCGACCTCGACTTCGAAGTTACTCTGAGCCTCGCCGGCGCCCTCTGTGGCATCCTCGCCGCGGGCTTCATGGACGTCGAGCGCGACGATCAGACGGGCTCGATCGTGACGGAGGCGGGAATCACGTACGCTGCCCTCTGGGCAATCGTGTTCGGCGGACGGCTGGCGTTTGCCTGGGCCGCTTCCAATCTCTGGTCACACCAGGTCGCGCAATTTTCCATCCAGCATCAGATCACCAGCTCCGCCGCCTGGACTGCCGCCTTCGTCTTCATGGCACTGTCGATGGTACTGACTCGGACCCTGGTGGTTGCGGTTCGTGCCTTGCTGCTGGTACGACCGTCTACGGTGGGTTCGGCTCTCGAGTCGTAATCAACACACTGCACACTGATGATGCGCGAAACTGGGGCTTGCAGATGCTGATCCGTTTTCTTCGACACACTCTCCCGGCGAACGCATCACCGACCATGACCACACCAGGCTCGATCGTCCCACCCCGGGTCGGTCGAGTCCTGCTTATGGCCTGCTGGTTGTCGGTGATATATGGGATGGTTGGGGCCGTCCCACAGTCGCTAACCGTCCGAGGCGCAGCCGCCTGGATCAGCGCTGTCGTCTTTTTGGGGACATTCTCGTTCGTAGTCACCCGCCCCACGGCCGGAAAACTCATCGTGGTCAGCGGCCTGGCAGCGGTTGCGATGCAGTTCCTGGCGCCGGGCAACGGCGCATTCGTCGCCGTCGTGGCTTCGATCGCCGTGGCGAGCCTCAGACTTGACTCGGACCTGGCGCGTGTTGCAGCAGGGCTGAGCGGCATCGGTTTCCTGGCTGCCAGTGCCATCAGCCCGCATCCTCTTTCGTTGCTCGCGATCGTGTCATTGATACCTGCTCTTCTCTTCACCTACCTGGGGTCCACCGCGATGCGTCGCCTACGAGTGGAGCAACAGAGGACTCAGGAACTGCTTCAAGAGGTCCTGGAGGGACGCGATGCGGTGATTCGGGCTGCGGCGCTCGATGAGCGCGCGCACCTGGCAAGAGAGATGCACGACGTGCTGGCGCATACCCTGTCGGCACTCAGTCTTCAGTTGGAGGGCGCCCGCCTGTTGGCTGAGCAGCGCGCGTGCGATCCAGCCGTGGTGACCGCTCTTAACCGGACTTCGGGTCTCGCAAAGGAGGGACTGGGTGAGGCACGGCGCGCCGTCGGGTCGCTGCGAGGGGAGACACTCCCGGGTCCGGATCTTTTGCCTCAGCTTGCTCAGGAATTCGAGCGCGACACCGGCGCGCAATGTCGCCTGCGCATCGAGGGGACGCCGGTTGAACTGTCTGCTGACGCTAGACTTGCCTTGTACCGGATCGCCCAGGAAGCGTTGACCAACGTGCGCAAACATGCGGATTCCTCCGTGGTCGACATCACGCTGCGCAGCACGGTGGACACCGTCGAATTGGTGATTGAGAATGAAGGTGTCTCTGTTACCTCTCACCTTCCAGGCGGCGGGTACGGGGTAGCCGGGATGCGTGAGCGAGCTGAGCTTCTTCATGGAAAGTTGGAGGCCGGTCCCACGGCCGGAGGTTTCAGGGTCTGTCTATGGTTACCGACCGATCCGAGCGACCGATCCGCGTCCTGATTGCGGATGACCAGGCGCTCATTCGCGAGGGGCTCGAGATGCTGCTTGGGTTGAGCCCGGGAATCGAGGTCGTGGCTACGGCAAACGACGGCGACCAGGCTATCCGGCTGGTCGCCGAGGTCAAACCCGATGTCGTCCTCATGGACCTGAGAATGCCCCGGTGCGATGGAGTCGAGGCCACGCGTCGTATCGTGCGCGAACATCCATCGACTCACGTGGTGGTTCTCACCACGTATGCCGATGATGAATCCATCTTCGGCGCGCTCGAAGCGGGCGCGATGGGGTATCTCACCAAGGATGCCGGCGCTCGTGAGATCCAGGAGGCGATCCGGACCGTCCACTCCGGCGAGGCACTGCTCGATCCAACCGTGCAGCGCCGCCTGATTCAGCAGGTTCGTGGCATGCCGGCGCGTCGCTCGAGTTCCGAGCCGGCATATCCCGACGGGATTACTTCCCGTGAAGCTGAGGTGCTGTGCTTGATCGCAGAAGGGCTCAGCAATAGCGAAATTGCGCAGCGCCTCGTCGTATCAGAGGCGACCGTAAAGACGCACATCAACAATATCTTCAGCAAAGCGGAATTGCGTGATCGAGCTCAGGCGGTGGTGTACGCGCTTCGACACGGATTCATGCAACTGTAGCCGGTCTGCCTCATCGCTTGTCCAGCAGCAGATCGACTCACCGTCCCGTGGCACACCACGCGACATCCGAGGGTGCCCGCAATTCAGTCGAATAGACAGAGGGCGTGGCCGGGGCCACGCCCTCTCCCCTCAGGGTCGGTTGACCTTATTCGGCGATCATGAGGCCGCGGTGGTAACCGGCACCGGCCACGGCATGCGCTTCAGTGGGAACACCGGTCAAGACTCCCACGATGGTGTTGTTCTGGATCAGGAAGCAGTACGACTGCCCAAGTACCAGGAGGGTTCCTGACGTCACACTGCCGAGCGCGGGATAGGAGATATTGCCTACCGCGATGGTTGACGTGCTCGGTGACAGAAGCGTGAGAATCCCACACACCACATTCGAGGTTGCCAGATTCGGCGTGACGGTCAGCACGGTAGCCGCCTGGTTCACGAAGGTGAACGTGATGCAAACGTTGTTGGCCGGAGGCTGGATCGTGATCGTGCTCGAAATCTGCGCATTGGGAGCGATCGTGAAGGTTTGCCCGCCAATCGTGATCGGTCCGTACGAGTTAGTAAAGAGCGATGGCGGAGTGTAGAAGGTCACCAGACCGCAGATTTGCGTCCCGGTGCCGACTGCCGCGGTGCCACCTACCGTTAAGTACGTGGTGTTGGAACACGCTTGGCCCACAAACCCCAATTCCGTCGCACATGCTTGATTCGTCATAACGCCCGCGAACCCGGCCGCCGGTCGGGTCGTGATCAATACGCTATTGGTCGAACCATTTTGAGGGCTCGCCGGCACGTTTGACACCGTGCACGTGACGACCATGGGCGAGGTGGCACTCGCCGTGCACCCGGCCGAGGCATTGACCAAGGTCTGGCCGGCTTGCAGCGTGTCGGTGATTGTCAACTGTGCGATCGCTGCGTTCGCCGTGTTCTGGTACTGAACGGCGTAGGTCTCAGTAGCGCCTGCCGAGTTCTGGATCGTGCAGCCTCCGCCGTTTGGACAGGACGTGAAGCCGGAGCTGGTCTGGACAAACTTGCTCAATCCGAAATTACCGAGCGAGGTAGTGCTGGCCACCACGGTGTAATTGGCGCTCTGGGAAAAGTTCAAAGGTCCACTCGCCACGGCGACGCTATACATCTGATTGGCCGCCACATTAGGAACCTGGAACGTCGCATTGACGAGGTTTCCGCCCGACACGCCCGCATTGCCAAGAAACGTGCCGTTGAAATAGACCGAGACCAAACTGGTTGCGAATCCGCTACCGTTGACCGTAAATAAGCTGCCGACTGTTCCTGAATTGGGAGTGACTGTAATCGCTTCGCCGGCCGCGAACGTGTGAGCCGGCTGCAGAGTTTGCCCGGCTACTGCTATGAAGAGTGCCAGGCACATGATGCGTATACCCGCTACCCACGATCTGTCCAATGCTTCCTCCTGAACACGAGAACCGTTTCCACACCCTGAGAGCCGTCGCTCGTCAGTCTCGGTCGACCTTTTCGATTGAAAATATTGTCTCCCTCAAAAGACTCAACGCTGAATGGCCGCATCTTGTAACACACTAACGTCAAAGATGTCTCGAACCGTCGAAGGTTGAGCGCGGCAGTCGGGTCGAGCAGTCTTGACCGGTGGTGAGACACCATTGTGCACATATCGTGGCAGCATTTGCGGCGTGATACTGTGGGCAAAGGAGCGTCGCGCGCATGGCGTACCAGCGTTTGCAACGTGACGATGTTGCTTCCTTGTTGTCGGATCTGGTCGCGATCGACTCAGTCAATCCCTCACTTGTGCCGGGTGCCGCTGGTGAAGGGGAGATTGCACGTTTCGTGGCGGAATGGCTGTCCAGGCATGGGCTCGACGTCGAAATCGTCGAAGTGTTGCCCGGTAGGCCCAACGTGGTGGCACGGGTGGCGGGGCACTCGGGTGGTCGTAGCCTCATGCTCAACGCTCATCTCGACACCGTGGGCGTCGTCGGTATGGCGCATCCTCTCCGGCCACGCATCGAAGGAGACCGCCTGTTCGGGCGTGGCGCCTATGACATGAAGGCCGGACTGGCCGCCGCCATGTTGGCCGGCAGAAGCGTGGCGCAGGCCGGCGGAGCCGAGGGCGATGTGTTGGTCGCCGCGGTGATGGACGAAGAGTACGCCAGCCTGGGCACGCAGGCGGTTGTGAAGAAGCTCAAGACCGACGGCGCGGTGGTCACGGAGCCCACCGGTCTACGCCTCTGTCTGGCTCACAAAGGGTTCGCCTGGCTGGAGATCGAGACGCGAGGACGAGCCGCGCATGGGAGTAAACCGGAATTGGGAGTGGACGCCATTGCGCACATGGGGCGCTTCCTGAGCGAACTCGAGGGTCTGGGGATGGTGCTCGCCGCGAGGACAGGACATGCGCTCCTCGGAACCGGCTCGGTTCATGCGTCGCTGATCGAAGGCGGACAGGAGTTGAGTAGTTATCCGGAATTGTGTCGTCTCCAGGTTGAACGTCGAACTATTCCAGGGGAGACTGAGGCCGGTGTGATCCGTGAAATCGTAGAACTGCTCGATCGTCTCCATGCCCGCGATGACCGTTTCAACGGTACCTTTCGACTCACCGTCTGGAGGGAGCCGTTCGAGGTGGCGTCAGAGGAACTGGTAGTGCGTGCCCTAGAGGGAGCTGCGCGGTCGGTGACCGGCGAGTCCCCAGAAACGTACGGAGACACACCTTGGATGGATGCGGCCCTACTGTCGGCTGCCGGGATTCCCACGGTGGTTTTTGGCCCGGGAGGGGCGGGTGCGCACGCGACGACGGAGTATGCCTCACTGTCCGAGGTGGAGAATTGCGCCGAAATCCTCACCCGGATGGCGTTCGAGTTCTGTTCTCGGCCGGCGTCCGGCATCGAGGTTCAGCGCGCGTGATCTCGTTGGATTTTGAGCCAGGACGACGCTTTAGCTATCGGATCGTTGCCGTGTGCATTGACGATGGATACGTCCTGCTCCATCGCGCCGACTATGAGAACTTCTGGTCGCTGCCGGGCGGTAGGGCAGAGATACTCGAATCGTCGCGGACCACTGTCGTTCGTGAGATGCAGGAAGAATTGGGTGTCACGGTGTGCGTCCGCCGCGTGCTCTGGGTCGTCGAAAACTTCTTTAAGTTCGAAACCCGCCAGTTTCACGAACTCGGCCTCTATTACCTCATAGATCTACCTGTCGGCTCGTCGTATCTGAACAAGACAGAAATCTACACGGGCCTGGAGGCAGATGTAGCACCTCTCACCTTCAAGTGGTTTCCGCTGGAACATCTGGACGATGTCAAGCTCGTGCCCACGTTCCTGACCTCTGCACTGCGCCGGTTACCCGCTGCCATGGAACATGTAGTGCACGAGGAACCGCTCGATATCCAGGCGGGCCGACGCGTCAGCGAGTGATTGCCGGCGCAGCGTGCCGGATGACAATCGTGCCGAGCGCGGTGAGGGCGAATCCCTGCAGCCCGGGCCGGATGATGGCTGTCACCGCCGGCTCATCCAGGGGGATGATGGGAAGTGAACGGGTCGCGACGAATGCCGCGTGTTTCAACAGCGTTTGACGCCGCGGATCCAAGGGGCTGTACGAGTCGGCAAGCTGCACCGCCGCGTTGTAGCTCGGCTTGGACCACCCGGTGACGTTGTACGGCGAGGCGCCGAGTTGCGTTCCCAGAAAATCTTGTGAGTCCGGATAATCACCACCCCATCGCACGAGGGCCAGGTCAAAAGCGTGGGCGTTCAATATCTGCGTGTAGTTGGTGGCATTGACCGGTTGGATCCGAACATCAACCTTCAAGGTGCGAAACCAGTCGAGTTTTAGCGCACGGGCCAGCGCGTGCAGATGTGCGTCCTGGGGAAGCACCAGAACGATCGGCGGAAACTTATTGCCATGCGGATACCTGGCACGCGCCAGGTATGTGGACGCCGAGGCCGAGGCCGACCATCTTGCAAGCGGCATGTCGAGCGCGGACGGAACGAGACCGCTACTGGGAAACACGCTTGCGCCCATGGTGAGGCGGGCCACACCCGGTTGAATCGCGGCTGCGAAGGCCCGTCGGGTATTGAGTCGCTTGAACGGCAGTCGGGAGGTATTCAATGCGAGGTAGTCGAGTGCGAGTGCCGGAAGTCGTTGTGTCCCGGGTGGATGGGAACCGAGCGTTTCACCGGCCGGCAGCCCTGAAACGACGTCAAGTGCGCCGCGATCGTATGCGGTCACGGCGTTCCGCTGCGGGTAAAAGCGGAGCGTAATGCGGCGTGGCGCAACCGTACCGCCGTAGTAATGCGGATTCTGCACCAGGGTTAGGTAGCGACTGTGGCGCCAGACATTCACCATGTAGGGACCGAAGCCCATGGCGTGATCGGTCCACGAAGTGCCGAACTTTGACACAAGTGTCGGCTGAGGCACAAACGCGGCCGGAAACGCGAGCTCCGACAGGAAGTGTGCGGCGGGCCGCGTCAGCGTGATACGCACCGTCGAGGAATTCACGGCTACGATGCCGCGTGGCTTCGTGCCGGAAGTGCTCCCGACGATCAGCTGAAGGTAAAACGGAGCTGTTCCGGCCGGCCCTTCCGGGCCGAGGGCACGGTCCAGGGCGGCCACAAAATCATTCGCCGTTACTTTGCTGCCGTCGGCGTACCGCAGGTTGCGGCGCAGGAAGAAGGTGTAGGTCTTCCCGTTGCGCGAAATAGTCCAGTGTGAAGCGCCGTCAGGTTGGACCCGTAAGTGTTGATCGAACCGTACCAATCCGCCGTATACCAGCGATGCCACGCTGATCGACGTAGGATCCGAAGCCAGAGCGGGATCGAGCGTGGGGACATCGGAAATGCCTGCCAATCCCCACTGCACGGTTGTCGTTGCTGGTTGCGTTGTAGGACCTGCCTGACCAACGACCGTCGGGCTCTTCGAGCCACAGCCGTCAATGAACAGGGCGAGCACCAACAACGGGATGATGAAGCGCATAGCTCGGTCCTCCAGGGGCAGGAGGAATTGTACAGTACGCCTCGCAGGCTACGACGCTTCGGGGTCGCATCGCGATCCAATTGGTGAAGGCGGATCCGACTTCAATCCAATCGCGCTAACAGCACTCTTTTTCCGCGTCGGTCAGCCATGCATCTCCGAATGCACGTAGCGCCTCGATGACAGGCAGGGCCGCGACCCCTTTGGCTGTGAGCGTGTACTGCACACGCGGCGGGATTTCGCGAAATGACTCACGCTGAATCATTCCATCGCCGTCCATTTGGCGCAGCCGGTCCGCCAATGTGCGGGGACTAATACCACCCGAGGCGTCCTCGAGTTCGGAGAAGCGCATCGAACCTTCCGCCAGATCGCGCAAAATGACGAGGGTCCACCGGTCTCCCAGGAGCCGAGCCGCATTGGCAATCGGGCAGACGGATGCATGTCGCGTTTTCACCCGGCCCATTCCATGCACCTCCTAGCCTTCATCCCTTACTATAGCACGTTGCTATCAAAGTGGTAGTTACTATATACTGGTTAGTAAAGATTCCTGAGAGGAGATTCGAATGTCCCATCCTGTTGCCATATCTGACAACTCGTTTCAGAGCGAGGTCGTCGATGCATCCAAGCCTGTCCTGGTCGACTTCTGGGCAGAGTGGTGCGGCCCGTGCCGCATGATCGCTCCCATCCTTGAGTCCATGGTTGACGAGTATTCTGACAACCTGAAAATCGTCAAGCTCGACGTGGACGCCAATCCCAAGACGATGATGAAGTTCGGTGTGCAGAGTATTCCCACTTTGATTCTGTTCAAGAACGGCGAACCGGTAGAGCGCATCGTAGGGTACATGCCCAAAGAGCGCTTGCTCGGCAAGGTTCGGCCCCATATTGGTGCTACCGCTACCGCCTAACTCCATCGAGCTTCAGAGGGCCGCGATCCAGGCGAACTTGCGTTCGCAAGGGTCGCGGCCTTTTTTGTATACGATGGATGGCATCGGGAGGTAAGGGCGATTACGACGGCGGCGACTTCGGCGGAATCGGCGCAATACTCCATCGGAGAGATGATCCCCGAGCGGGTACTCCATCCCGCCGACGAGCGGGAGGCGGCACAGCTGCTTCTCGCCGCCCAACAGGCGGAGGACGCGGTTGTACCGGTTGGCGGGGCAACGCTGCTGGATGTGGGCAATGCGCCGTCCCGCTACGCGGTCGCCGTCGCCACCGACCGCCTCACCGGCATCGTGGAATACAACCCCGGTGACCTCACGATTGTGGTGCGCGCCGGCACGACCCTGGCCGAGGTCGAAGCCGAACTCCGCCCACACCGCCAATTCCTGTCGGTGCAGGCACCGTTTCCGGAACGGGCGACTATCGGCGGTACCCTGGCCGCGAATGTGAGTGGACCGTTGCGCCTGGCATACGGTTCGATACGAGATGCGGTCATCGGCACGCGGGTGGCACTGCCCAGTGGGCACGTAGCGAAAAGCGGTGGGCGCGTGGTGAAAAACGTGGCCGGCTACGATCTGTCGAAGCTCTTCATCGGATCGTTTGGCACGCTCGGAATCATCGTGGAGGCGGCCTTCAAGGTGTTTCCACTTCCACTCACCCGGCGTGCGCTCGTCGTCCCGGCGGCCGGTGTTTCGAATGCGATGGATTTCGCCGTAGGCGTGGCGAGGCTCGGTCCCGGTTTGCTCTCTCTGGCTGTCGTGAATGATCGACTCGCCGGAGTAATGCAGCTGGAGGGAGCGTCGACCATCGCTCTGCTGGGCGGTACGGCCGAGGCAACAGCAGAGTTGATGGCAGAGATCTGCTCCCAGGCGCCGGCTCAGAATGTCCGGGTGCTGGACGATTCGGAGTCAGATGCCGTGATGCAAGCCATGCGAGACTTCCCCGGCCGTGCCACCGTGCGGCTCTCGGCCCGCATGTCCCGTCCTCATGTGAGCGCCGCCGACTCGTCTTCGGTGGAGGCACTCTCGTATCCCACCATTGGTACCTCTTTCCTTTTTGCCCCCGATTGGAACGGTGACAATGTAACTACATTGCGCCGAGACGCGGCGCGTTCCGGCGGAAATGTAATGGTGTGGCGCCGTTCGCCGGCCCTCGAACATGCCTCGACCTGGGGCGAGGTGGGTACAGAGCTGACGTTAATGCGTGCCGTCAAATCGGTCTTCGATCCACAGCGCATCATGAGTCCCGGCAGGTTCGTCGGAGACATCTAACCGGCATTGATACAATGCCGCTGACAAACCTGTTTTGATTTCAGAGAACGTGGTGGCGTGTAATGGCAAATCGATGCTTGATGGCGGTGCATGCGCACCCCGATGACGAAGTGTTTTCAACCGGCGGCATCCTAGCCAAGTCCGCGCAGCAGGGTGATCGGGTGGTCGTGGTGTACTGCACGAACGGGGAAGCGGGTGAGATGCACGACGAGGACCTCGTGGCGGACGAAGCGATACCCCGGCTGGGTGAGATCCGCATGGAGGAGGCCCGCAAAGCGTGCGCGTTACTGGGCGTAACCGATGTAATGTTTCTCGGGTATCGCGACTCCGGCATGAAGGATACCGAGGAGAACACCCATCCGGCCGCGTTTGCCAATGCAGCGCTTGACGAGGCGACCGAACGCCTGATCGGGATCATCCGAACGACGCAACCGCAGGTCATGATCGCGTACGATGAGGAGGGCGGATACGGTCATCCTGACCACATCATGGCGCACCGCATCGCAGTCGAAGCGTTTCAAAAACTCCAGGGGGAACCCGACGCCCCGCGCAAACTCTACTATTCAGCTCGCTCCCGGGAGGGCTTTCGCCGCTACGTGGAGGCCATCAAGGAGCACGGGTTGACCGTCCCGTGGATCGACGGAGATTTCAATTTCGACGAATACGGCGTGCCGGACGCGGAGATCACCGCGCATATCGACGTCGAACCGTTTGTCGGCCTCAAGAAGCAGGCCCTCGCAGTCCACCGGACGCAAATTCGACCGGACTTCTTTTACTTGCAGATCCCTGACGAAGCGCTCGCGGCTGGATCGGGTGTGGAGTATTTCGTTCGAGTCCTGCCTCCACCCATGGCTGGTGAGCGGGAGACCGATCTGTTCGCGCCCGTCGCCACGAGCGAGGCTCTGGCGTAGCGCGCTCAGTTACGTGGCCGGGTAATGAACCAGACAATGACGGTGGTCGGCACGAAAACGACGACCAGCAACAGGACAACCGCCGCGCTGAAAATCGTTCCGAGTACCGTGAGTGCGATCGGATCGAACGGCATCTCGAGTTCCAGCACGCGCTATGGCCGGCGACACATGGCGACAAAATTGCTGAGGAGTTGCGGCCCGTCGAGCGTTAACACGGATTCGGGGTGAAACTGCACACCCTCGATGGGGTATTCGCGATGGCGCAATGCCATAATGGTCCCATCTTCGGAGCGAGCCGTCACCTCCAACGACGCGGGCAAGGACGATTCGTCGACCGTCAGCGAATGGTACCGGACGGCCTGGAACGGCGACGGCAGTCGCGCCAATACGCCGGCCTGAGTATGAAAGACCTGGGAGGTCTTGCCGTGCATCAGAACCGGAGCACCGACCACGTTACCGCCAAACGCGGCGGCGATGCACTGATGGCCCAGGCAGACACCCAGTGTGGGAATCGATGGCCCCACTTCGCGCATGAGCCGGCACGATATTCCTGCCTCTCCCGGATTGCCGGGACCGGGCGAGACCACGATTCCGTCCGGCCGAAGTTGTACAACCTCCTCAACCGAGATCGCGTCATTGCGCTCTACCCGAACTTCAGCCCCGAGCACCGACAGCACTTGATATAGGTTGTAAGTGAAGCTGTCGTAATTGTCGATCAACAAGATCATGCTGCGCCTCCCGCGGCTTCCAACATGGCCCGCGCCTTATTCATGGATTCGCCGTACTCCCGCTCCGGCACCGAGTCCGCCACGATGCCCGCTCCGGCCTGCAGGTGGAGCACACCACCTTTGATCAGACCCGTTCGAATCGTGATGGCGGTTTCCATGTTGCCGCCTTTGCCGATGAATCCGGCCGCTCCGGCGTAGGAGCCGCGCTGGTCACGTTCAAGTTCGGAGATGATCTGCATCGCCCGAATTTTTGGCGCTCCGGACACCGTGCCGGCGGGAAACGCGGCGCGTAGCGCGTCGTAGGGCGAAAAGTCCGCTCCGAGGCGGCCGGTCACATCCGAGACCAGATGCATGACATGTGAGAACTGTTCCACGCCCATGAAATTCGATACTTCGACCGTGCCCGCCGCGCTCACCCGTCCGACATCGTTCCGCGCGAGGTCGACCAACATGAGGTGTTCGGCTCGCTCCTTTTCATCCTCGACCAGATCCCTGGCCAGGGCCATATCCTCTTCGCGATTCCTGCCGCGTCGTCGTGTACCGGCAATCGGCCTGCTCGAGACGACTCCGTCCTCCACCTGGATGAGCAATTCGGGTGAAGCACCTACTAATTGATGGTCACCCAGGTCGAGATAATACATATACGGTGAAGGGCTGACGGTGCGAAGCCGCCGATACAGCCCGAAGGGGTCGCCCTCCAGCGGCATGCTCAAACGTTGCGACAGTACGATTTGCAGTATGTCGCCGGCTCGGATATGTTTCTTGCCGGCGACCACCATATCCTCGAACTCCGACGGCTCGAGGTTGCTGCTCGGTTGCAGGTGCACCGGCGGCGGCAGCGGCGGAGCATCCACCGGGCGCTCCAGGCGCTCCGCGATCTCGTCGATTCGATCGGCCGCACAGCCGTACGACCGTTCGATCGATGCGGACGGCCAGGCATGACTCACGATGCGAATCTTGCGGCGCACGTGGTCGAAAATCAGGACAGTATCGACGTCGAGGAATACCGCATCCGGAAGTCCCAATGGATCTTCCGGGGCCAGCGGAATCCGTTCGAACCAGCGAGCGGCTTCATAACTCAGGTAACCCACCGCGCCGCCCGCAAAGCGAGCATCTGGGGCCGGTGAAGGACCGTAGGCGTCGACCATCGCGCGAATCGCTTGGAGTGGATCCGGACAGAGAATGGGAGGATCATCGTCGAAGCGGCGCATCCCACCGGCCACGCGCAAGACGCGGCGTGGACGTGACCCGATGAAGGAGTATCGGCCAAGGCTCTGACCGCCTTCCACGCTTTCCAGGAGGAAGCTCGGCCCGGCTTCGCGCACTTTCAGATAGGCGGACACCGGCGTGTCGAGATCGGCGAAGACTTCCCGGGAAATGGCGATCGGGTAGCCGGTCATACCGATTCGCCGGCACTCCCCGAGGGAGGGGAAATAGTCGTTGTTCATGGTGCACTCTCTGTTTCAAGGTCCGGACGAAGGCTGACCGCACCGCGCAGGTACGCATGGCGCGGCGGCCGGTTGATTTCTGCGTGCACGAGAACCCGAATGCAGAACGCCAGGGCCCCGGGCACGTCGATTTCTTGCATGTCCAGCATCGGCACATCCCATCCCATCTCGCGCGCAGCACGTGCGGGGAAACACGCATTGAGATCCGGCGTCAACGTGAAGAAGACGCTGACGACTTCCTCGAGAGTCAGGTGGTTACGCTCCACCAGGCATGACAGCAGGGTACGGGTACCATCGATGATCGCCTCTTCCGTGTTGGCATGTGCAGTGATCGCGCCGCGCAGCGCCTTCACGTTCGTCCCTCCAGGCTCTGCAATAACCCGAGCAATGCCAGATCGTAACTGCGTGCCCCGAAACCGGCCACCTGTGCCAGACAGACCGGAGCGATGACCGACGTGTGACGAAACGCTTCGCGGGCCGCCGGGAGCGACATATGGACCTCCACCACTGGGTAGTCAACCGCCGCGACCGCGTCTCGCAGGGCGTAACTGTAGTGTGTGAACGCACCGGGGTTGAATATGCACCCGTTGGCCCAGTTCCGCACCTCATGCAGCGTATCAATCAGCACCCCTGCGTGGTTTGACTGCGTCGTGCGAATGACGGCGCCACGTTCTCGCGCCACCGCGTGGAGTCGTTCATCGATTTCGGCCAGTGTGGTGCGTCCGTAAATTTCCGGCTCACGCGTGCCGGTCAAGTTGAGGTTCGGGCCGTGTAAGACGAGGATCGAGGCCACGTTACACCTTCGCGCCTTCGGTCAATGCCGATCGCACATCGTCGAGTGAAACCTCGACCACGGCCCCGTCCCCAATGTCTCGCGGAATCGCCAGCCGGATCGCGCCTGCCCGTCGCTTTTTGTCCTGACCCACGAAGCGTAAGACTGCGTCACAGTCTATGTGCCCGACCTCAGTCGGCAGCGAAAATCGAGCAAGCAGCGAGCGAAGAGTCTCCAGCGTCGACTCGGCGCACCAGCCGTGGGTCACGGCCAGGCGCGTCTCCGCCACCATGCCGATACTCACCGCCTGTCCGTGCGAGAGCCGGTATGCGCTGGCCGCTTCCAGCCCATGGCCGATGGTGTGTCCGAAGTTCAGCAGCATCCGGTCGCCGCGCTCGAGTGGGTCGCGCTGCACGATCTCAACCTTCTGATGAGCGGCGGCTCGAATGATCTGCGGGTGCTCGAGCACGTCATCCAGCGTGACTTCTTCCAGCTGCGAGATCAAGGCTTGGGAGCACATGAACCCAATCTTGATGACTTCCACCAACCCTTCCGCGAGGGTCGAGGCCGGTAACGTCCGGAGGGCGGCTGGATCGATCAGTACCAGATTGGCCGGCTTGAAAGCCCCGATCATGTTCTTCGCCGCATGAAAGTCGACGCCGACCTTGCCGCCAATCGCCGCATCCACCTGCGCCAGCAACGTCGTCGGAGCCAGCACCAGGTTCAGTCCGCGCAGGTAGGTTGCCGCCAGCAGACCGGCCATGTCTCCCACGACGCCGCCGCCCATTCCCAACACGGTGGAGGAGCGATCCAGTCTCGCCTGCATTGCTGCCTGGTAGACGCCGTCCATGGTCTGAAGCGTTTTATGCTCCTCTCCCGGATGGATCGTGTGGACGTGAGTGTCGAGCCCCGCGGCTGCGAGCGACGCTCGCATCGCGTTGAAGATGGGCAGGCCGGCTACCGTGGAATCGGTGAGCACCAGGACCGAAGCCGTCAAGCCATGTCGCGCCAGAGTCGTGCCGGCACGCGGCAACAGTCCGGCTTCGAACAGAACCCTCGACTGCTGGGTCTGGGTGAGGTCGAAGGCAGCGGCTTCAGCCAGCGGGATCAAATCTGTGACTGCCTGGGCAACCTGCTCCGGCGATCTGTTGGTAGTGTCCACCTGCGAGTAGAGAGAGTAAACGGGCTCACGTTCCGCCAGCAGGGTTCTTACCTTCCGGGGTTGCCGCGGGTCAAACAGTGGACGCTGGCGTGCATCGCCGACGCGTTGCGCTATGGTATCCGGGTCGCAGGTCAGGCACACGACCTCCTGGTCGGACCCCAGGAGCAGACGGTTGCTCCCGCTCAAGAGCGTTCCCCCGCCCGTGGCGATCACTTGCCCGGACGCCTGAAGCGCCTCACTGAATATTTGCGTTTCCAGTTGGCGGAAACAGCTCTCGCCGTCGCGGGCAAATAGCTCGGCCACACTACAACCGCATGTGCGCTCGATCTCATCGTCCGTGTCCAGAAATTCCAGGCCGAAGCGACGAGCCAAAATGCGGCCAACCGTGGTCTTTCCAGTCCCCATGAAGCCGGTCAGAATCAGGTTCCTCACCGCGCCACCGATTTGAAGTGTTCGTGTATTTCAGCAATACTGTCACCGCCAAACTTTTCCAATACCGCGTCTGCCATGACGAACGCCACCATCGCCTCGCCTACCACGCAAGCGGCAGGAACGGCGCAGATGTCGGATCGCTGATACTGCGCCAGCGCGCCCTCCCCGGTCCGGACGTCGATGCTCTGCATGGGAGTCAAAGTCGTTGATATCGGCTTCATGGCCCCTCGCACGATGACCGGTTCGCCATTGGTCACGCCGCCCTCCAGGCCCCCGGCGCGATTACTGCCACGTTGCGGACCGCTCTCACCCGGCAGAATCGCATCGTGCGCCCTGGTGCCCGGCGTCCGCGCGTTCTCAAACCCTGCGCCGATTTCGACTCCCTTGATCGCCTGGATGCTCATGACTGCTTGCGCCAGCCGGCCGTCCAATTTGCGATCCCACTGCACATAGCTCCCCAGGCCCACCGGCACGCCGAGAACCTGCACCTCGAACACGCCACCCAGCGTATCGCGGTCACGCCGGGCCTGGTCGATCCGCTCGATGAAGCGCCGTTCCGCCTCCGGATCGGCCACACGTACTTCTGATACTTCAATGCGATCACGGACTGCAGGATCCGCGAGATCCGCGCCTTGCACTACTTCATCGCCGATTGAAATGACCTGGCCCGCCACCACGATCCCAAACTCGCTGAGCAACCGTTTGGCGAGCGCTCCCACCGCAACCCGCATAGCCGTCTCACGTGCACTTGCTCGTTCGAGCACGGTTCGCATGTCTGCCAATCGATACTTGGTGGCGCCCGCCAGGTCGGCGTGTCCCGGTCGCGGCACAGTCAACACCGGCTTTTCGCGTTTTTGCTGATTCGCATAGTCTCGGTTTTCGATTCTCATCGCGATGGGCGCTCCGGTCGAGCAGCCATTTTCCATGCCCGACAGCCAATCGATGTGATCTTTTTCGATCTTCTGGCGCCCGCTGCGTCCATAGCCTCCCTGGCGGCGAACCAGATCGCGGTCGATCAAGTGCGTATCGACCTGCAGGCCGGCCGGCATGCCTTCGAGGATGCCGGTGAGGGAGGGACCGTGCGACTCACCGGCGGTCAGGAAACGGAGCATCGATCTACCTCCCTGAATGAGTGCCTGCAGGCTGCCCGCATGACGTCCAGGTCCGGCGCCACGCCGGTCCATAGCTCGAAACTAGCGGCGCCTTGCTGGACCAACATCTCAATCCCGTCGAGCACCAGGCAACCCGCGGCCCGAGCCTGCGTGACGAGCGGTGTCGTCAGCCCGTACACCAGGTCAATGACCGCCGTTCGTCGATTCAGATACGTCTCGTTTGGAAGCGGCGACACCGGCAAATGGCTCATTCCAAGCGGTGTGGTATTGACCACCAGACGAGAACTTTCGATGGCGTGTCGTGCTGCGGAACTATGGAGTTCCATGGTCGTCGCCGGGATCGAAAGCCTCCCGGCCAGATTGCGGGCGTTGCCTTCGTGTCGATTGCAGATGGTCACGTGCGCGCCTAGATCGTCCAGAGCCCGCACGACCGCTCCGGCCGACCCCCCGGCTCCGATCACCACCACCGGCTGCCCTCGCAGTCCCACTTCGAGAGATCGCACCGTAGCAATGAAGCCCGCAAGGTCGGTGTTGTATCCGGTCAGCACGCCGTCGCGGTTAACGACTGTGTTCACGGCGCCCACGCGTCGAGCGGATTCGTCCAGCTCGTCGACGTATGAGCCGATCGATTCCTTATGCGGAATGGTGACATTGAAGCCGGCAAGTGGTCGCTCCCGTGCGGCTTGAACCCACGTACCGAGTGAGGAGGGGGAAACCCGTTCCTTCTCGTACGTGGCGTCGACACCCGCGGCGGCGAAGGCGGCACGATGCATCACCGGCGACAGGCTGTGCGCAATCGGGTCGCCGATCACCACGAATCGATCAATCTTCATCAATCGCGGCTCCCAGCGACGCAAAGACTGAGGCGAACCCGGGAAACGAGACATCGGCTGCCTCGGCGCCCTCGATGGTGGTCTCTCCCTGGGCGCACGCTCCCGCGACTGCAAGCATCATAGCCAGGCGGTGGTCGCCGTGACTCTGCACCTTTCTGCCTCGCAACGGTCTCTTGCCATGAATGCGCCACCCGTCCGGTCTCTCCTCGATATCGGCTCCCAGCACCTGAAGTTCTTGTGTGACCGCCGCGATCCGGTCAGCTTCTTTTACGCGTAACTCCGCTGCCCCTTCGATCACGCTTTCACCCGCGACCTGGGTGGCGAGCAGGGCGATTAACGGGAGCTCATCCACTAACCCTGGGACATCCTCCGCACAGAGGCAGATCGGGCGCTCGATGCGGCCGCTCACGGCGATTGATCCGCGTGGCTCACCGGTCTCTTCTCGCTCTATCGCGGCAGTGACGGAAGCTCCCATCCGCTCGAGCACACTGAGAATGGCGGTTCGAGTAGGATTCAACCCAATCGAATCCAGCGACACTGCGCCATCCGTGACGGCTGCAGCCGCCAAAAGAAATGCGGCGGATGAGATATCACCCGGAACCGTCAGCTCGAATCCGTTCGGAGGTGTGCCGCGTTCGACCTGGACCGACATCCCATGTCGTCGCACGTTCAGACCCAACGCAGTGAGCATCCGCTCCGTGTGGTCTCGGGCCGGTACGATCTCGATCACCGTGGTCGTGCCGGTCGCGAAGAGTCCCGCCAGCAGCACCGCCGACTTCACTTGAGCGCTCGCGACGGGCAAGGTGTAGGTGATTCCGTGGAGATTGCTGCCGGCGATATCGAGCGGTGCGCAACCGTCGCGAGTGGCAATCAAGGCTCCCATCTGGCGCAGAGGATCGACCACCCTTCCCATGGGACGGCGTCGGAGCGATGCATCACCGGTCAGCCGGCTGGAGAACGTCTGGCCCGCGAGCATGCCGGCGAGCAATCGCATAGTAGTGCCCGAGTTTCCCGCATTGAGTTCTTGCTCGGGTGCACGCAGTTCGCCTGCCGAATCCAGTCGTGCGCTGCCGGATTGCAGGTCGAGTACGACGCCCAATCGACCCATGCATGACGCAGTCGATCGGACGTCCTCGCCGCTCGGCAGATTCTGGATGACGGAGGTACCTCGAGCGAGCCCGGCCAGCATCAAAGCTCGATGGGCGATAGATTTATCTCCCGGCACGGACGCCGAGCCACCAATCGTGGACGGACGCACGCGCCACATCACGAGGGCACCGAACCGGCGATCGTGGCGGCACGTTCGTTGGCGAGCGTCATGGCACCTTCCAGTGCCACCGTATCTCCGGCGCTTGCCATCGTGCTCAGGTTTTGAAGTTGCGCCACACACCCCCCGAGCGCAGCCGCAATATTGTCGGCATTCGACACCAGAATATCTGTCCACATGCTTGCCCCGCTCGCCGCCAGCCGGGTCATGTCGCGCAGCCCTGGCCCGGCCAGACTCTCATCGCGCGGCTCGACTGAGAGCGCGAGGGCCGTCGCAAGCAGTTGCGGAAGGTGGCTGGTCATGGCGACCATGCGGTCGTGCTCCACGGCCGCGAGGACGACCGGAACACCCCCTACCGCTCGAACCACTGACTCGGCAGTGTGAAGGGTGGGAATGCTCGTCGCGCCGCTCGGCACCAGCGCAAATGAACGTCTCTGGAAAAGCGAGACATCGGCCACGCCGGGTCCCGATTGTTCTTTGCCCGCGATGGGATGTCCACCGATCATCCGCCCCGCACCCGGCAGCCGTTCCATGGCGTCAACCACCGGTCCTTTGACGCTGCCGACGTCCATGATAACGGCACCGGGACGCGACAGTTCATCGATCTGAGGCAGCGTATCGATGATGGAGAGGACGGGCATGGCGAGGATCACCAGATCCGCTTCCTTCAGAACCACCCTCAAGTCATCGGAGACGACGTCGACCAGACCTCGATCCAGAGCCGTTTGCATGGTAGCTGGATCATGGTCCAGCCCGCTCACGAGGTAGCCCCGAGCGCGCAGCGCTCCTCCCAACGACGCCCCGATCAAGCCGAGGCCGATCACGGCTACTCGGCGTTGGGTCACAGGGACCTGCCGACCGCGAGGGCAAGAGGCTTCAACTCAATCATGAGTTGCGCGAATCGTTCGAGTTTCAGCGATTGTGGCCCATCCGACAACGCCTCCTCGGGTCGCGGGTGAACTTCAATGATGAGACCGTCCGCCCCCGCCGCTACACCCGCTTTGGCCACCGCCGGCACGAACGCCCACTTACCGGTGGCATGACTCGGGTCGACGATGACGGGAAGGTGGGTGAGGTGTTTGAGCACTGGAATCGCGCTGATGTCCAGGGTGAATCGGGTGGAATCCTCAAACGTCCGGATGCCACGTTCGCACAGGATCACGTTGTCATTTCCGTTGGCCAGAATGTATTCCGCCGACATGAGCAGTTCTTCCAGAGTAGCGCTCATCCCACGCTTGAGCAGCACCGGATGACCTGAGCGGCCAACTTCCTGCAGCAACGTAAAGTTCTGCATGTTTCGTGCGCCAACTTGCAAGATGTCTGCGTATGAGGCGACCAGGTCGACATCGTCCGGTGTGAGCACCTCGGTAATCACCTGGAGGCCCAACTCATCGCCCACCTGGTCGAGCATCTCGAGGGCCGGCTTGCCGAGTCCCTGGAAACTGTATGGAGAGGAACGCGGCTTGAAAGCGCCACCGCGCAACACCTGGGCGCCGCTTGCCTTGACGGCGCGTGCCGCCTCCCATAGTTGGTGGTCACTTTCGACCGAGCAGGGACCGGCGATCATAACCAGTGCTTCGCCGCCGAAGCGAGCGTCACCTACCTGCACCACTGTACTCTTCGGTCGGAAATCCCTGCTGCCGAGTTTGTACGGTTTGGTGACGGGGACCATCCGGTCTACACCCGGCATGAATTCCAGTGAAGCCAATTGATCCGGAGAGCTATGTCCGATCACGCCAATGATCGTGGTCTCCTCACCTTCCGAGACATTGGATCGGTATCCCATCTCCTCGATGCGCTGTACCACGCTGCGGATGTGCTCCGGGCCGGCATGGCTCTGCATGACGATGATCATATTCCCAATCTCCTCTGCTACCGCGATCACGGGATTCTCCTTGGTGAGGCAAAAAGAAGACCGGAGGTGAAAACCTCCGGTCAAAAAAGGGCATAACGTGAGGGGCGGTTCCTCTTATAGAACCGTCACGTTATGCCCCTATAAAACCAATAATACCGATCGGCCGACGCCGACCCGTGGAGTGCCATGACTATGAAAACTCCTGCTTCTTGATTGGAAGTATAGGCGGAGCCCACATTTCAGTCAAGCACTCGACGCCGGCATAACCTACGTGCCTGCCTCCAGCGCCAGCAGGTCGAGGTATTGGCGATTGACGATGATCGTCGGGAAGTGTTTCTTTTCACCGTCGGGGAATGTGATCGTCACGGCGGTGAACGGAAGAAATTGCTTGTCGAGCAGCCGGAGCGCAATCTGCGGGTCGCGCCCCGCATCGGTGTGAATGGTCCCGCTGATGCTGTAGGGTCCCACGCCGGCCCAGGCGCCGTACTTCGACGTTGCTTTCCACGCCGCATTGCTCTGTCCGCTGGGACGATCCGGTTCGGAAATCGGTACGACGAACAGGATGCGCGCCTTTGTAATCTGGGCGTGCGTTCTGCCCAATTCCGCTGACACTCCCGTGTTGAGCTGCAGGGCGGACACTGGTCGAATGTCAACCGATGCTACCGAACCGTTGAGGTGGTCGGACAGTCTCCGCTCCGGACTCGATAATCTCGCGTGCACGACGAAGTGTTCAGTGTAAAACTCGGTCGAAAACGCAAAGACTCCGCTGTCTATGCCCGCTCGGTCCATGTCAAGTATGTGCATCGCATTCCTCCGGTGCTCCAGCCTTAGTCAATGGCACATAGGTACATTCTTCCGTCGCTGGAGAAAGACGTAAGTCTCCATGTGGGTGCGGGCAATGTCCCGTCACTGACATATAGCGTCAGTGAAAGGGAAGGTGATAGAGGCAGAAGGCCCGTGCAAGTCAGGACATTCGCCTCGAATGCATCTATCCCCCAGGTAGACCGGTATCTGATACTCTATGTAGCGCAAAACCGGATCAGACTGGCACCGGTAAATCGCGACGGCTCACGTTCCTTGATGTGCTGCTCCAGGGCCGTGCGGTCGAGGCTGCCTATTTTTGAAGTAAAGAGATTCAATGTCCACCCATCTCACTCCGGGGCGTGCCACGTGACCAGGCGACTCGGCGCCTTATTGACCGCACTGGCCGGCGTTATGAACATTGTTTCGGCCCTGTATCCCGCTGTCCCGGCGCGTATGGAGATTCTGGCCGACATTCTTCCTCTTACTGTGATTAGAGGTGCTCAATCCGCCACCGTACTGCTTGGGTTCGCGCTTGTGTTGGTGGCAGATGGATTGCGCAAACGACGTCAACGAGCACTTCAGATTGCGGTCGCTGCGCTCTTGCTCTCCGCGCTGTTCCATCTGACGAAGGGCCTCGATTTCGAGGAGGCGATTATGGCACTGTCACTCGCCTGGCTGCTGACTCGCGGGCGTGATACATTCAGCGTGCCCAGCCGGATGGCCGTTCCGGGCCGGCTTTTTTCGCGTGTACATGCCATCGTGGTCCTCTACGTCACCTACGTCGTGGCGGGCTTCGTCATTCTGCGGCGTTATATCTCTCCGGCTCCGTCCATGGTTCACGTCGTGCAGGAACCACTCCGTTTGCTGAGTGACGCGGCGTACTACCACTATCTCACTCCGCAAGCACGATGGTTCGAGCGTTCGATCACCGGTTTCGCTTGCTGCGTGGCGTTGTACGTGGTCCTGCGGGTGCTGCGGCCGTTCATTCCCGAGCACAGCGCCACCGCATGGGAGCGCGCGCGCGCGCGCAAACTCGTTGAGCAGTATGCATCGGACACGCTCGCATACTTTTCGTTGCAAGACGGCAGAAGTTACTTTTTTGATAGCGCCAAAACGGCGTTTGTCTCGTATCGCGTATGGGGTAACGTTGCGTTGGTGGCCGGCGACCCGGTTGGACCTCCCGAGCGCCACCGTGATCTCATCGCATCGTTCATGCAGTTTGCCGTCGGCAACGGCCTCGAGCCGTGTTTTCTTGGGATCTCTGGAAACTCCGCTCACCTCTATCGTTCGCTGGGGTTGGGGACACTCAAAGTGGGAGAGGAAGCGGTCATAGATCTGGCTGAATTCAACCTGTCGTCGCTCAAGAGAAAGGTTCGCCGGGCGGCGCGACACGTCTCGGACCTCGGATTTTCCGCCGTGACATACCGGCGAGACCAGGTGCCGCCTCACATCATGAGCCAGGTGCGTACTATTTCCCGGGCGTGGGTGCGGGCTAAAGGCGGGAGTGAACGCGGCTTCTCCATGACGCTCGGTCGGTTGCCTCGAGCCGCGGACAAGGACTGCGAACTGATCGTGGCGCAACAGGGCGATACGGTCTTCGGGTTTCTCTCCCTGGCACCGGTCTACCAGGGAAATGCCTGGTCGCTCGATTCGATGCGGCGACGTCCTGATAGCCCAAATGGATTGATGGAGTTTTTGGTGATTGCCGCCGCCGAGACTTATATGGCTCGAGGAAGTTGCCGTTTGAGCCTCAACTTCGCCACACTCTCAAACGCCGCCAATGACATAGATTCGAAGGCCATCGATGAAACCAGACGGTTCCTGTTCGATCACCTCTCGTCGTTCTATCAGTTGAAATCCCTCTACCAGTTCAACGATAAGTTTGCGCCGAACTGGTGCAGTCGTTACCTGGCGTACCGAGATGTTCTCAAGATTCCGAAGCTTGCTCTGGCGATCGCACAATCCGAGGACCCGATTCGATTGCCTTCCATCGGTGGCATGCTCAAACGGGAAGCATAGTCGGCTCCAGGCTTTAGCATAGAGGTGAGAACACAGTCGCCGAAGCCGGCACTCGCGCTCTGGCCGCTGCTTGTGCGCCGAATTGGGTGCCCAGGCGTAGGTGTCACGTTGAGTGTCGCGACCGAGAGGAGAAGTTATCGTGCCGACAGAACAGTACCACGAGCCGGCGAGCGAGTTATCGCAGGAGACGCGCACCTTCGCCCGGATAATTACATCCCTCACCGAGGAGGCTGAGGCCATCAATTGGTATCAGCAGCGCATGTCGGTCGAACCGGATGTCGATGCCCGGAACATCATGGCCGCTGCCCAAGAGGAAGAATTCAAACATTTCGGCATGGACCTCGAGTTTTTGCTTCGCCGGGAGCCCAAGTGGAGAGCGGCATTGCAATCTATTCTCTTCCACGACGGGGATATCGTGGCGCTCGGTTCAGCCGGAGAGGACGCCGAAGAGAAGGTTGAGTAACGGCCGTTGGCCGGAGGACCATGCCTGTCCCCTCTGCGCTCGAAATCGGAGGATTATCGAAACTCTTTGGGCGCACCATTGCGCTCAGAGCGGTAACGCTTCAACTCGACCACGGGCAGTCGCTCGCGCTGCTGGGAGCTAACGGCTCCGGGAAGACGACGCTGCTCAAGATCGTGGCCGGTGCCATTGCGCCTACGGCGGGTACGGTTGAGGTGTTCGGTCACGATGGTTGGGACGGTGCGCGTCGCGCCGGAGTGCAAATCGGACTGCTCGCCGGCGAGACGTACCTCTACGATGACCTCACAGCAGCCGAAAACCTGCACTTTACCCTCACGATGGCAGGACGCAAGGCCACCAAGAGCCAGGTTTCAGACGCGCTTGAAGCGGTGCGACTCGCGTCCCACGCCGATGATCGCGTCCGGTCCTTCTCGAGCGGCATGAAACGTCGTCTCGCGGTCGCTCGCGTGCAAGTACTCGAGCCACGCTTGCTGCTGCTTGATGAGCCATACAATAGCCTGGACGCGGACGGCGCCGACATGATCGACGACTGGATCCGCGGCGTCACCCGCTCTGGTGGCGCGGTAGTGGTCGCGACGCACGACGCGAAGCGCATCACGGCCCTGGCAGATCTGGTTGCCTATCTCGACCGAGGCGTCGTGCAATACGCAGGTCCCGTCCATGGATACAAGGGGGCGCATGCACTCCACGTGGGCTAGTCAGGCATGGGCCGTATTCCGCAAAGATGTCGTGGTCGAGCTGCGCACCAAGGTCAACCTCAATGCCATGCTCTTCTTCGCCGGCACGGTGCTGCTCATTTTCAGCTTTGCGCTCGGCCCGGATCCGGCGCGTTTGCGCACCGCCGCGGCCGGCTTGCTATGGCTCGCTTTTATCTTTGCCGGTCTACTCGCATTCGGCCGTTCGTATCAACTCGAAACCGAAAATAACGCATTCGAGGGGTTACTCCTGATCGCGGAAAACCGCAGCGCCATTTACGCGGGCAAACTGTGTGGAGCTGCCGCCGTCATGCTATTCATCGAGGCGGTGATTCTCCCTCTCATGGCGATCCTCTTCAACATCGATCTGTGGCGATCGATTCCCGCACTCTTGTTGATCGGGGTGCTGGGCACGCTCGGATTCTCAGCCATCGGCGCCCTGTATGGCGCCTTGACGATGGCACTGCGCGCCAGGGAGGTATTGTTGCCACTGTTGATGCTTCCGGTGACTGTGCCGGTGATTCTGGGAGCCGTCAAGGCCACCTCGTACGTGCTCACAGGCCAGCGGCAGGATGTCGGGTTATGGATTGAGGTTCTCATCGCCTTTGATATCGTCTTCATCACTGCCGGCTTGTTGCTGTACGACAGCGCGGTAAGCACATGAGGAGCCATGTTGAACGAGTGCTCGGCGAGCTGCGTGTGCGCCGCCATTGGCCGCCGGCCGCGATTTCTATTTGACATAAGGAGTCTTCGCCTGCATCGGCGTTGGGTTATACACTGATTGGGGAGCACGGAAATGGAATGGATACAAAGGCAGGGACGCCTGCTTGGATTGACCGCTTTCGGCTCGATGGCGATCGGCGCGTACCTTGGTCTGGTGTGGTCTCCACCGGATGTCGATCAGGGCGATGCCATGCGGATTCTCTACATGCACGTGCCCACTATCTGGACAGCGTATCTCGCGTACTTTCTGGTACTGGTGGGAAGCGTCTTGTACCTCTGGAAGCGTGACCTCAAGTGGGACCGCCTGGCGGGTTCCGCGGCAGAACTGGGCGTACTGTTGACCGCACTCACCCTGGCCGTCGGTTCAGTGTGGGCCAAACCGGTGTGGGGAGTGTGGTGGACCTGGGATCCGCGCTTGACCACGACCGCCATCCTGTTCGTCATCTACGCCGGTTATCTGATGTTACGTACTCTGGCGGCAGATCCTCGCTCGCGGGCGAAACAGTCCGCCATAGTAGGAATCATCGGATTTATTGACATCCCGATCGTTCATATGTCGGTGCTGTGGTGGAGGAGCCTGCATCAGGCTCCCACCATCTTGCAGCCGAACCTGGGGAACGCGCCGCTCGATCCGCGTATGGAGGTCGCGCTGTTTGTCAATCTCTTCGCCTTCACCGTGCTGTTCGTCTTCTTGCTGGGGCAGCGCTTGAAGCTCGCGCAACTTGAACAACGCCGGGATGAAGTCCTCTGGGAGGAGGCCCGGGTTGTCTAACTGGGGCTTCGTTGCGATTGCATATACCCTGGTCTGGGGTTCTGTGGCGGCGTACGCGGTCTTGCTGGCGCGCCGTGTCGCTCAGGCGCGGGATGTCACACGGGCTTTGCAGAAGTCACTTGAGCATGAGATGCAGGCCGTCGACAAGGACGGCACGGTATGCGACACCCCACCCGCTCCTTAATCATTGGTAGCGCCTTGATCATTGGCGTCGTCGGCGTCTTGATCTATCAAGGGCTTTCAAACAATCTCGTGTACTACATAACCCCAAGTGAATTGCTGACGAAACAAAACATCACGGGGCAGAGCTTTCGACTGGGTGGACAGGTTCGACCGGGTTCCGTGCAGTTGAATCCCAAGATCCGGTTCCTGCGCTTTGTGTTGCAAGATCCAAAGGCGTCGGTCGAAGTCGTCAGCCATGACCTCCCTCCCCAAATGTTTCGGGCCGGCATCGGCGTCGTGGTGGAAGGCACGTATACCGGAAGATTATTCAGTGCCACCAATCTCATGGTGAAGCACTCGAACGCCTATCGAGCTCCGAAACCGGGGCAAACCCCCGTCCCGGATACCTACGTCGACAACTCAACCCAATGATTTCCTTTTTCGGTCACCTCAGCATTCTGTGCGGTCTGGCAGTGGCGCTCCTGGGAGCGGCCGCCTCGCTGCTTGCACAGCCCGCCAACCAGCCGACCTGGGCATTGTGGGGCCGTCGTGCTGCCTTCCTCGTACTGGGAGTGGTGGCTTTTGCGACCGGGCTCATGATTCTGGCCCTGGTTACCCATGACTTCTCGGTGAAATATGTGTCCGACGTCGGGAGCCGATCGACTCCCCTGTATTACACTGTCATTTCGCTGTGGGCGGCACTCGAAGGCTCGATCCTCTTCTGGGCGTTGGTGTTGTCATGCTATACCGCGCTGTTTCTGTCGCTGATGCGAGATCGCTTCGCTGAATTGCAGGCGTATGCGACCGGCGTCTTGCTTCTCATCTCGGCCTTCTTTCTCTTCGTCATCGCCTTCCCGGGCAATCCGTTTGCACTCGTAAGTCCGGCGGCGCCCGCAGCCGGATGCCCGGCAGATGGCTGCGGACCGAATCCCCTTTTGCAGAACCATCCCATGATGGGTCTTCATCCTCCGCTACTCTACCTGGGCTACGTCGGTCTATCGGTCCCGTATGCCATCGCTATGGCTTCACTTCTCTGCGGCTCGACCTCCCCCGAGGTGCTTAGGCTGATCAGGCGGTGGGCTCTGGTGCCGTGGATCTTCCTCTCGCTCGGCATTACGGCCGGCATGTGGTGGTCGTATGCCGTCCTGGGCTGGGGCGGCTATTGGAGCTGGGACCCGGTCGAAAACGCATCGGTGATGCCCTGGCTGGTGACCACCGCCTTTCTTCATTCGCTGCAAGTGCAGGAGCGCCGTCGCATGCTCAAGACCTGGACGATGTCGTTGATTGTGGCCGCCTGGTTGCTGAGCATCTTTGGCACGTTTTTGACTCGCAGCGGTGTACTTCAATCGGTCCATTCGTTCACGCAGACAGCCATTGGACCAGTCTTCCTGGCCTTTTTCGGCTTCTTTCTCCTCGCTTCGGCGGCGCTCCTGGTGGCGCGAAGCAGAGACCTAGGGGTGGCCGGGACGCTCGACGCGACCATTTGTCGAGAAACGGCCTTTCTCGTAAATAACCTGTTGTTGGTTGCCATTACCTTTACGATCTTGCTCGGTACAATCTTTCCGCTCCTGGCGGAGGCGGTTCAGGGCTCTCAACTCTCGGTTGGAGCTCCATACTTCAATCACATCGCGGTGCCAATTGGATTCGCGCTGCTCTTCCTGATGGGAATCGGTCCAGCCTTGCCCTGGGGCGCCGCCCGGCTCTCGGAGCTGCAGTACCGGTTGCTCGGTCCGGTGATCGCAGGCGTCGGTGTGGTGTTCGTCCTGCTTGCAATTGGAGTGCGAGGCATCGGCCCGCTGGTGACCTTCGGACTCGCAGCATTCGTGCTGGTGGTCACGGTGTCAAGCATGGGCGCCGACGTCGGATCACGACGCAGCAATACCGGCGAGACCTGGCTCGGGGCCGGTCGCCGCCTCGTGCGGGCCAATCCTCGCCGCTACGGCGGATATCTGGCCCATGTCGGCGTCATCCTGGCCGTGATTGGGATCGCAGCCTCACAAGCGTACGTGCTCCGTACCTCGGCGACTCTGGTGCCCGGCCAGACGGTGAGCGTTGGCGGGTACACTGTGCGCTACCTTGGTTTCGAGCCTCGCCGGGAGTCGAATCGCATGGTCTTGCAGGCGAACCTCAGCGCCTCACGGGCCAATCAAGATCTTGGGAGGTTGACTCCCTCGCTGAACTATTACGCCACCGTGCAGCAGCCGGTGGTCACGCCGGCAGTGCTGGAACAACCCTGGGATATGGTAACCGGAGTAGTGCAAGGCCGGAATCCGCTGCCCGATCTGGCCCAACTCGTCCACGGTCGGAATCCATTTGAGGATCTATACGTCGTGCTGCAGGGCATCGACACGCAAAATGCGAGCACGCATAATTCCAGGCGCCCCATCCTGCTGCAAGTTATGGTGAATCCCATGGTTGGGTTCATCTGGCTAGGTGGGTTTCTGCTGGGACTGGGTGGCGCAGCCGCGCTTCTTCCAGCGCGCCAGCGCCGGCGCGTGAGCGCCGTGGTCCCCGAGCTGCGAGTCCATGCAGAAGAAGTAACGGCGTGAAACGTAGGTTTTGGGCACTGACCATTGGCGTCACGGCAGCACTATTTCTCGTCTTGCTGGCGACCGGTTTTCGCCAAGATCCCAACGCCATCTCCTCACCTCTGGTGCACAAACCGGCTGCCGGATTTGTACTGCGAGACATCGACGGAAATCGAACCGTTTCGCTCGCGCAGCTACGCGGCCGGCCGGTTGTTCTGAACTTTTCCGCCTCCTGG
>JANWJD010000029.1 GCA_025449555.1 Chloroflexota bacterium | reverse complement strand
GCGAGACGCACCGGAAGGAAAAGCACAAGCGGCGGTACCGGGCGATCAAGGCGGATCCGGAGAAGTATGCCCACTGGCGAGAGCTGCTCAAGAAGTACGACAAACGCCGCAAGGAACGAGAACGCGAAGAGGCTCCCGCGGCAGCCGGCTAAACCGGCACAAAGTGCAGAAACCAATCGCGTGCGCGACGTGCCACCTCGTCGAGCGTTCCCGGTTCCTCGAATAGATGCGTGGCGCCTGGAATCAGTTCCAGGCGTTTCTCGCAATGCAGCCGATCGAACGCGTGGCGATTCAGAGCGATCACGCCGGTATCCACGCTTCCCACCAACAACAGGGTGGGAGCCCGCACCTCTTCCAACGCGTCGGCGGCCAGATCCGGACGGCCGCCTCGTGAGACGACGGCGCGAATGTCGGCGGACTGGTTTGTTGCCGCCACCAGGGTCGCTCCCGCTCCGGTGCTGGCCCCAAACAACCCGCGTGGCAGGTGAGCGGTGCTTCGATTTTGACCCACGTAGCTGACGCAGGCAAGCAAGCGTTCCGCCAACAGTCGGATATCGAAGACCTTGTGTCGGTCGCCTGCCTCCTCTTCGGTCAAGAGGTCGGCCAGAAGAGTAGCCAGACCGGCTTCGTCCAGCACTCGGGCGACTGCACCGTTGCGCGGACTGAGGCGGCCGCTTCCGCTTCCGTGGGCGAAAATCACCATGCCCACCGCTTCCGGCGGCACGGACAGGAGTGCGGGGAGCGTGACCGAGCCGGCCGGGATCTGGATCTCGCTGCGAACGATGCGCTCGACGATCGGATTGGCGACGGAGGTGCCGGCGGAGGATGCGCGCAGCCGTCGAATAACTGCCTCGTCGTCCAGTTGCGCGAATTGGCGGTAGTGCAACCCGACCGCCTGAAATGGCTCGGGAGTTACGAGCACGATGACCTGGTCGGCGTACTTCGCAAGCGCGCTCGCGGCCTGTGCTGACGCTACCGGCGTCGCCAGGACGACCCGAGAGGCACCCAGGTCGCGCGCTGAACGTACGGCAACGAGGGCGGTGGCGCCGGTCGCAATCCCGTCGTCCACGAGAATGGCGACGCGACCTCGCACGCTCTCGCGAGTCTCATCGGTGGCGTACTTCAGATGCTGACGCTTTGCTTCGGCCCCCTCGGCTGCGACGGCTTCTTCCAGGTAACGATCCGATGCACCGGTTGGCTTCTTTAACCGTGCATCGATCCACTGCACACCGGTTTCGCTGACCGCTCCTACCGCCAATTCCGGATTGCGTGGCGCTCCCACTTTTCGAACGACCAGGGCACGCAGCGGAAGTCGGAGCTCGGCCGCCACCGCAGCTGCAACCTCCACCCCTCCACGGGCCAACCCGACGACTACCGCGTTTGTTCCCGCATAGTTTTGCAGTGCGCCGGCAAGGTGACGACCGGCATCATAGCGGTCGGCAAACGCGCCGGAAGCTGAAGTCGAATCCATGATCTCTTGCTCGATCTCGTGGCACCGCGCCTAGCCCGCGGCCTCAGAAACACCCGTACTGCTGGACGCCACCGGGCTTTGCAGGTAATGGCGCAGCAGGGGCCACGCCACGAGCGGTGTAACGACGCTGATCGCGCCCGCGACCGCTAGAGACAGAGAGGCGCCGCCTGCGCCGGCCAGGCCGGCGGCAAACAGTCCACCCAGTGGACCCGTTCCGCTGAAGATCATGGAGTACACGCTCAGCACACGACCGCGGTATGTGTCCTCGAGCCGTGCTTGAATTGCGGAATTGACGCCGGCAAAGAAAGCTCCGGTACTCCATCCCACCATCACCAGGGCGATCAAGGCCAGCGAGAGGACATGAACGGAAGCCAGTGCGATTTCGCCCGCGCCTGTCACGAAGGCAGTGGTCAGCAGGAGCGGCCCGGCCACCGCCGCTCGACTCCAGCGCACCACGGTAATGGATCCCACTACTGCACCGATCCCAAGCGCGCTCCACATCCAGCCCAATCCTTCCGCTCCTGTGTGCAAGACATCGCGGGCCACGATGGGCATGAGGACATTGAAATTCATGGCAAAAAGGGCGATGGTCCCCATCAGGCCAAGGAGCAATACGAGTGCCGGGGAGCGTCCGAGGTAGGTCAGGCCCGCACGCAGCTCCTCGACCGGATGCCGCGTGTTACTGCGGCGGTTATCCGGCAACCGCATCATCAGGAGCGCCACGATGACTGCAAGAAACGAGATGCTGTTGAAGTAGAAAATGGGAGCCACCCCTCCGAAGCGGATGACCACGCCTCCCACGGCGGGTCCGAGCACGCGCGCTCCGTTCAGCACCAGCGAGTTCCAGGCGATCGCATTCGCCAGATCCTCCTTGCCCACGAGGTCGACCACGAACGCCTGCCGCGTTGGCGACTCGATCGCAATCGCGATGCCGGACAGAGTTGAGATCAACAGAATCTCCCACACCTGCAAACGGTGCAGGGCGATGAGCGAGGCCAGTGAGAAGGCAAGGAGCAGAGCACTGGTTTGGGTGGCCATGATGAGGTGTCGACGTTGCACCCGGTCCGCCACCACGCCTGCAGGCAGCGATAGTACAAGACTTGGCCCCATCTGGAGTGCCGCCGTGGCTCCCAACAGCCATTTCGAGCCGGTCAAATCGTAGACCAGATATCCCAACGCGACCTGTTGCATGAAGGTCCCCATAAATGAGACCAACTGCGCTACCCAGTAGTAGCGAAAGGCCGGATGGCGGAACGCCGCCCGGCTGTGAGGTGTCGCAGGTGCAGTCATACGACATGATACCGGTGCTGGCCGGCCCGTGAACCCGGTCACCGTCCGTCAGAACCCTGTCCTGAGGTCACTTTGATCCAGGCACGATACGCTGTGGTATACGATTCGCTCGCTTCTGTTTTGCAAGAGGCTTCACGAGGAGACGCACATGAGGGGCGCAAACTTCGGCGGTTCACCCGATCGCCGAATCTTGATCGTCGGGGGCGGGTTCGGCGCCGTCTACACGGCGCTCGGGCTGGAAAAACTCCTGAAACCGGAAGATCGGACCGAAGTCACGCTGGTCAACCCCGAGAACTTCTTTCTTTTTACCCCCATGCTGGCGGAGATCGTCTCAAGCCAGATCGATACCAGTCATGCCATCAACCCGCTGCGCCGGATGTTTAAACGCACGCGCTTCGTGGAAGGAGCCGCGAAGTCGATCGATCTGGCGGCACAGTCCGTGCTGGTGCGCCATCCGAACGGTGATGAGTTTGGGTACCCGTACGACCACCTGGTGATTGCCGTGGGAGCCAGGGTCGGATACTTTGGCATGGAAGATGTGGAAAAGAACTCGTACACCGCCAAGACACTGGGCGATGCTATTCGGCTGCGTAATCGTGCGATTGCCCTGCTGGAAATCGCTGAGATCGAGCGTAACCCCGACTCACGCGCCGAAATCTTGACACTGGTGGTAGCTGGCGGCGGTTTCACCGGCGTCGAAGTCGCGGCGGAAATCAACGATTTGATCCGTCAGGCGGCCAAATCGTATCCCTCGATCACCCAACGCGACCTGCGCGTGATCCTGGTTGAAGCCAAGAATCGCATCTTGCCGGAATTCGATGAAGGGCTGGCAGCCTTTGCCACCAAACGTCTGCGGGCCTCGGGGGTAGAGCTTCGGACGAACACCACAGTGGCAGGTGTGACCGATCACGCGGTATTGATCAAGGACCAGGACCCGATCCCATCGCGTACCTTGATCTGGAATACGGGTGTGGCGCCGAATCCGCTTATTGCGGGCAGCGATCTGCCTCAAACTGGCCGCGGGTGGGTAAAGGTCGACGCGACCATGCGAGCTGAGGGCTGGGCGAATGTGTGGGCGCTCGGTGACTGCGCCCAGATTCCAGACATTTTGAATCCCGGGCACAACCAGCCGGCGCTGGCGCAGCATGCAATTCGCGAAGCGCCCGCCCTCGCCAGGAACATCGTGGCCTCCATGCGGGGAGAAGTCGCACAACCGTTTCACTATCGAACTATGGGCCAATTGGCTACACTCGGTCACTTCAACGGCATCGGCACCATCGGTCCATTCCGGGTGCAGGGGCTGGTGGCGTGGCTGGCCTGGCGAAGCTACTATCTGTGGCGCTTACCCAGGTTGGAGAAGCGGTTACGCGTGGCGACTGACTGGACCGTCGACCTGATCTTCGGCCGCGATATCTCGCAGATCCAAACCTATGCCGCCACGAGTCCCAAGGGCCGGGATCTCGAGGATGACCTGTACGGCAATCCAAACGACGAGCCGTCAACGGTGAAGGGCACGCATCGCTAATCAAATACCGACCGGAGGAGGTCCCACATGCGCATTGAACGACTCCAGCATGCCAGCGTTCCTCGCCCGCGCGGCGACGCCCCGCTGGCGCAAGCCGTCCATTTCTACCGCGATGTCCTCGGGTGCAAAGAGCTCCCCAAACCGAGTACTTTCGACGAGGTCGATGTCGCCTGGTTCGCATGTGGCGACGATGAAATTCACGTCCTCGCAATCGACGAAGAGTTCCCGCTGCGTCACGGCGGGGCACACTTCTGTCTCGCCTGCAACGACCTGAACGGAATCCGCACCCGTCTCCAGAGCGCTGGGTTTCGTTGTGAAGACACGACGCCCATTCCAAACAGGCCCCGCTTCGTGACCTTCGACCCCTTCGGCAATCAGGTGGAAATTACGGAGATTCGGGGCGATTATCGGTCGGATGCTCCGCCGTCGAGCCATTGACTCCCAGATGCGCATCTTCACCGTACCCGGCGGCACGCAAAATATCCATGAGAGGTACTTCACATGCGATGGCAAGCCGCGCGAGAGCCGGCAATGATGGCATTCCGTATTTGCCGTTCTCAAGAATCGAAACACGTTCCTGCATCCAACCGAGCCGCTGCCCGAGTTGGGTCTGAGTCAATCCGAGCGCCTGACGGCGACCTCGAATGTAGGTGCCGAGACTCTCGAGATCCGTGGTGTCGACGTTCATTTCTCCCGCTCCCACCTACAAAATGACCCGATAGTCAACCGCCCTCGCGTTCCGCCCGATGCCTCTCCTGTTGGTCATTATATCCCCGTCCCAGGGCAAAAGGGTGGGAAAGCCACTGACCTTCGCTCCGAAACCGGCGTCCAGCACCCTTTACAGTTGGATTAATATAAAGAACTATGTAAATCGCTACTGATGCCCGGATCAGAGCGGTTTCCTTTGCCGGATTGCACGAACCTGCTTCGGCGCGGAACACCGGGAAAAGAAGGAAACGACAGAAGTTGAAACTCGTCTGTAGTCATACCGGACCACTTTGAGTGTCACACTTCATCGGTGTGACTGCCGTACGACACCCATGATGCACCTCGATCGGACGACTTGAAGCTCAAAAGCGTAGTGCATTTGTCGCATTAGGATCTACGCGTTTCGACTGATGTGCCGCAAAGAATTCGGTGTCATGATGAAGGTGTTCAAGCGAAACAGCACCGATGCTCCTCCAACAACGCCGCTCGGTGCTTCACCAACAGGATCACCGAGCGGCGTTTCCCTCCTCCTCCTCCCGGCCCCAGCACAGATAGAAAGAATCCCCTCTAACCCATGACGGTTAAAGGGGATTCTTGGTTCTCGGGAACTATGCAGGCTTCGAGACTGTCACCTGATAGCACTTCCCGCCGTTGTCGTCGATCTGAGTGGAACCATCACTCCCGAGCGTGACGGACTCGTACGAATAGCTCGCTCCAGGTGTCAAACCAATGTTGCCGATGCTTCCGGCCAGGTCGTTGCCCGTCACGATGACAGTGTGCGTCTTCGTACCGGCGCTGACATCGTTGGTCGCCGTTTCAACTAGACCGGAACACCCGGGCCCGGGACCAAAGAGGACCCAACCTTGACCCGCGACGGCGCTGGTGAAGGTTACAGCAAATCCCTGCGTGAACTGCAATGGAATCGCGCTGCCGCTTGGGGAGGTCAGGTCGGTCATGGCATGAACCGACGGGTCACACGTGTTGGCCAGGCAACCAAGACCGAAGTTATCTTCGATGGTGCGAAGCAACGAATAATGGTTGTACGGTTGCAGCGATACGGTGTGCGTTGGAGTGTTCGTGATGACAACCAACGGCACGCGTCCGCCTCCTTCACCGGCGGGACTGGCGCAACACCCAGTGGACGACGAATATCCTCGGTTGGGCGAGCTGAGCCCGCTGGACTCGTTCTCGTCCAGGTAAGCACGATGGCTGAGTCTGAGGTCCAACCCTTGGACGACATGATGGTAGCCACGAGTTGCTTCACGTACGCGTCGCCTGCCTGGATCAAGGCATGGTTGAGCGTGAAGTTCGGCGGATACCCGCACCACGCCATGCCGTAGTTCGTCGCGCTCGGCGGCGACACGCCGTGCATGTCATGGCATTGATCGGGCACGATAAACGCGAAGTTCGGCGCTGTCCCCGAGTTCAAGTCGGTAGCGAGAGACTCGATCGGCTTGAAGTTTTGCACTCGTGCCGGACTGGCCAGTACGTCACTGAAGAGCGCGAAGGGATTGTGCTTTCGAACGTACAATCCTGAGCCCGTGGCCGGCGCTTGATCCACGGTTGATCCGATCGCCGGCAGCCCCTGTTGGTACGTTGCCCAGGTCAGTCCCTTGGATTCGAGTTGGTCCACGATATTCATCGCGGCGAACCGTTTCGTCGGATCGTCGGCATGTATTCCGAAGAAGTCGCCTGCCGTGACCGCGAGGTAATTTGGCTGACTGGGGTGAGTCACCCCGTAGTAGTTCGCGCCAAAGCTATAGGTATTCGCCAACTGGTTGATGTACGGCGCGTCGGCCGTATTACCGATCACATCTTCGTAATCGGTGTTTTCCATCATGATCACGTAGACGTGGCTCAAAGGAGCCGCCGCGTGAGCACCAGTGAATTGTGGCGCCGCCAGCGCCAGGGCAAGGCACAGAGACAGCAGACATCGCGATAGCATACGCATCCCTCCAGGTGATTCCCCTCATGTGTGGGCGGGCGATTATACAAACTGTACGCTACCATCGCGTGTAGTAACCAAGTTGCAAGCGTGCGGGAGATCCGCAATCAACGGAGACTTTGAAAAAATGCTCATTCATGGCGGCGACCTCTATACGTCGGAAGGCGTGATTCCGGACGGAGCGGTTCTGGTGGACGGCACCCGCATCCGGGACGTGGGCACAAGAACCGAGATATTGCAGCGACACGCTGCAGAAATCGCAACCGGCCCCGAGCTGGATGCCGGCGGAGGGATCATCGCGCCCGGGTATATCGATCTCCAGGTGAACGGAGCGGGAGGCAGACTGCTTTCGGAGGAACCGACCACCGAAAGTGTCAGGATCATGTCCGAAGTCCTGCTCCGTTTTGGATGCACTTCCTTTTTGCCGACGATTGTGACCTCCTCTACCGCACGGACCATCGAGGCGCTTCAAGCAGTGGAAGGAGCGCGCGTCCGCCGGAACAGAGGCGCCCGCGTGCTTGGTGCGCATGTCGAAGGTCCGTTCATCAATCCGGCTCGCCGAGGCGTGCACCTGCGCGAGCTGGTTCGGCCTCCATCGATCGAGGAACTTCGCCACTTCCTGGACGAGGGGAGCCCGCAGATCATCATCTTGACGCTGGCGCCGGAAATGTCGGGTGCGTCGGAACTGATCGTGGAGGCGAGACGACTCGGCCTGACTGTTTCCATCGGTCATTCCAACGCTACGTATGAGGAGGTCGCGTGCGCAGTCGATCTTGGCGCAACTATGGCAACACATCTCTTCAACGCCATGGCACCACTGGGATCGCGTGAGCCGGGTACGGTCGGCGCCGTCATGCAGCTCGATCGCCTGAGCGCTGGTTTGATTGCCGATGGCGTCCACGTGCATCCGGCGTCTCTCACCATCGCGGCTCGGACGAAAGGTCGAGATGGCATCTTTCTGGTGTCGGATGCCATGTCACCGATCGGGACCGATATGACCGAGTTCGAGCTCAATGGGCGGCGAGTGGTGGTGAAGGACGGACAGTGTAGAACGGAGGATGGCACGCTGGCGGGTTCGGTGCTCACGATGGATATTGCCGTGCGTACGATGCATCACCTGGCTGGAGTGCCGTTGGCACACGCGATCAGGATGGCGACTCTCAACCCGGCGCGGGCCATTGGCATGGCAGAGACGAAGGGTAGCCTGGAGCCCGGCAAAGATGCAGACCTCGTCGTTCTCGCCCCCGATCTCACTGTGCGGGCTACTGTGGTCGAGGGCGACCTGCTCTACACTGCTCCTCGATCGAACTGATTGCCGGACCGGCGAGGCGCTTCCGGACGCCCTCGGTGTGAAACAATGAGACCAATTGCACCATCGCGCCAACCAGCAACGGGGTTTGGGTAACACAACGACGTGGCCAACGACGGGTCGGAATCGCTGCAGCAACAACTTCGCGAGATCGAGGAATACCGCTCCCTCTTTGAACACCATCCCAATGCCATCTTCGCTTTCGATCTCGACGGTCACTTTACCCGGGTGAATCCGGTCTGTTCGGAGTTATCCGGTTACAGTCCGCAAGAACTGCTCGCGATGAGCTGGACCGAGATTGTCTACCCCGACATGATCGAGACCACCCGTCTCCAGGTGGAACGGGCGGTGGCCGGCGAATCGCAGTGGTTCGAGTCGGCCATCCTGCGCAAGGACGGAAGCAGCGTGGACCTCGCAGCCACCACGATGCCGATCGTGGTGGGCGGTGAGGTGGTCGGTATCTACGGCATCGCCCGGGACGTGACCGATCGGAAAGAGGCCGAGGAGGCCTTGCGGGTGTCGGAAGCGCGCTTCCGTGCACTGGTCGAGCAGTCACCGCTGGCCACGCAGATCTATGCGCCGGACGGCACTCTCCTTCAGGTCAATGCAGCGTGGGAACGACTGTGGGGAGTCACTATAAACATGATTCCCGAGTACAACCCATTGCACGACCCACAGCTGGTTGATAAGGGGGTTATGTCGTACATCGAACGAGGGTTTGCCGGTGAAACGGTCGTGGTCCCGCCCATCCGTTATGAACCCGAGCGGACGATCGCTGGAGTTACTGAGGTCGAGTACCGATGGGTTCGCACCTATATCTATCCCGTCAAAGACGAGCGGAACCAGATTCAGGAAGTGGTCTTTCTCAACGAAGACATCTCGGCCCAACTGAACGCCGAGGAACGCCTCAGGGAGCGGGAGGAGCAATATCGGAGCATCTTCGAATCCACCACGGATGCCATCTGCATCGTGGAATTCGGGGGACCCCTGGTAGAGGCGAACCCAGCCGCCTTTGCCATGCACGGGTATACCTATGAAGAGTTCATGTCGCTCGATCCCATCGAGCTGATCGCCGAAGAGGACCGCCATCTGTTTTCGCTTTCAACCGCAGCGCGCAATCGAATCGAACGACAGCATGCCCGCGTCAAGGCGGTGCGCAAGGACGGATCGCGCTTCCACATCGATATCCATGGGAGCACGATCCTGTTTCGGGGGAAGAAACACCTACTGGTCGTTATTCGTGACATAACGGAACAGGTTGAAGCGTATGAAATGCTCGAGCAGCGGGTGGCGGAGCGCACGCGCGAGCTCTCGACCCTGCTCGACCTGTCCTATACCGTGTCGTCGACGCTCGAGATCAAGCCGCTGCTCGAGCTGATCGTCGGTGGGCTCAAAGATGTGGCCGACTATGACGGTGCCTCGCTCCTACTACGCGACGGGGATTATCTCACCTTCTTCGATCGTCAAGGACCGGGCGATCAGGCCGGGTTATCGCAGGTTCGCATTCCCATCAACAGGTATCCACCTTTCTGGGACCGATTCATGGCCGGAGAGGCAGTCATCATCGAAGACGTGCAAAGTGCCGACCCTTTCGCGGTCGGTTGGCGCCTCAGCGTGGGGCCGCTCGCCCACACGACGTTCAAGTATGTGCACGGTTGGATGGGTGTGCCGTTGCTGCTCAAAGGCAAAATCCTGGGACTGTCGACGCTTGCGTCCGCCGAGAACGGTCATTTCACCGAGCGGCATGCTACGCTCGCGCTCGCCGCCGGGCGTCAGGCAGCCGTGGCCGTGGAAAATGCCCGCCTCTACGATCAGGGGCGCCAATGGGCCGCCACCGAGGAACGTGCCCGGCTGGCCCGCGAATTGCATGACTCAGTCACGCAAGCGCTCTTTTCCATGACCTTGCACGCACGTACCACACATATGCATCTCGAGCGGGAAGGGATCGACCCCCAGAGCCCGCTGGCACGCAGTGTTCGACAATTGAGCGATCTCACGCAGGGCGCCCTGGCCGAGATGCGCGCGCTTCTCTTTGAGCTGCGGCCTGGAGCACTGCGAGACGAGGGCCTGGTGGCCGCACTTCACAAGCAGGCCGCGGCTTTGACGGCGCGCGAGGAGCTCAAGGTTGACGTTCAAGCGCCGGCGGGACGCATCGCCCTGGACGAGACGGTCGAAGAGCAATTGTACCGGCTGTCGCAGGAGGCGCTTCACAATGTCGTCAAACATGCACAGGCAACACACGTGCAACTGTGCCTGTCAGTACAGGACCACTTGGTGACGCTTGAAGTGACTGATAACGGCATTGGATTCGATCTGGGGGTGCGTCACCCGGGTCACATGGGATTAACGACCATGGCGGAGCGCGCCTCCTCACTGCGTGGAGATCTTGAGCTACGTAGCGCTCCCGGTGCCGGTACGGCGGTCCGCGTGACGGTTCCCATCGCCGACGAAGACGAGGCGAGCGTGCCGGCGCTGTAGGAACGACGCCGGAATCAAACTCCAGACCGAATAGGCCTGGCCCGGTGCACTACACTGGCACACCACCATGTTCGAAGTGCCTCCGCGAATCCCACGCGTCCGGCCGCCTCGCATCGTCGAGGGAGCGCCTCCATTCGTCCCGCGTGACCTGGTCGGCGCTCGCGTGTTTCTGCGTTATTTTGGCTCCAGTTTGCTGGTTCTACTGGTGGCGCTCGTGCTCTATGTGCCACTCCTGGCAGCACATGTTCATGTCAATATCTGGTGGTTTGAAAGTGTGCACCTGGGCGACGTGTACGGGCGAATTTGGTCAACGCAACGGTATCTCTTCCTGCTGTATGCGTTCCTCACCTATGTGTTCCTGTCCTTGATCTTCTTTGGCACGAGGGCTTTAACCTATCGCCCGGGTGTCGATCGGGATGCTCGCTCGGCTGATCTGGCCATAACGGTACTGGTGGGTGTGATCAGTTCCGTCGTGGCGCTCACCGCGGCACACTCCATGGCGGATCAATGGCAGACCTATCTCCTGGCAAAACACGCCACCGGCTTCGGCATTACCGATCCACTTCACCACCGGGATGTTGGTTTCTACGTATTTTCCATGCCGTGGCGAGAGGTGCTGGCCGGGTTCGCCGGGTCCATCCTGGTCCTGGGCGGAGTTGGTCTGGCCTCACTTGCTTCCGTCTATACCCTCACCTCCCCGTACCAGACCGGGGCCGGCGATTTTCGACGGGTTGTGACCATATCCAGCCTTTTCGCCGCAGTCCTGTTCGGCTACCTCGCCTGGAGAAATTTCTTCCTGAGCCCGTATGACTTGCAACAGCAAGGTGTGGCCTACGGCGGCGGAGCCACGTTCGCACACGCCACCCTCTGGTGGTATTCGGTGGTGGGAGCCGTGGAAGTGGTGGCTGCCCTGGTACTACTGGCGAATTCGCTGTTGGGACGGGTCTGGCTTACGTCGATCGCAGCTCTGCCCATCCTGGTGGCGATTCTCTCCGGCGCCGGCCAGGGAATATTTCAGCGTTTCGTGGTCTCTCCCAATGAATTGAGCGCTGAGTATCGATACCTGGGATACACGCTCAATTCCACGCGTCATGCGTACGGAATCGATCAGTGGGGTGCGCGCGAATATACGCCGCGACCCTTGTCGGCGAGTGATATCAGTCACGATCGCCCGACCATCACCGACGCTCGTATAGCCGATGCCGGTGCCTTCACCCAGGTGATGCAGCAGCGCCAGGAAAATCGCACGTACTACACATTTAATACAGCGGACGTCGATCGTTACATGCTGGGTGGGAGCGTGCGACAGGTGCTGCTGGCCGGGCGAGAAACCGATTTCGGCAAGCTCAGCCCCGAGGCGCAGACCTGGGTCAATCAACATCTCAAATTCACCCACGGATACGGTCTGACCATGTCGCCTGCCAACACTGTCACGCGCGATGGGCAACCCGTCTTGTGGATTCAGAATGTGCCGGTCCAGGAAACGATCTCGGGACGTCCGCCGGTGCGCCAACCGCGGCTGTACTTCGGTGAGTTGACGTCGAGCTGGATTGTCACCCACGCCACGACGAGCGAATTCGACTCATCCACCGCCGATCGAGATACCGCGTATCGCTACGCCGGACCGGACGGTATCCCGGTTGGCTCGGGTCTGAAGCGGCTCACCCTCTCCTGGGTGCTGGAAGGTGGCATCCCGTTTTTCAATCGGTTGAACATCAGTGGGTACATTCAGCCGACCAGCCGGGTGTCACTGCATCGGAACATCATGGAGCGAGTGCAAACGCTCGCGCCCTGGCTCACGCTCGACAGCAATCCCTACCTCGTTTTGCGGGCCAACGGCACGTTGGTCTGGATTGTCGATGGAATGACTCACACCGATCACTACCCCTACTCGGATCCCACCTCGGGCGACAACTATCGTCGCAACAGCGTGAAGGTGGTGGTGGACGCATATACGGGCCGCACTACCTTCTATGCCTTCGACGCACAGGACCCCATCCTCCGCGCCTGGTCCTCCGCCTTCCCTGGTATGATTCATCCGCTCCGAGAGAT
>JANWJD010000028.1 GCA_025449555.1 Chloroflexota bacterium | reverse complement strand
TTACTTCCCCTCGTCCATTTCGACCGCCGCGACACGCCGGGTACAGGCGAAGGCGCGGAGTCGCATAGTCGCTAACTCAAGGATACATAGAAGGCGGTCGCGAGCATATTGACGACCGATAGAGGCAACATTATTTTCCAGCCAAACCACATCAGCTGGTCGTACCGAATACGCGGCAGGGTCGCTCGAATCCAGAAGTAGAAGAAAAGAAACGCCAGCGTCTTGAAAAAGAACCAGAAGACGCCAATCAACTGGAACCAGGGCGCGGAGGTGGTCAAGGTGAAGAGGATGCCGTTCCCGACTCCGACCCAGCCGCCGAGGAACAGTGTGGTCACCAACGCGCTCACGGTGACCATGTTGATGTACTCCGACATATAGTACAGCGCGAATCGCATGCCGGCGTATTCCGTGTGATAGCCGCCTACCAGTTCCTGCTCGGCTTCCGCCAGATCGAAGGGTGCTCGGTTCGTTTCCGCGAAACCGCCCACGACGAACAGCATGAAGCCCAGAGGTTGAAGTAAGATGAACCAGCTCAAACCGGCGTGATTCTGGGCCGCGACGATGCCCATGGGGCTCAGAGTGCCGGCCAGCAGAACAACGGCCACGATCGAAAGCCCGAGTGAAAGCTCGTAGGAGATCATCTGCGCGCTGGATCGCAATCCGCCCAACAGCGAGTACCGATTGCTGGAGCTCCAGGATCCCAGCACGATGCCATAGACTCCCAGCGAAAGTATGGCAAGCAGATAGAGGATGCCGATATTGACGTTTGCGACCGCCAGCACTCGCACTTTGCCCAGCCAGGGCAGCGGTGGTCCGATGGGAACGATAGCGAATGCCATGATCGCGACAAAAATCGAGATGGCGGGCGCCAAGAGATAGACCCCGGTGCGGACCTCGCGTGGCGTGATCTGCTCTTTGAGGAGTAGTTTCAGTCCGTCCGCCAGCGGCTGCATGACGCCGAAGATGCCCACACGATTCGGACCGTAGCGCGACTGCATGCGACCCAGGATCTTGCGCTCGGCCAGAGTGAGATAGCCGAACGAGGCCAGCAGCAGGAGGAGCGCGATCACGCTCTTTACCAGGGACTCGATGACGGTGTCGACCGCGTCGTTTGGTCCCGGAATATTGAGAATCAGCGCATACACGGGTATCTCATTTCCTCCCTAGGCCGGCTGCAAGGCGTGCGGCCTCGCTCCGGTGGGACCGATTTTCGAGAGCGAGAGACCACGGTATGCCGCGACCCTGCCCGCGATTTCGTCCCAGATCTGTTGCGGAAGCGTATACGACAGCGGCTGGTCGAAGTACTGCGAGAGGTCGACCAGGATTTCCCAGTCGGCGCGCGCGATGCCCGGGGACGGCACGGTCTCAGTGATGACCTGAACCCGTCGCTCCGTGTTGGTGAAGGTGCCGGTTTTCTCGGCGAAACTCGCGGCCGGCAGAATGACGTCGGCCAGCCTTGCCGTGTCCGTCAGAAAGAGCTCGTGGACCACCAGAAGGTCGAGGTCGCGTAGCCTCGCCGCGAAACCGGGATCCGGCTCGTCTCGCGCCAGGTTCGAGCCAAGTATCAGGGCCGCTCGAATCGGCGAATCGGGAGCACTCAGTCGCTGCACGAACGGCATTCCCCATGACGCTCCGTCGACGCCGTCCGGGAGTATACCCAGGTCACGTGCGCCCATCGAGTTGCAATCGTCGAGCAAGGGTAACGTCCCGACACTCCCGATGCTCTGGAGCGCCTCAACGAAGGTGGCGACTGCACTCAAGGCGTCCCCTTTGTCGATTACGCCGGCAAAGCTGTCGTCGTAGATGACGGCGAACGGCCCATTCGCAAAGGATCTGTGGACACGGTCCAGAAAGGCTTCAAGCGCCTCCGAGGTGGTGGAAATCGCACCGGTGGCCGCCGTCGACACGGGTGACAGCAGGCCGCGCGCAAGTTGGTGACACATATCCGCGAAGCGTTCAGGTGCGTAGTCAAAGGTCGCATTCGCCCTGGATGATAGAGCGATTTCGTGCGGGTTGACGACGACCAATTGGGCGGAGTGCCTATTGATCGCCTGGCGAATGCGAAGCTCCAAGACCGGCTCTCGCTCGCTGGGATCCGCCCCCAGCAACACGATGGTTCCGGCGCCATTGAGATCGGCGATCGGCATCAACTTATCGTCCAGTGCCTGGAGCGCCGTTCGTTCCCGCGACGTCAGGGCCACCTGCGGCCGGGGATAGTGATCGACGGCAGCAGTTCCCACCACGTCGCGCATGAACCGCTTGAAAACGAATAGGTCCTCATTGGTCAAACGGGGCGATGCCACGCCGGCAACGGCAGCCGGCCCGTGTTCCTCGACAATCGACTGCAGTCGGTTCGCGATGTATTCGAGCGCCTCGGACCAGGACGTCTCCTCGAAGGAGTCGCCTCGACGGATCAATGGGGACCGCAAGCGTTCCGGGCTATTGATGAATTCGAAGTTGAAGCGGCCACGATCGCACAGCCAACTGTCGTCGACCTCGGGGTTGTCGCGGGAGAGGAAACGTATGACCTCGTCATTCTTGCGAACCGACACGTTGATGTTGCACCCCATGGGGCAGTGCGGGCAGACACTGGGATGGTTCTGGAGTTCCCACGGGCGAAAGTTGAATCGCTGCTTGCGGCCGGTCAACGCGCCCACCGGGCAGAGCTCGATGACGTTGCCCGAGAAGTTGGACACATACGGTTTCTCCTGGAAGGTGCCGACCATTGTGTGGTCGCCGCGATCCAGGAGAACTATCGACTTATCCTCAGCCACTTCAGCACAGAAACGAACGCAGCGCCAGCACAAGACACACCGTTCGCGATCCAGAGCGATAGTTGGGCCTAGTGCGATCGGCTTCACGTGGTGCCGCTTGGGCTCGATGTAGCGGCTCGTGCCCGGACCGTACGAGAACGTCTGGTCCTGCAACGGACATTCTCCGGCCCGGTCGCAGATCGGACAATCGAGCGGGTGATTCAACAGCAGGAATTCGAGGATGCCGCGTTGCGCTTTCTCCACGATGGGACTGCGAGTTCGGACGACCATTCCCTCTGCCACGGGTGTGGAGCATGCCGTGATCGGCCCCTTGGTCTGGCCCTCGACCTCAACCAGGCAGGTTCGACAGGCACCTACCGGGCCCAGTTTGGTGTGATAGCAAAAGATAGGAATGTCGATGCCGTGCGATGCGCAGGCTTCCCACAAGAGGGTGCCCTTGGGCACCTGCATTTCGTCACCATCGACCCTGAGAGTTACGTGGTCTTCCAAATCATCCTCCGGTCTACACGACCGACTCTGGCGTCAGGAGTGGTTCCGGCGTGCCGTCATGCCACCGCGCGGGCCTGATGCGCGTAGGGGCAGGCCTGGGACCGGATGTGCTCTTCATATTCGTCGTAGAAGTATTTCACGCTCGCGACGATATTCGAGGTTGAGAAATCTCCGAGCGCGCAGAAGGAGCGTCCCAGGATGTTGTCACAGATGTCGAGCAAGAGTGGCAAATCCTCTTCTCGGCCCTGTCCGCTTTCAATCCGACGCACGGTTTTCGCCAGCCAGGGAGTGCCCTCACGACACGGTATGCACTTCCCGCACGACTCATGTGCGAAGAACTCGCTGAGACTGAGCTGCGCCCGGAGAATACAGACGTCATCGGGGATGATGATGAAGCTGGCCGAGCCGAACGACGAACCGGCCTCACGATATCCCTCGTAGGACAAGCTGATGTCGATGTTGGCCTCGGTTCCCGGCAGCATCGGAGCTGATGCGCCACCGGGGATGTAGGCCTTGAGTTTCTTCCCCTCCCGCATGCCACCGGCACGATCTTCCAGCAGCTCGCGGAAAGTCGTGCCCATGTTCATTTCGTAGTTGCCCGGCCGATTGACCGGTCCGCTGATCGAACACACTTTTGTACCGGGACTCTGGTCGGTGCCGTACGACCGGTACCAGTCGGCCCCGTTACGGACGATGTGCGGCACATTGGCGATGGTCTCGACGTTGTTTATGACGGTCGGCTGGCCATATAGACCCTTGATGGCCGGAAACGGTGGCCGGAGACGGGGGAAGCCGCGATATCCCTCGAGTGAGTCGAGCAGAGCGCTTTCCTCGCCGCAGATGTAGGCGCCTGCTCCCCGATGCACCACGATCTCGATGTTGTATCCGGATCCAAAGACGTTTTGACCCAGGTATCCGGCGGCATACGCCTCGGCCACCGCCGCATCGAGAATCTCGCCGATGTACAAAAACTCCCCGCGAATGTAGATGAACGCCTTCTGACAGCCGATGGCGAACGCGGCTATGGCCACGCCTTCCAGCAACTGATGTGGATTGCGCTCCATGAGCTCGCGGTCTTTAAACGCGCCGGGCTCACTTTCATCGGCGTTGACCACCAAATAGGTAGGCAGCACAGACTTTGGGATGAAGCTCCACTTGCGTCCGGTGGGGAACCCCGCTCCACCACGGCCGGCGAGTCCCGAGTCGCTGACGATCTGCGTGACTTCTTGCGGCTGGAGCTCTGTGATGGCCCGACGGAATGCGGCATAGCCGTGGTGGTCGACGTAGACCTCGAGCCGGTCGAGGTCCGGTATCTCAGTGTGCTTGAAGAGAATTGGTTCCATTACCCTTCCGTCTTCACTTCCTCGGACCACGATTTCCGAATCTGGAATCCGGACCCTGCCGCAGTCTGCAATTGGAGTTGTTGGGCCGCGGTGATCAACGCGTCAACCTTTTCCGGGGTCAAATCCTGGTAGTACCGGTGATTGACCTGCATCATGGGCGCGCGATGGCAGGCCGCCAGGCATTCGACGCGGAACAGGGTGAACATGCCATCGGCCGTGGTTTCGCCGGGTTGGATTCCGAGCGTCTCAGAAATGTAGTCGATGATCTCGTGCGCTCCCATGAACGAGCAGGGAGCCGTTTTACACACTTCCAGCACGTAGGTGCCGACCGGATCGGTGTAGTACATGGTGTAGAAGCTCGCCACCTCTTCCACCTGGTCGGGATCGAGCTCCAGCAGATCGGCGACCTCCTCCATCGCTTCGCGACTCACCCAGCCGAGCTCGTTCTGGGCCACATGCAGCACCGGCAGGAGGGCCGAACGCTTCACCGGATATTTCTGGACGATGGTATCGATCCGCTCGAGCGCATCCACGGAAAGCACCGCCATTAGCGGTCCACTTCGCCCAGCACAAAGTCGATGCTGCCGATGATGGCGATCAAGTCCGAGACGACATAGCCGATTCCCATCTTAGGGAGCGCCTGGAGGTTGTAGAACGACGGAGCACGCATGTGGAAGCGATAAGGCTTTCCGGTGCCGTTACTGACCAGGAAATATCCCATCTCGCCGCGGGCGCCCTCGATCGCGCTGTAGACCTCGCCCACCGGAGGTTTCAGACCCTCGGTAAAGAGTTTGAAGTGGTGGATCAGCGATTCCATGCTCTGGACGAGTTCATCCTTGGGCGGTGGAACGATTTTGCGGTCGTCGATCCGCCACGGGCCGTCCGGCATGCCGTCAACCGCCTGCTGGATGATACGCAGGCTCTGACGCATTTCCCGCACGCGGCACAGAAATCGGTCGTACACGTCGCCATGCTGCCCCACGATCACGTCGAACTCGAAGTTTTCATAGCCGCTGTAGGGAGCAGTCCGCCGAATATCGTAGGGGACGCCTGAGGCACGGAGCACCGGTCCGGAGCATCCCATCGCGAGCGCAACGTCGACGGGCAACAGCCCGACTCCTTTGGTCCGTTCAAGCCAGATCTGGTTCGCGGTAAGGAGTTCTTCATATTCGTCGATCCGGCCCGGCATGTATGCCAGAAAGTCTCGAATCTGGGGGCCGAACTCGGGGGGGAGATCGGCCATCAACCCGCCGATGCGGATGAAACTGGTCATCATCCGCACTCCGCTGATTGTTTCTTTGATGTCCATGATTTTTTCGCGTTCCCTGAACCCGTACATGAACATGCTCATGGCGCCGAGGTCGAGCGCGTGGGTGCCCAGCCAGACGCAGTGACTGGCGATTCGCTCCAATTCGCCCAGCAGTACACGCACCCACTTGACGCGATCAGGCACTTCGATGCCGAGCAGCTTCTCGGCGGCCAGGACATAGGCCAGTTCGTCGAGCATGTTATCGAGATAACCCATGCGGTCCGTCAGGGTAATGACTTGCTGATACTTCAACCGCTCGCCGGTCTTTTCGATACCGGTGTGGAGGTACCCGATGTCCGGTACCACAGAGATGACGGTTTCCCCGTCGAGCTCCACCAGGAGCCGAAGCACCCCATGCGTTGCCGGATGATGGGGCCCCATGTTGAGGACCATGGTATCGCCGGTACGTTCCGTGGTGACCATCGGAGCTCTATTCACCTACTTTGTCCGTCTTTGGTCGCGGCAGTGCGATCTGCGTCTGGGCGTAGTCCTTGCGCAGCGGATAGCCGATCCAGCCCTCCGGCAGGAGAAATCGACTCAAATCCGGATGCCCCTCGAATTCAATCCCGAAGAGGTCCCATACTTCTCGCTCGCCCCAATTCATCGACGGCCACACCGGGATGAGGCTCGGCACCGGCTCGCCGTCATTCGTTTGCACTTTCAGCCGAAAGCGAACCGTGTCGGGAACGATCGTGATGTGGTACACCACGTCAAAACGCGGATTTCGATCCAGCCAATCGGTGCACGACACGTCCGAGCTGTAGTTGTACCCCAACTGGTTGCGGCAGAAAAAAGCTGCGTCGCGAATTGTTTCGCGAGTCAACAGCGCAGTCCATTCTCCGCGGAATTGAACCAGGTCCAGCACACCGTCACTGAACCGGGTGCGTAATGCCTCGGCCGTCTCGCTGGGAGTCAATGCTAGACTCCGCGCGACGCCAGCGCCAGGTCGGACGCAGGTGGCATGCCCGCTTTGATTTTGTCCTGCAGCATGGTGAAGCCGTACATCAGCATGTCAGGGGTCGGGGGGCAGCCCGGGACGTATACGTCCACCGGGATGATCTGGTCGACGCCTTGTACGATGGCGTAATTGTTGAACACGCCGCCGGTGGAAGCGCAAGCACCCATGCTGATAACCCACTTTGGGTCCGACATCTGGTCGTACACCTGTCGGAGTATTGGAGCCATCTTGTTGGAGAGCCGCCCCGAGACGATGAGAAGATCCGCCGTGCGAGGACTTGCTTGAAAGAACTCCGCGCCAAAGCGAGCGACATCCCACCGAGGAGCACTCATGGCCATCATCTCGATGGCGCAACAGGCTAGTCCAAACAGGGCGGGCCACATCGAATTGGCCTGGGCCCAATGCCCCATCTGCTTCACAGTCGTGGTGAAGACTGCCCCCTGATGCGTCGGCAGGTAGTCGGTGTCGGCAAGTTCGCGCAAGGTGCGCGGTTGGATGATGGGGACGCTGTCGGCAGCGTTCTGATCGGGATTATCATTCATTCCCAATCGAGCGCTCCTTTCTTCCAGATGTAGAGGTAGCCGATGAGAAGGGCGACCACGAAAATGAACATCTCGATGAACCCGGAAAAGTGCAGTGGTCGCAATAGCACTGCCCACGGGAAGAAGGAAATTGCTTCGATGTCGAACAGTAAGAAAAGCATGGCGATGACATAGAACTTGATCGGAAAGCGTTGTCTCGGCGGTTGAATCTCGGTCATACCGGATTCGTATGGGTCCATCTTTTCGCGGGTAGGCCGCCACGGCCCGACCACGAGCGTGATGCCGATGTTCGTCAAAGCGAATCCAGCGGCCACGACCGCCAGGATTAGAAGCGGGACGTAATCTTTGACCATACTTCCTCGGGTTTTATCCAAGCGCAGGGCGAAACCGATTGCCGTCGTTACACGACCAAATCAGACTGCCTTCGTGCCTGAACAACACCCCTGAGAGCTACTTTTACGTTACCATACCGGGCCGTTTGCCCTGGATGAGTGGGAATCCGACGCGGGATGTAAACTGTCACGGATAGCGCGCTGCCGCGCCTCCAAGAGCAGGGTGTGGGAGGAGTGCCGAATATGAGAAGCGTTCGACCGCGCAGGCGAGGCTTCATCGATCTGAGACGGATCACCATCGGCGACTACATGGTGCTGGTGGCAGGCCTGCTCACGGTAGTGAGCCTGTTTTTGCCTTGGTTCGTCAGTAGCGTGCCCAGAACGCACGGGGAATGGGCCTTCACGTATTCCGAAGCGGCCTCGGTGGTGGTCATCGTCTTCTTTCTCGCTACCGTTTTTCTGGTCCTGTATCCGGCGGTCGCCGCCGAATTGGGACTCTCGCCGCTTCCGTTTTCAACCCCCATCGTGTACATGACGCTGGGCGCCGTGCTGCTGCTGCTCTTCGTGTACGAATTGGGGAAGTACGCGTGCTTCCAGTGCCAGGGAGTGAGTCGGGGATTCGGCATCTGGCTCGCACTTATCTCGGCGGTGATTTACCTGATCGGGGCCGTCATCCGCTGGGGCGCACGTCCGACCAGACAGGGCCAGGCGGTCCGTGATTACGCCGGCTAACGCTTCCCGTGCTCGCACCGTTCGGGCACCGCGCGGCACCGAAATGTCGTGCAAAGGATGGCAGCAGGAAGCCGCACTGCGCATGCTCATGAACAACCTCGACCCGGAGGTGGCAGAGCGGCCCGATGACCTCGTGGTCTATGGGGGTACGGGTAAGGCCGCACGGAGCTGGGACGCGTTCGACGCGATTGTTCGCAGTCTGAGGTCGCTCGAAGACGACGAAACTCTGCTGATCCAATCCGGCAAACCGGTAGGAATCTTCCGCACGCAGCGCCTGGCGCCGCGGGTGCTGATATCCAATTCCATGCTGGTTCCGGCCTGGGCTACCTGGGAGAAGTTCCGAGAACTGGA
>JANWJD010000027.1 GCA_025449555.1 Chloroflexota bacterium | reverse complement strand
GCGTGAGCGATTCGCTGGAGTGTGTCGATGCTCGTCGCATGCCGTCCACTCTCGATCCGGGAGATCTGCGAGTAGCTGGTGCCGACTCGGTCGGCAAGCTGCTGCTGGGTGAGGTCGTGCTCCAGCCGGTACTTGATGATGAGCCAGGCAATCTCGCGGAACCCCTGCCGAGCATCTCGCTGAGCGCGGTAGGCCGGGCTGCGCTCGGCCCGGCGCCGGCTCGCCACCGCTGCCGGTGTGCCGATGGGGCTCAGGACCTCGTCTTGCTGAACCGTCTCGTGTTCGATCATGACATCAACTTATCACATGTGATAAGCCGTGACAAGAGCAATATGGTCATGGTGCATCGTGCCCAGCGGCACGTGGTGGGCGCCGCTGGAGTGCATCCATGCGGGCCTTGAAGTCGTCCCAGCGGTCCCGGGCGATCTGTTTGTCGGCCTCGGGAATCTCCTTCGTCTGCTTCTCCAGCATATGGAGGAGCACGAAGAGATTATTTGATCGCTCGCGGTGCGAGGATGCATTTGCAATAACGTTACACCCTATGGTGTAATAATATCTATGGATCAGCTATCAGATGTGTTGACCGCCATCTCCCACCCCTCGCGGCGGGCCATCATCATGCAACTAGCTGACGGCCCGGCACGCTTCACCGATGTCGCCAGGCCGTTCGACACGGCTCTGAATGCGGTAACCAAACACCTGAAACTTCTTGAGAGAGCTGGACTGATCGAGCGAGAAAAACAGGGCCGGGAGGTCTTCATCTCACTAAGAGCTGAACCGCTCAGGCAGGTGGCGGGCTGGCTGCACGAATACGAACGGTATTGGAACCAACATCTGGATGAGTTTGAGCAGCACTTTCGGAGCAAGACAAACAACAGGGAGGAGAAATAATGGAGAGAACAACCAAGAAGATCGAGCTCGAGTTTGAGCGCCTCATCCCAGCAAGCCCTGAGGAGGTTTACGACGCCTGGCTTGACCCCGAGATTCCGGGCAATCCATGGCACGAAGCCGACAAGCTGATTTTGGACGCAAAAGTGGATGGGCTCTTTTACTGGTCCATAAGGGGTGATTCCCAGTATGGACGGTTCACCAAGACTGAGCGCCCCGCACGAATCCAACACACCTGGGTCTCGCCCCACACGTGGGGAGAGGAGTCGATGGTAACTCTGACCTTCGAAAGGAAGGGCGAAGACACCCTTATGACGCTGGTGCATTCCGATTTTCCCGAAGATTCCAGGTCGTCTCACGAGGACGGCTGGAACTACTTTCTGGGAATGTTCTCTGAACGATTTGCAACTGTGGCAAGCAGGGCAAAATGACGCGGCGCACGTGCGAGGCGCCTTAGCGTAAGCAACTCCATCAACACCGACGGAAAGAGAGGAGCTGACCTTGTCCGACAACATCGAGATCATCACGCGCTTCGAGCACGCATTTCGCGCGGCCGACCAGGCGACGATCGACGAGCTCTGCGACCCGGGCCTGGTCGACCACAATCCAGCGCCCGACCATCAGCCGACGCTGGCCGGCTTCAAGCAGAAGGTCGCGGGCTTCAAGGCGATCTTCCCCGACCTGGAGGAGGACCTGCAGGACATCATCGCCAACGGCGACACTGCCGCCACCCGATGGGTCGTGACCGGTCGTCTGCAGCAGGAGTTTATGGGAATCCCCGCCTCCGGCCAGACGATCAAGGTGGAGGGTATGAACTTCTACCGCCTCAGGGACGGTCGCGTGACCGACATCTGGACGCAGTTCGACGCCGTCGCCATGATGCAGCAACTCGGCGCCATCCCGGCCTGACGCTCGGGTCAGCTCCCAGGCGTTGACAAGTTAACCCAGAGTGCGCCGTTGGTACTGTCCCGTGACGACTACCAAGCTCTCCGATCATATCTGGATGAACAGCGCGTCCAGGTGTGGTGTGTTGACTACCCCGGTGAGATTGTCTTGCCTGCGGCACCTTGTTCATACTCGGCGTGAGGGAATGGCTCCGTGGCGCCAAGAACGTCAACACTATCATCCGAGATGCTGCTCGGAAAATGGTGAGGCGCTGATTAGTGAGTGAACTTTCAAGCGTCCACGGGCGAGTTACATGCTCGCGGCGTCGTGAGGGCACACCTGGAGTAGTTTGGTGATGAGCACAGAGCATACTACGTATGAACTGAGTGCGGGAGGCCCACGGTGCCTGGTCAAAAAATCGCGCGTGTTGATGTAAAGAAGGAGCTGCTTGTCTGGGCGCGTGAACGCTCTGGGATTGGGCGAGATGCGCTCATGCATAGGTTTCCGAAGCTGTCCGAGTGGGAAGAGGGCAAGTCGCGACCAACTATTAATCAGCTAGAGACATTCGCACAGGCAACCCACACGCCGGTTGGCTTCCTATTTCTGCCCGAACCGCCTAATGAGCGCATCCCCATCCCGGACTTACGGACGATGGGCGGTAGACGACCACAGCGCCCTAGCCCGGAGCTACTCGACACCGTTTTTCAATGTCAGCAGCGCCAAGAGTGGTATCACGACTTTGCCCGAGCAAACGGCGACACTCCGATCTACCTCGTGGGTTCGATGACGCTGAGCACGGACGAGACAGAGGCAGCAGCGACAATTCGCCAAGCGCTGAATTTCGACTTTGAAAATCGAGGAGCCAACTGGACCGAGGCTCTGCGTCACTTAGTAGATAGGAGCGAAGCCCGAGGGATACTTGTCATGATCAATGGTGTAGTTGGCGCGAACACGCATCGGAAACTGAATCCCGAGGAATTCCGCGGCCTCGCGCTAGTGGATGAACTCGCTCCCCTCATCTTCATCAACGGGGCCGATACTAAAGCCGCGCAGATATTTACATTGATCCACGAGCTTACCCACATCTGGCTCGGGGAGAGCGCCCTTTCCAATGCTAGCGTCAGATCCGTGCCAGCAAGCGACATAGAAAGGTGGTGCAATCGTGTGGCGGCGGAAGTACTCGTGCCGATCAACACGCTCAGCAGAGACTTCGACCCCCAGACCGATCTGACGGTCGAACTTGACCGATTGGCTGTGCGGTTCAAGGTGAGCACGCTAGTCGTACTACGTCGAGTGCACGACGCGGGCCATTTCACGCCTGCGGAATTTCAGTCGGCCTATCAGGCGGAACTAGAACGAGTGCTGGCGATTCTGGCGACAAAAGGCGGCACGAAGGGGGGGGACTTCTACAACACTCAGCCTCTGCGCGTTAGCCGGAGATTTGCGCGAGCACTCATAGCCAGCACATTGGAAGGCCAGACACTCTATCGCGATGCTGTGCAAATGCTTGGTTTCAAGAAGCTCTCGACCTTCCACGAACTCGCTCACAAAATCGGGGCGATGTAGTGCCCTACTTGCTCGATGCAAATGTCTTCATCCAGGCCAAGAATCTGCACTATGGTTTCGACTTTTGTCCGGCTTTCTGGGACTGGATCGACAATGGTCACCGCGCGGGGACGGTTTTCAGTATCGAGCGAGTAGCTAACGAGCTAGCTGCCGGCGGAGATGATTTAGCTGACTGGGCGCAGCTAAGGCCAGGATTGTTTCTTCGGCCTGATGCACTCGTGGTACCCAGCCTTCAGACAACAGCGATATGGGCGAATGGACATGGCTATGATCCAGCAGCGGTGGCAACTTTTCTACAGGTAGCAGATTACTACCTCGTTGCTCATGCGCACGCGCACGGTTATACGATCGTGACTCATGAAATCGTCGCATCTACTCCAAGGAGGATTAAGATCCCGAACGCCTGCATTGATCTGGGCGTGAGGTATCTAACGCCCTATGAAATGCTTCGCGCCGAGCGAGCCAGGTTCGTGCTTCCCTGAGCATCTCCTCCGACAGGACTTTTTGGCGGGCTTGCAGGGGTTCGAGCTTTTCCTGTCGCACCATCCTCCAGTTCTCTGACGCATGTATGGTCGGACCCTGCGATACAGGCGCCGTCAACTCTCGAGTATGTTCTTCACCCTGTCGATAGCCCGAACCTCGCCGGCCATGGTCTTACTCACCATGCCACCCATCAGGAATTTTTTGAGGCCGGTCAACTCGGCGTCCAGGGTGAAGATCACGGTGGTGGCACCGCTAGACTCCTGGAGGAGGTAGCGACCGCGCGGCCGGACCGGTCCAGCGGTGGTCTGGAAGGCGATGACGGAGTTCGGCGTGAACTCGGTGATGGTGTAATCGGCCGAGATGGCGCGACCACCGGGCCCCCGGACGGACTGCTGGTACTGGGCACCGGCGCCCTCGCCGGACACCCGCTTGATCTCGATGACCCCGCTCCGCCATTCGGTGCACTTCTCACCGTCGGCCAGATAGTTGAAGACATCGGCGGCTGGGCGGTCGATCGTGACGCTATGTTCGGCGTGAGGCATGGTTCTCTCCTGGTGTGATTTGGTTGGATTCCGCTACGTAGTGTGCCAGTTTGTCGAGACCGCTCTCCCATCCTGACTCGTATGGACCGGGCTGAGACTGCTCGTCGAATTCGCCGTGCACCAGAATGACCCTGGTGTTGTCCCCGAGATCCTCGAATTCCACGGTGACCACCGACACGCAATGGTCTGGAACTCCGGCGGTCCACTGCCAGGTGTACACCAGACGCCGCAAGGGAACGACTTCGCGATAGATGCCACGGAGGTGAAGTGGTTCACCCTGCGGCGGCTGCATGACCAGAAGATAGGAGCCACCCGGACGGAGATCGATCTCGGCGTAGGGCGTGGTGAAGGCGCCGGGACCCCACCATCGACGCATCCCTTCCACGGTCGTCCAGGCTCGAAAGACTGCCTCGAGCGGGCCCTCGATCACACGCTCAATTCGGACCTCACCCTTCATCGAGTCGCTGCTTCCTCAGATGCGCATTGAGCGAGTCGAGGCGGGTATGCCAGAACGCTTCGTATTCATCCAGCCACCGGTTGGCGATCTCGAGTGGCTCGGGCAGGAGCCAGTACAGCCGCTCCCTTCCTTGCTTCCGCTGCCCGATGAGGCCGGCACGTTGTAACGAGCGGAGGTGCTTGGTGAAGCCCGGGAGTGAGATCGGAAACGGCTCGGCGAGGGTCGACGCCGGCACCTCGAACCCGTCGCGCAGTCGCAGCAGGATCTGGCGCCGCGTCGGATTCCCCAGGGCGTTAAATACCGCGTCCAGCATGTCGTCCTGATAGGTAACCATGTGGTTTAGTATAGTAGGATGCGCCGGCTCGGATGGGACCGGCTTCGCACGTACACAGAGGATCCTGGCAGGGGTGATCGCACGATGAACGCCAACACTTACGACGAACTCGTGAGCGACCTGACGACGCAACCGGGGGTGACCGCAAGCAAGATGTTTGGCATGCCCACGTTGAAGATTGGCGGCAAAGCATTCGCGGGCAACCACGATGGCGACATGGTCTTCAAGCTGTCGGGGGAGGCACACGCCCGGGCGCTCGCCATTCCGGGTGCGCACCTCTTCGATCCGATGGGTGGCCGCCCCATGAAGGAGTGGGTCGTGGTGCCCGCCGCACAATCGGTGCTGTGGGCCGATCTGGCCGATGCCGCGCTCGAGTACTGCGCTCCGCGGTGACGGTGTGGGAGCGGCACGGCACCCTCGGCAACGGAGTCTCGCCTGCTGCTCGTCGGCACCGCGCCGGATGAAACGTTAGCACGGGGTCGCCCACGAGGGGCGACGCTACAACCTTTTCTGTGTGGGTACCGAGCAATGGGGAATTCTCTCAAGAGAGTGCCGAGCTGCCGAAGTCGAGCACATGTCAAGGGTTGGGACGAGGCGTTTTTGAGATGGAGTTATGGCTAGGCTCCAGTGGCGAGACGTTGTTCCAGCGCGGCGACTCTTTCCCCTAGCTGCACGACCCTTTGCTGAAACGTGGAGTCGTCCCGCGCTCGCAGGAACCAGGTCAGATTCTGCACTTCACGCAGCATGACAAAGGTGTCAATCAATACCTCCTGTGCGGGGGAGAGGTCGCGCTCCCGGCGATAGCCGGTCAGGAGGGCCTGCTGCAGCCCCGTGCGCTGAGGCCCATCCTCCAATTCGCTCACCGTCACAGCCAGGTCATAGAGATAATGGCCCCAGCCGCAGTCGCCAAAATCGAGCAACCGCACGTCGTTGTGATGGAACAGGTAGTTCTTTTGGTGCACATCCGCATGGATGAGCCTATAGGCGTCGGATCCATTGCCTAGCGCTTGTTCCGCCTGGCGCATGCGCTGGAACACCGACCGCATCACATCCGCCGCCTGACGCGAGACACCGTCGGTGAAGAGACGCACGACTTCGTCTTCGGTCTCGGCATCCGCGCGGTCCACGCTTGGACGATCGAACCAGGCAGGGACACGCAGACACTCACTGTGATTGTGCAATCGAGCCGTGAGGCTCCCGACTGCCTGGAGGTGAACGGGTTTGAGGCGATGAATGGCATGACCGTCGATCCAGTGGAAGAGGGTACAGAGTCGAGGTGCTCCCATACCCTTCATCACAACTTGGACCACGCCGTCACCGTCAGCCGTACGCAGGGCGGAGGGTACACACAGGTCGAGTTCCGTCCGTACCCGGTCCAGCCACCACAACTCGGACTCGACGCGCACCTGCATCGACGGCTCCGGCAGAGCATCCTCTTCGGGCCGAAGAATATGGAGCACGTACCTGGCATCGTCCGGTCCCCTGACCTCGAACGTCGTATTGAAGGCGTGAGCCAGGAGCGAACATGATACCGGCTCGATCCCGAATAGCGATAACGCCTGCTCGGCCACCCGCCGCAGGCGCTCAATTTGACCGCGGCGGGTCAAGTGCGCGTACTCCACGTTATGAGACCGTGGGAATGGTGTAGTCGGCACACAGGAGACCGAGTATCTCCGAGTCTGACTGGACAGAGGCTTCAAATGCGACGAGCGAGAAGAAATGTCCGGTGCGCGGTGTTCGTGATGCGGAAATAGTCATTGGTCAGCTAACTACTTCCATGTATCCATTGTACTAACCTGATTGGCGAGTTCTAGCCATAGAGATGGATCGGCTACGGCGCATGCGATTGGTGTTTCAAGGTGAGAAGGACGGTCGATGGGCGGTCATAATACGGACTCTCGAAGTCAAGTGCTCGTCGATCGTTTTCTGATTCGCCTGGTCTTCTCGCTCGCGCGGCCCGAACGAGGTCCTGGCAGCGGACGGGCCACCGGGATTCTGCACGCGTTTACGCTGGCTGAGCGACTACTCGAACCCTGGTATCGGGCCTACCCGGTTCAGGCAGGCGGAGTGCTGGCATATGAGATCG
>JANWJD010000026.1 GCA_025449555.1 Chloroflexota bacterium | reverse complement strand
GTCCCGAAGAGATTGAGTTCGTAGCCCAGAACAGTCCGCTGGAAGAACGCCCAGATAAGGACCGCCGCGAGGACGCCGAGCGGGCGAAGAAACGTTACCGGGGAGTGGGGGAACAGGGTGGGGAAGGTAGCCGAGGGAACGAGCGTGGGAGTCTGCGCATTCGTACCCGGCTGGATCGTCGACGCCCGAAAAACGTCGAGGACCAAATAATCGTTCAACAAGTCGGCGATGTATGACATCATCAACGTCGTAAGGATTTCATTGGTGCCGGCGTAAATTTTGAGCAGGACCGGGGGAAGGGACCAGAGCGCACCACCGATAAATCCGGCAATGACGACGAGTGGGATGTGAAGTGCGGCCGGCACGTGGGCGAGACCCGGCGTAAACCCCGCCCACGAGGACGCGAACGCACCCATGATGAATTGTCCCTGTCCACCGGCGTTAAAGATGCCGGCGCGGAAGGCGAACATGAACGAAAGCGCGGCAAAGATGAGGGGAGTGGTTTGAGATAAGGTGGCGTAGGTTTGGATGTCCGAGCCAAACGCGCCATTCCACAACCCTTGGGCGGCATCGAGTGGATTCTGGTGGGTTGCAAGCAGAATCATGGCGCCCACCAGGCACGCCAGTAGCGTGGCAACCGCGAGTCCCAGGGTGGAAAGCACGATCCGTCGAAGCACGATTCCGACTCCCTTAGGCGCCGAGCCCCATGGCGAAGACGCCGATCGCTTCTTCGCTCAGATCCTCGCGCTGCAACTCACCAAAGACACGACCGTTATACAGCACGATCGCCCGGTCCGCCAGGTCGCAGACTTCACTCAGATCTGATGAAACGAGCAAGATTGCCATTCCCTGGTCGCGCAGTCGCAGGAGCGTGGAGCGGATGAGATGAGACGCCGCCACGTCGACACCCTGGGTCGGCTGTGCGGCAATCAGGAGACGGGGTGATCGAGCTACTTCGCGGGCCACAACCACTTTCTGGAGATTGCCGCCGGAAAGAGTCGCGGCGTCGCTCTCGATAGAAGGGGCACTGATATGAAACTCTTCCACGAGCTTCCGTGCAAAGCGACGGGTCGCCTGGAGATTCCGCACGCCAAACCAGTTGTATGGCCGCTGCTGGTGATGCCCAAGAATGAGATTATCCCGAACCGATATGGCGGAATCGATGCCTTCGGTCAACCGTGACTCGGGGATATACGCCAGACCGGCGCGGCGCCGTTTGCTGAGTGACCACTTCGTGATCCGTTTGTGAGCGAATGTGAGTTCACCCGACGTACTGGGGCCAAGACCCACAATGGCCTCGACCAGTTCGATCTGGCCATTTCCTTCCACCCCGGTAATAGCAACGATTTCGCCCGGAAACACGCGGAAACTCACACTCTGAACCCGTGCGACTCCGGCGCCGTCTCGTACCGTCAGTGCGTCGACCTCGAGGAGGGGTTCTGGGCTGGCGAGCGACCGTTCCTGTGCGGCATCGCTGACCCGCAATGGAACGTCTCGTCCCACCATCATGCGTACCAGGCTGTGATCGTCGGTGGTACTCGTGGGGACGGTATCGACGACCCTGCCGCCCCGCAGCACCGTTATCTGGTCGCTGATCGCCATCACCTCTCGCAGTTTGTGCGTGACTACCATGATGGTGGCGCCACCTTCGCGCAAGCGGCGCACGACCTCGAACAGTTGGTCGACCTCCTGTGGCGTTAATACGGTGGTTGGCTCGTCGAGAATCAAGAAGCGGGCACCGTGAAAGAGCGCGCTCAAGATCTCGGCGCGCTGCCGCGCACCCACCGACAGGTCGCCCACGAGGCTCTTGGGGTTCAGATGGAGATGATTCGCCTCGGAGAGCTCGTGCAGCCGGGCGATCGTCTGTTGACGTGGAGGCCGACCGAGCCCCGGTGTCGCGAGCAACACATTTTCCGCAACCGTCAGCGAGTCGACCAGGAGTGAGTGCTGATGGACCATGCCAATGCCGCGAGCAAGCGCGTCGCGCGGACTGCTGAAAAAGACTCGCTCCCCATTCAACTCGACGTGCCCGGCATCAGGAGTGTAGAGACCGTAGATAATTCGCATCAGGGTCGTCTTGCCGGCGCCGTTCTCACCAACGACGGCATGAACCGAGCCGGCTGCGACCTCAAAACTGACATGCTCGTTGGCACGGACATCACCAAACGCCTTGCTGACATTGCAGACGGCGAGGGAAGGCACGGGCCCCCCCTTCATCACGCCCGACACCGGAGTGGCACTGTGGTCGGCGTCGAAGTTCAATGGAGAACGTGAGGTAGAAGGGGGGACCTGCATACCGTTGTGCTGCTTGCCTGGACTAGCTGCAGTTCTTCAGGTGCGACAGGTACGTGTCGGTTGGGACATGGATCTGGCCTGAAATGATCAGGCGCTGGATCTTCCGCACGCGGGCACGCACGAGTGCCGGAACCAGACGTTTGTTGAACGGCAGGATCCGCACCGCGCCGTCCTTGAGGCCATACTGTTGGCGGCCGGCCCGAAACTTACCGGTAGCATGCTGTGCCATGATGATCCGCGCCGCACCGCCGAAATCGGGCCCGGTCGCGGTGAGACCGTACTTCGGATCCAGCGGCAAGATGTTGACGTCGGCGCCGATCAAGAACTTGTGTACCTGCTCGGATGCCTGATACACACCCACCTCGGTACCCGCGGTCGCGGCATGGATGATATCGATGCCCTTAGCGTACATCGTGAGCGCGAACTGCTTGCCAAGCGCCGGATCCTCGAGCGCATTGACGTATGCCCAGCACACCGTCGCCCGTGGGTTCACGCGTTTCACCCCGAGGTAGTATCCCACAAGATACCGATTGATGACGTCCTGAACGAGTGCGCCCAGGAAGCCGACCTTGTTGGTTCGGGTCATGCTACCCGCCACTACACCGGCGAGATACGATGACTCGTTCTCCCGGAAGAAGAGGGTCTGCACGTTGGGCAGCGGCTTCGTGATCTGTGCATCGAGCAACACAAAATGCACTTTCGGGAATTTTGGCGCCACGGTTTGTACGGCCTGGATCATCGGTGGAAACGTCGTGATCACCAGGTCGAACTGGGATGCCACGGTCTGCAGCGTCGAAACGTACGCCGACGCATTTTGTACGACGACGAGGCGGTCCTCGCTGTAGTGGTACTGCTTCGCCCCGGCGTAATAGCCGGCGGTGAAGTCTTGCATCACGCCTTTGTCGTTGACGGGCTGAATGCTGACCAGAACGGCGCGTAAGCCGGGTGCATGCAGCACCCGCGCATGGGCGGAGGGGAGCGTTGGGGCCGCGGCAACCACCGCAACCAGGATCGCGAGACATGCCGCGAGACGGGTAAATACCCGTGGCGCCCGGAATGTAGTCATTCTCTTCCTACCTTCTCTACTCGTGTTGATCGGACCGAATTCCTCAGCCTCACTCCTCGCTCGTCACCTCCTGTGCGCCAATTCGTATGTATTCGATGATGGGATGCACAATCACAGCTCCCGCTTCACATTGGACCTCGACCTAACGGACCTCATCGGGCGGTGCGAGTTGATGTGCGGGATGAGATGTGAAAAATGAGGACGGCATGCGTCGCACGTGATAGCCGAACAACGACGAGTTGACGTAGTTCTCGCTGTAGAGAAAGGGTTGATTTTGACCATCGAAATGGGTCTGCTTGAGGAGCAGGAGCGGCTCGTTGGGCTCGACCTCGAGCGCGCGAGCGATGGCCGCGTCCGGCAACACCGGTTTGAGCGCGGCGCGCGCTACAGCGATGGAGAGACCACAGGTGGTTGACAGAAACGCGAAGAGTGATCCTTGACCGTCGAACTTTTGCATGAGCGCCAGTGGGATCAGGCTCGCTGCGAGATAGTCGACGCACACAATGACAGGGTTTTGGTCCGCCAGACGCACGCGCGCGAGACGGTACACCTCGGCGTGTTTATCCAGGCCGAGTGCATGCGCCACGTCCGGGGGGCACGGTACGAGATCAAACTCGTAGGAGCGACACCCGGGCACGTGACCGGCCGAGGTAATGATCTGCGTGGTACTGGCGAGCTCCTCGATGCCGGTTTCGACCGGCCAGGTCGAGAAGCCCACGCTCTGCACGAAGGTGCCGATGCCCTTGCGAGACTCGAGTACGCCCTGGGCGATGAGGAGCCGTATCGCCTCCCGGAGGGTATTGCGGCTCACCTGGAACATCTCGGCCAACTTCGGTTCGCTCGGAAGCCGGGCGCCGACTGCGAGCTTGCCCCCGCGGATGGATTCCAGCATGCTCTTGGCGATCTGGGTCACCAACGTTTCGCGCGGGAGGTGGGCACCTCCAAACGCAAAGGCGTCCAGTTGGACGTCCGGTTGTCCGACATCCATATCACTCATGCGCTCCATGAATTGAAGCTTACCGTTACCGCTTCATCGTGTCAAGCGGCTGCGCTTGCCAGCTCTGCATAGAATCGCTCCAGGGCTGCACGGACCTGGGAGGGCGCGATGATACCCTCCTCCGTCACATACCCGGTGATGAGTGCTGCCGGTGTGAGGTCCAGTACTTCCCGCCGAACCTCCGTGCCGGCGGGCAGATTAGACGAGTCGCTCGGCCAGGCATGGAGCACACGGGCGCTCAGTTCTCCGGCCCGCACTGTATCAGTCGTTGGATGAATCTTGATGCGCTCAGTCACTCCGTAGATCGGAATCCGCACATCCCGGGCGACGAGGGCCAGCGGGTATGTTCCGACCGTATTTGCCAGGTCTCCGTTCAGGAACAGTGTTTCGACCCCGCTCAGAACGATATCTACCTCGGCCATGACACGCCCAATGCCGGTATCCGGGAGGTAGACCGGACGATGTCCGGCTCGCGCCACGGCATGGGCGACCTTGGGGCCCTGGTCGACCGGTGCTCCAGCCGTCACACACACGGTCATGACGTTGCCGCGCCGCGCCGCCTCCTCGAGGATCGCCAGCACCGTACTGCTGTAATCGTGGATCAGTACATGTCCCATCGCCGGGAGGAGCCGGCATGCCTCGTCGACGATCCGCTCCAGGCTCCGGCGACTATACGTGGTGTAGCGATTGACTCGGTCGGCGACCTGTGAAGCCGCTTCGTTGGCGTCCACGTCCTGGTTCAGGCCAGTGAGGAGCCACTGTACGGCGTTCGCGTAGGCCGCGGTACTGGGCTTGAGTGCGCAGAACCGCGCACCCGCATCGACCAGCTCACCATAGACGTTGCCACGATGCTGTGAGGCGATGTCCTGGGCCAGGGCATGAAGCGCGCCCAGGATTGCCGTCACACAGGCGCTGGCGCCGACGATCCGATAGGTCTGGAGCCCTTCGTACACGTCCTGGGTCGCACGGGGCCACCGCGCGGGCGGCTGGACGTCAATGGCTCTTCGGCTCATGCGCGCTCAAACTCCCCATGATGATCCAGCCACCAGCGAGCAATATCGTTTCGCCGCGCAAACCATACGCTTCCCTTGCCCAGCCCGTGTTCAATGATCTCTCGAAGGGCGGAAGCGCGGCCCGCCTGCCCGATCAGGCGGGGATGCAGCCCGATCGACATCATCTTGGGATACCCTCGATCACCTTCCAACCAGAGTTCGTCGATCCCTCGCTTGCAGAAGTCGGCAAAATCATCGGGGCTCTTGTCTCCCTGCAGATCGTTGTACGTGAGGGTGTAGGGGACAACGAGATGGCGGGTACCGTTGACCTCCGTGAAGTACGGGAGATCGTCGTTATACGCATCCGAATCAAAGAGAAAGCCGCCCTCCTCCACCACCAGTTCTCGCGTGTTGACGCTGGGGCCGTAGCGGCAGTACCAGCCGGTGGGGCGCTTGCCCAGGGTCTGCTGGAACGACTCGATAGCCCACTGCATGTGCTGCCGTTCGGTGTCGCGATCGAGGCGCCAGTGCTCCTCCCAGCGCCAGCCGTGGGAGATGAAGTCGTGCGGACTCGCGCGGAGATACGCGGCCACCTCCGGATTCCGCTCCAACGCAACGGCGCAGGCGAAAAACGTACAGTGTACATCGTACTCGCTACAGAGCCGCATCAACCGCCAGATGCCGGCACGGCTCCCGTATTCGTAGGTCGACTCGACGCTGAGATCGCGGTACCGGCTTTCCATCGCATACGCGATCTCGCCCAGCCCTTCATTTCGATCGTCGCCGGCCGGCTTGGAATACTCCGATCCCTCCTCATAATTGACGACGATGTTGATCGCTACTTTTGCATCGTGTGGCCAGTGCACTTGGGGAAGCTGGCGTCCGTATCCCACAAAGTCTCGCTTGGGACCGGGAAAATCTCGATCGATAAAGCGCATGCCTCCTCCTGTCGCTCATTACCGACGTTCGGTCTGAGGATACCTGGGCGATGGGAAGCTGAAGATCATTTCGACATCGTCGCTCCCGGTATTCGCAACCCAGTGCCATACGCCAGGCGGAACAAACAAGGCGTCTCCGGGCACAAATGACACCATATCACCGTCCGTGCGTAATTCACCGCAACCTCGAACGACATAGATGAGCTCTTCCACCTGATGCGCGATGGCGGTACTTACCGTGTTGGGTGTGAATAAGGATATTCCGAGTGAGCTTTGGTTGCCGTTGATCTGGTCCCGCGTGATGAGCATCTTGCTCCAGCTCCCATTTTGCAAAGCATTCGCTGGGATATTGCCCGGTGCGACTCGTTGCAATGCACTCATCGGCTCCTCCATGGAATGGGCGGTACTTGCCCGAACCGGCTCGAATCTCAGCGAGTTGTCTCCTGTTTGTGGCCTGCTGTACGATAATAGCCACGGAGGACGCCCTAGGGTTCCGCCGGTACCAAGCCGGGTTTGTGACCGAGAGGGCGGGCGGCGCTAAGCCGTACACGGCGGGATAAAAGCCCGGGAGATCTTCTCCACATTCGACAACGTAACGAGGTTCGAATGAAAGATCTCCTGGTAGGGCGACCTGTTTTAGTCTCCGTCGATATGCAAATGGCGGGGTACAATCTCGACTACAGCATCCCTCAGATGCCGGGGTATGAAGGGCGAGTTGAACGTGCGATTGCCATGGTGCAGTCGGCACGGAATGCGCGGGTTCCCATCATCTTCTTGCAGGAACGACATGCTCGCACGCAGGTCGACTTTGGCCGCGAGTTGGATGGAGCAGAGGGGCCACACTGCCTTGAGGACGATCCTCAGACTGCCCTGGTGCCGGAACTGACACCGAGGCCGGATGAGTATTTTGTGCCAAAACGGCGGTACTCTGCCTTCTTTGGCACCGACTTCGAAATCCTGCTGAAGGGATTGAAGGCGGAGACGCTCATTTTGTTTGGTGGCCTGACAGACGTCTGCGTCCACTACACGTTCGTCGATGCGCACCAGCACGACTACCACGTGCGCGTGGTTACGGATGTTGTCGGTGGGTCCTCCCAGGAAGCGCACGATGCGTCACTCCGTGCAATGCAATACCTCCAATCCAGCGCCCACACGACCTCTCACGAGGTGGTGGAGGCGCTCCATCGATACGCAGAGAAGCAGCTAGCGCACATCGGGTAGCCGGCGCATGGTGCTTCATGCCTCGAGCGGGTCCGTGTCACAGGATCAAGTCGCTCAATCGCCAGTTTCTCCGGTTGCAGACGTTCGTAGCCTCTACGTGTCGTTTGACCGTGGTGGCGAGCGTATTCACGCGCTGCGTGGGGTCGATCTGGCCATCGCGCCCGGCGAAATCGTTGGTTTGGTAGGAGAATCCGGCTCAGGGAAAACCATGTTGGGTCTTTCACTGCTGGGGCTCTTGCCGCTCATGGCACAGATTCAGGGAAGCGTACGTGTTGATGACGTGGATCTAACCACGGCAGATACTCAAACTCGACGTCTGGTTAGGCGGCGTGCATTGGGCGCGGTCTTTCAGGATCCCATGAGTTCGTTGAATCCAACGATGGCGATCGGACGGCAGGTGGGCGAAGTGGCGGGTTCGCGCGTTGAGGCCATTCGTTTACTAAAAGCCGCCGGCATCGCCGACGCAACCAGGCGGTTAAAGGATTTTCCCCACCAGCTATCGGGCGGGTTACGCCAACGTGTCATGCTCGCGATCGCGCTGGCGGGGGAACCAAAACTGATCATTGCTGATGAACCCACGACTGCGCTTGACGTTACTATTCAGGCTCAAGTACTCGATCTCATGGCACGGATGCGCGATAGCTTTGGCTGCGCCATTCTTCTGATTACACACGATTTGGCCGTGGCCTCGAAGGTGGCGGATCGACTCTGCGTTCTCTACGCCGGACGGATGGTTGAGTTGGGAACCATGCGCGAGGTGACACAACGACCGGATCATCCGTATTCTGCTTCCCTGCTGGCGGCTCGTCTCACGCTCAACGCCCAGCGGGAGCGACAGTTGCCGATGATTCCCGGTGAGCCACCGGACCCACGGAGTACGCCCGTGGGGTGTGCGTTTGCACCGCGATGTCCAGTAGTAGAGGAGCGCTGCCTCGAGCAGCGACCGGCACTGCGACCGGCGGCGCGGCACAGCGGGCTCGCCGCGTGTCACTTCATGGCCGGCGCGTTGGTGGCTGATCGCCATGATTCCACTCCCTGGCCGCTCGATGCCACGGGCCGCGGTGGAGTGGTGGTACGTGATGTGGTCGTTCGGTTTGGAGCCCATGGTCTCTTCAACCGGCGTCAACCCTTCGAGGCCCTGCGAGGAGTGAACCTGGCAGTCGCGCCGGGAGAATCGGTGGCGATCGTCGGCGAGAGTGGGAGCGGAAAAACGACCTTGCTCCGTGTGCTGGCCGGCCTGCAATCTCTTACCAGTGGTGAGGTTCAACTCTCAGGTGGATTCCAGCGACCGCAGATGGTATTTCAGGACGCCGGAGCCTCACTCACGCCCTGGCTCACGGTGGGTAGGCTGCTCGAAGAGCGAGTGCTGAACCTCCCCCGGCAGGAACGACAGGAGCGAATTCGCCGCACTCTCGTGCGGCTCGGATTGCCGGCCGAATTGATGGGGGTGCGACCTTCACAGCTCTCTGGAGGCCAGCGTCAGCGCGTCGCGCTCGCACGAGCCGTGATCGAGCCACCGGAGTTACTGCTGTGCGATGAACCGATTTCCGCGCTGGACGTGTCGCTGGCCGCCAGCGTACTGAACGTACTCGGCCAATTGCGGCGGGAGTTGGGATTCGCCATGGTCTTCGTGACGCACGATCTGGCGGCGGCCCGCTTTGTCGCCGACCGTATCGTCGTCATGACCAGCGGTGAAATTGTGGAAGAAGGTCCCGCCGAGGACGTGGTGAGAGAACCATCTGCCGTGTATACGCGTACCCTGCTGGCCGCCGTGCCGGAGGTGAAAACATGGCAGTAACGGAACCGTTCAATGCGCCCATCGAGCGGAGGTCGGTCCTGCTGCCGGCACGTTCCAGCTTCCGGGCATTGCCCCGGAGTGAGCGGTTTAGTCTGATCCTCCTGGCGGGCCTGTTGGTGATTGCGTTGGTCGGTCCGTTCCTGGTCGTCGATCCAACGATTGCGGCCGGACAACCCTTCGAAAGCCCGTCGTGGCATCATCTCTTCGGCACCGACGACATCGGACAGGACATCCTCGCTCGGGTGGTCTACGGGCTACGGGCGAGCTGGTTCAGCGCGCTGGGAGTCATCGCCTCCGGCATCGTGATCGGGGGTGTGATTGGCCTGGTCGCGGGAACACGTGGCGGCTGGATCGATGCGGTACTGATGCGCTTCACCGATACCTTTCTGTCCCTCCCCGGTCCGGTCCTGGCAATCGCGGTGGTCGCGGCACTCGGGCCCAGCTTATTTCATACGACGGTGGCGGTGGCGGTTGTCTGGTGGCCCTGGTACGCACGACTGGTGCGTGGCGAAGTGCGTGCTTTGGCGGTACGCCCGCATGTGGACGCGGCGCGCCTCTCGGGTATCAGCACCGGGCGCCTCATGCTCCGCCACCTTTTGCCGGGCGCCCTCCCGCCGGTGATCATCACGGCCAGTCTCGACATTCAGAATCTGGTCTTGACCCTGGCAGGACTATCGTTCCTGGGATTGGGATCGCCCCCACCGTCGCCTGAGTTGGGCGCCATGACGGCCCGCGGCCTGGAATATCTGGTTGGTGATCCGTGGGTTCCGCTCGTTCCCGCGATCGGCGTGTTCATACTGGCGGCGGCCGCGAATCTCGCCGGAGATGGAATTCGCGATCTTTTCGAGCAGCGCCCGTGAGTGGAGGCAGGAAGAGAATGCGACCTTGATTTCGGTACATCAGCGAATGACGACTTCAACTACATAGGAGGAGATCAATGCACATCAGTACAAAAAGCATTCTGGCGTCGTTCCTGGCGGTGGGCATGATACTGGCTGGTGCGATCGGTTCCAGCGCGAACAGCCGGCCAGCACGGCACACTGGCGCTTCCGCCAACAACGTGCTGCACCTGGCCTACTTCCAGGACATGAGCACCCCCGATCCAGACATTTTTTATGATATCGAGGGCAATACCGTTACCCAGTCGCTCTACGACGGGCTCATGCAGTACCGGCCCGACAGTACACAGATCGTGGGCAGCCTGGCCACTTCGTACGTCGTCTCAGCCAACGGCCTACGGTACACCTTTCATCTGCGCTCCGGGGTGAAGTTTGCCGGCGGTGCGTCCATGTCGAGCCAGTCGGTGAAGGCGAGCTTCTTGCGCCGGACGGCGGTAAATCAGGGGCCGGCGTATATGCTGGCCGACGTCGCGCGCTATCTCACTCCCAACCGCGCGACCTTCGTGGTCGTGCTGAAGAAACCGGTCTCAGCCTTTATCAGCTACATGGCATCTACCTGGGGGCCAAAAGTCATTGGGTCAACCGCCCTGGTGACACACGCGGGGAAAGATCACGCGCAGACCTGGCTGAAGACGCATAGCGACGGTACCGGGGCGTATAGTCTAACCTCCTTCCAACGCGGCCAGCAGTACACGCTGACTCGTAACCCGCACTACTGGGGACATACACCATTCTTTCGTCAGGTGCAGATCAAGATCCTCCCTGACTTCTCATCTCAACTCTTGCGCCTGAATAAGGGCGATCTCGATGTCGTGCTCCATGGCTTCCCCCTGGCAGACCTGGCCGCGGTGCATGCAAACAACGCGCTCACGGTTCGAACCTTTTCGTCTCTTGATACCGGAGCGGTGTACCTCAACACTCACCGATCCGAACTACAGCGCGCCTCGGTGCGAAAGGCCGTGATCCTGGCGATGGATGTGCCAACTCTCATCCGTGAGGTGTACAGCAACACGGCATCGGTGGCGAACACCCCGTATCCCTTTCACTTGATGAATCCGGCCATGGCGCCCGTCAGTTTTTCGTACAACCTACCGGCGATCAAGAAAGCCCTGCCGCACAATCTCTCATTGAGCCTGGTCTACTCTCAGGACGCGAGCGGCGTGGTGCAGCGGGAAGCCGATCTGGTGCGACAACATCTGCAGACGGCGGGGATCACGGTGAACGAGCGACAGGTGCAACTGCCGGTGGTCTACAACTACATCAAAAATCTCAAGAGTGCGCCGGATCTTTACCTGTCCACGCCCGCGCCGGATGCGGCCAACCCCGACACCTGGGCCCGCATCGTCTGGCATAGCCAGGGAGCGCTCAATTTCTTCAACTACAGCAATCCAGCCGTGGATGCAGGGATGGATCAGGGACTCCGGGAAGCCAATGCCGCAAAGTCGACCGCCGACTACGCTCGGGTGGGCCGGCTGGCCGGGGCAGATTGGGCGGTCGTCCCAATCTCGTACGTGCAGGATGTGATGCCGCTTCAGGCCAACCTGACCAATGTGCTGCATTACCCGGCCTATCCCTGGTATCTCAATCTCGGTGCATTGAAGCGGAAGTAAGGACCGTTGATTCGGCTGATCTTCTCCCGGCTCGTCGGCGCGTTGGGCGTACTCCTCGCCTTGATCACGATCGTGTTCTTGCTGCGTGCGATCGTGCCGGGAGATCCCGCCAAAGCCGCGGTGGGCGCCAATGCCGGTCAGGATGTGGTCAATCGCGAGCGCCATGTTCTCGGTCTCGACAAACCACTGCTCCAGCAGTACGTCACCTACGTGGCGGACGCCGCGCGGCTCGACTTTGGGCAATCGGCCCGGAGCGGACGTCCGGTGCGGGATGATCTGGCGGATTTTGTGCCTGCTACCGGCGAACTGACGATCTTCGCCCTGCTGCTGGCGATGGCTGGCGGCCTGCTCCTGGGATTACTGGGAGCCACCGCGGCTCGCGGCAGCGGTCTGCTCCGCCTGGTGCTGGTCATTGGGGCGGCCGCACCATCGTTCCTCCTCTCGCTCGCCCTCATCTACGTCTTTTACTACAAGCTGTCCTGGTTGCCGGTGGGTGGACTCTCCAGTGTCAACAATGCTCCCAACGGCCCCACGCACCTGCTTGTGATCGACGGGTTGCTCGCGGGGCGTCTGGATGTGGTGCAGGATGCATTGGCACATCTGGTGCTCCCGGGCCTGTCGCTTGCTTTTGTCCCGGCCGTGGCGATTGGGCGTGTGCTACGCTCCTCATTACTCGACGTCTACCGAACCGATTACATACGCACTGCCGAGGCCAAGGGCTTGCATCCACTGGCCATCCTGCTGCGCCATGCCCTGCGCAACGCGCTCTCGGCGCCGCTGACCATCACCGGTTTACAGGTGGGTTTGTTGCTCAGTGGTGTCGTGATCGTGGAAACGATTTTCTCGTGGCCCGGCATTGGCCTCTATACCGATCAATCGATCCAGTTTGGTGACCTTACCGCGATCGCGGGAGTCACACTCGTGGTCGGCACTGCGTTCGTGCTGGTCAATCTGCTCGTCGATATCGCACAGGCACTGGCAGACCCACGAATTCGCCCCTCTTAATGGAAGGAACACACATGAGTAAAGGAACCGTGCTGCTCGTCGGCGAGACCTGGGTTAGCTATGGCATACATCAAAAGGGCTTTTCGGCCTACACAACGGGTGAATACAACGTCGGCAGCGACGAGTTTGTTGCTGCGTTGCGGTCGAGCGCATGGGAGGTCGAACATCTACCTAACCATCTGGCGACGCAGCAGTTCCCCTGGAATGAACGCGCGCTCGCTTCCTACGACGTGGTGATTTTCAGCGATATGCCGGCCGATACGCTTTTGCTGCATCCTGACGCGTTCGTGCGGGGACAGAGGACGCCGAATAGACTGAAGCTCGTCGACGAATGGGTGCGCTCGGGGGGTGGCTTCTTGATGGTGGGCGGCTACATGTCGTACTCGGGGTTCGAAGGGAAAGCAGGATTCCACGGTTCGCATATCGAACGCTGCTTGCCGGTGGAGATGCTGGGCTACGACGACCGGATGGAGTGTCCTGAAGGAGTAACACCGCGTCTGACGGTGCCCGATCATCCGATCACGCGCGAGCTACCGCAGGCGTGGCCGCATTTCCTGGGCTATAACCGCGTGCGTGCCAAATCGGCAGATGTAGTGCTGCTTACGATCGAAGAGGATCCGATGTTGGCAGTAGCGGAGCGTGGGACGGGTCGAAGCGCCGCCTTTATGTCCGATTGTTCGCCGCACTGGGGAAGCCCGGAGTTCATGGCATGGGAGGGCTACGCACCCTTCTGGGACCATCTGCTTTCCTGGCTGGCTGGGAAGTAACTCGTTGGCGCCAGGGCGGATGGGGCCGTCTCTTCAGTACATGGCATATCGTGTAGGAGACTTCGACCGGACAGCGCCGCTGGTCTCACCTCGATCCGCGCAGTCGGACGAGTGACCATGCCGGCTGTGCTCCTGGCGCTTGCGGCCAGTGTCGCGTGGGGTGTTGCTGACTTCCTGGGCGGACTGACCTCACGCTCGACGGCGCTGCGCACCGTTCTATTCGTATCTCAGGCTACCGGTTTGCTGCTGATCGGTGGAGTGGTGAGTGCACGCCATACGGCTCTGCCGAGCGGGCATTCTGTGCTGTTTGCGGTGGTAGCCGGGGTCGCCGGCACCGCCGGACTGGGTGCGCTGTACCGCGGTATGGCGGTCGGAACGGTGAGCATCGTGGCGCCGATTACCGCGACCTCGGCGATCGTGCCGGTCTCCGTTGGGCTGATCCAGGGCGAACGGCCACGCTGGTTACAACTTGTCGGCATAGGCATGGCCATGGTTGGAGTGGTGATGGCCTCCCGCCAGATCCGCCGCGATGCCCCATCTGACCGGCGGTTCACCGCTGGGGTTGGACTGGGGCTTGGTGCGGCCCTGTCGTTGGGCTGCTTTCTGATTGCGTTGCACGAGGCGGGAAAGGCCGATCCGTTCTGGGCAGTCTTCCTGGCACGCGGTGCCGCTGTAATGCTGTTGGGCAGTCTGCTGCTAGGCAGTCGGACGCGTTTCTCCTTGCCGCGCTCCACGCTGGCGGCCTTGCTCGCCATCGGGTTGCTCGACACCACTGCGATTACACTGTACGCCGTGGCCTCCCAGCACGGCATGGTGAGCTTGATGTCCGTCCTCGCCTCGCTGTATCCGGTGAGCACCGTGATACTGGCCCGTCTCTTTCTCCAGGAGCGGACGTCGGTTAGCCAGCGCGCGGGTACAGTTACCGTGCTGGCCGGCATCGCCTTGATAGCCGCCTTTCAGTGAGCCACGAGCACGCGGTGATGGAGCGCCGAGCTACCTATTCTTGGAACTTGTCAAGAGGCGGTCCGATCTGTGCCAGAGTTTGCTGTGTCCGCTCGATGAAGGGATAGGCGCTCACCCGTCGGAAGATGGCGAGCGCTTCCTCGACGCGCTGCCGCGCCCCCGTGGGATTGCCTCGCGTCATTTCCAGTTGACCGTATTCGGCCAGGGCCTGGGCCTCGCCGAACGGGTACGGCATCGAGCGGGTCTGGTCCAGCAACTGGTTCAGCACTGTCTCCGCGCCGGCGAGGTCTCCGCCGGCGCGCAGGATCATGGCGTGTACCCGGAGCGTGTCCGAGAGCATTCCCTCCATCCCGCGCCCTTGCAGGGCAAGCGGTACGTCCAATACCTGCTGAGCTTGATCCAGATTCCCCAGGTGCAGGTAGGCCTCGGCCAGGGCAGGCAGATAGAGCGTCTGCTCCTGAATATCCAGCCGGGTCTCCACAAACAGCGACTCGAGACGGGCAAGCGCGCGATCGGCCCGCTCTTCCAGGAGATCACGAAGCGCGAGCGTAAGGTCGCCGTGGCGTCGCCACCAGGGCTCGTCGCTGTGTTCGCTGAGGGCTGCCATCTCGCCGGCGTAGCGCTCGAGTTCATCCGACTTCCCTTGCATCCAGCTCAAGGTTGCGAGGAGGCCGAGGGGGGCGCCGGTCATCGTGGACTGGTCGAGAGCCTGTGCATCAGCCAGTGCGCGTTGGCCCGCCTCCCACGCCTCATCCATCGCACCCAGACGGAGCTGCTGGTATCCGAGCATGCAGGTCTCATAGATCACCTGCGCGGCATCGGCCACCTGCCTGGCGAGCCGCAGCGCGCGCTCGCGCCAACTCCCCGCGGCGCAAAGATCGCCCGAGAACCAGAAGACTTGTGCCAGGAGGGACGCGGCTCGCATTGCCTCGGGAAGATCGTCCGCCTGCTCAAGGTAGGACACGGCTGGTTCCAGGAGGCTCCGCGCTTCCGTGGCCCGCCCGTGCCAGAGGAGCAGATGACCGAGTCTGACCTTGGCGCCTGCCACCTCATGCGCATCACCCAGCGCGGCGGCCATCTCGACGGTCTTCTCGGCTATCTGCAACCCGTCCTCGAACTGCATGGTCTGAACGAGGAAGTAGGCATACGCATCGAAGAATGCCAGCTTGCGGAGGGAGAGGGGAGAGTCTTCGAGCCGTTGGAGGAGCGGCTCGATCCAGCGACGCGCGTCGACATGCCTGCCACGTTCCGGCGCATGCCGCATGAGATCTATCACAGCCTCCATCTCCCCGTCCAGATCTGTAGCCTGCCGCGCGAGCTGAATCGCCTCCTCGAGCGTTTTCTCTGCTTCGTCATAGTGCCCCATGAGGTTCAGGGCCGCACCCAGCTTCCCCAGGGATTCACGGAGGTGCGTGTTGTCTCCTAGCTCTCGGGCCAGGTCGCGCGCCGTGCGATAGTGGTGAGCCGCCTCTCTGTGGGCAAAGACATCCTCGGCGCGAGTCCCGGCGAGCAGGCTGTGGCGGAGCCCGCGCACCGGGTCATCGCCTTCCACAAAATGCCTGGCCAGCTCGGCTTCGCGCCCCGCGCGGCGATCCTCGGAAAGACTTTCCAGTGCCTCGCCGGCAGCGAGGTGCAGCCG
>JANWJD010000025.1 GCA_025449555.1 Chloroflexota bacterium | reverse complement strand
GGGCGCCACGGCCCCCAGGGCAATTCTCACATTGCTCAGACGATCGCCGTCACGATCGAAGGCGACGGCCACGTTCACCAGCGCGATGTCCGATTTGCTGCGCGCAAACTTAATGAATGCTCCCTGCCGGTCGGCAGCATGCTCCGGGATGCGGATTTCGTGGATGAGCCGGTCTCCGAGCGCCGTCAGGTGGGGTGCAACCAGGATCGATTCTATCGATACATCGGTGGATTCGTCGCCTGCCAATCGGAGCTGCGCGTCAAGCACCAGCAAGGCGGGAACCGCGTCCGCGGCGGGAGATGCGTTGGCAATGTTGCCCGCGACAGTCGCAGCATTCCGGATCAACCAGGGAGCGGTTTCGCGCAGCGCGCGCCGAAGCATGCCGCCACACACGGGTCGCATCGCTTCCTCAGCGTCACGTAGCAGCGCCGCACCTCCGATGACGTACCAGGAACCCGCGTGCTCGGCATACCCGATACCGGCGTGTCGAATGTCGATGGCCCGTTCGACCCGGGACGGCCGATGCACCAGCAGGTCAGTACCACCTGCGAGGTAGACAGCACGTTCGCCGAGTTCTTGCTTGAGTCGCACCGCTTCATCAGCCGAGGTCGGTCGACAGTATTCTTTGAGATTATTCACCTTAAAACTCGTCCATGCGACGCCACAGCCGGGTAGCTTCGCGGCGGGCCTCAGCTCGCACTTTTTCCTCGTCCACGCCAACTATCTCCCCATCCTTCAAGATCCACGTTCCGCCGACCATAACACGTTCGACGTGGCCCGCCGTCAAACCGAACATCCAGTGCCAGGCGAGATTCGCCGCATGCAAGTCAGTCGGCGGATCGTAATTCAGCACGACGAGATCGGCCAGAGCGCCCGCTTCGATTCGTCCCAGCGGTGAACCGAAATACGGTGCAACCAGGGATGCTCCTCCGGCCAGAAGATGCGCGAACGCTTCGGCTGGAGTCGACAGGTCGGCCTCACGCGATCGGAAGAACGCGGTCCGGCTCTCGGCGAACATATCGCCATCGATTCCATCCGTACCGAGCGCCGCTCGGTTGCCGAACCCGGCAACGGGCGCGAACCCAACGCTATTGTTCATATTCGACCGGCAGTTGTGCACCAACCAGGATCCGTTTGCCTGGATCAAGGCAAGCTCAGACGCGTCGAGGTGAACGCCATGCGCCGCGATGGAGTCTCGATTGAAGATGCCGGCGTCAGCCAGCCGGCTCGCGGTACGGCGGCCCGAGCGGCGCAGGGAGTCCTCTTCGTCGCTCGCCGCTTCCGCCACATGAATGTGGACACCGGTCTCGTGATGCCGGGCCAATTCGGCGAGTGCGCTCAGCGAGTCGTCTTCGAGAGTGAAACTGGCGTGTGCTCCAATATTCCCACGAATCAGATCTCGTCGCTTCCCACTCAGAAACCGGTCGTTCTCCTGTAGTCCCTGGTCGCGACGTGCGCGGCCGTCCCGGTCCGTCACTTCGTAACAGAGAACGGCGCGTACTCCGACGGACTCCAGTCCGTCCGCCAGCATGTCCAGACTTCCCAGGATCGTGTTTGGGGAGGCGTGATGATCGACCAGGGTCGTGGTACCGGCGTGGACCGCGTCCAGCGCACCGACCAAGGCAGACGCGCGGATGCCGGGTTCATCGAGCGCACGATCGAGTCGCCACCAGATGAGCTGCAGGATTTCGAGAAAGTTCGCCGGCTGAGCGCGTGGCCCGGGCATCCCACGGGCCAGCGCCGAATACAGGTGCGTATGTGCACATACGTTTCCCGGGATGATCAGTTTCCCCGTGCAGTCGACCGCCTCATCGGACGGGTCGGACGGCAGTGTGTCGAGCACGCTTTGTATCCGATCACCCTCTACGACCAGGTGTCCGGACCGGAGCATGGGCGGGTTCAGCGTCGCGAGCGTGGCATTTGCCAGAAGCACGGTCATGGGCCTCCTACGATTCAACCTTTGAACAGAGACCGCTCGCCAATGCTACGGAATCGCATTCGACCTGACCAAAAAGACCGGTTGCGGGACGCGGGCGTCACAATTTCGCTCCGGCGGCGTTCATAGACCAGCAGGACCATCATGTCAAGGAGGCAGAAGTGAGTAGGTCGCAGGTGAATCATCGCGTCCTGACAGGAATCGTGGCGCTGACGTTGATTGCAGGGCTGTCTGTTTTCATGGGCCAGCGCGCCTTCGCTCGAACTTCAACCGGCGCTGTTGCCCGACAAACGACCTCGACCGGTCACACCATCAGCGTGTCCGGCCATGGGGAGGCCCAGGCGACGCCTGACAAGGCCACGCTCACGGTGGGAGTGCAGACCAAGGGAATCGATGCTCAGACAGCACTCAGTTCGAACGCGACCAAGCTCAATGCAGTCACCGCCGCCATCGAAAGCCAGGGGGTTGCGGCCGACCACATCCAGACCAGCGACCTCAGCCTGTATCTTGATTCCCAGTCAAACACCTACCAGGTGAGCCACAGCCTGACCGTTAACCTCGACAATGTCACAAAGGTAGGAGCTGTCCTGGATGCAGCCGTTGCAGCCGGAGCGAACAACTCCTGGGGGGTGGAGTTCGGACTTAAAGACACCTCGGCCCAGGAGGCGCAGGCTCTGACCGCGGCGGTCACGGATGCACGAAAACGGGCGGATGCGATGGCTGCTGCCCTCGGGGTGAGCATCACCGGAGTCGGCTCGGCGTCCGATGTACAATTCTCGCCCCCGATTCAGTATGCAGGGGTAGCGCGGGCCGCAAGCGCGCCATCGGCCGCGACGCAGGTTCAGCCCGGTCAGCTCACGACATCAGCGGACGTCAGTGTCGTCTACACCTTTGGATAACCTGACATGCGAAGAATGTCCTCCAGATCGGACTCGAAGCGTCGCAACGAAGTCACAGCGGCTCGCCGTTGACGATTGCGGGTGAGTCCGGCAGCAGTGGCGACCAGCGAGCCCACCCGCTCGTCGTCCCACTCCTCGCCGAAATAGAGGGCAGAATCGCCCGCTACTTCCCGGAATGCGGGAATATCGGTGCAGACCACCGGTACGCGGCATGCCGCCGCCTCGAGCAGCGGCATGCCGAACCCTTCTTCGACCGACGGCAGGAACACCACGTCGCTGAGCTGCATGAGTTCACGGACGGTTCGGTCGCTGGGATCCTCACCCAGCAAGTCGGGCAATAGCTGAACGGCGTGCTGGACTCCGGCATCGCTGATGGCGGAGCGCAGCCTGTCTCGAACATGGAGTGACAGGTCGGGTTCATGCGGCGACGAGGGAGTCGTGAGGAGTACACGGACGCGCGGCGCGCCCCGGGCGAGCGCCGCCGCCACGCCCACTGCACGGGGGAGGCCCTTGTGTGGGAGGGCTTTAGCGGGCACCAGCACGACCGGATCCGACTCCAGCAGTCTGGTGGTCTCTATGACGGTCCGCGCTTGACTCCCGACATTCAGCCAATCCAGCACGTCGAGGGGCGGAGGCACGACTCGAATCAGGTGCGCCGGAATGTCCAGCGCCGCGCTGAGTTCCCGGCTGCGCGCGTGAGAGATCGCGACCCAGGACACACGGTCGGACACGGCCGGAGGCAACGGGGCGCGGCTCGTGTACCGCTGCTGTACGAAGCGGCTGGTGGACGAGAGGTCCGCACACCACGCTACCCAGTGGATTTCGAGTCGCCGCTCAATCAGCACTTCGAGGGCACGCGTCAAGAAAGGATTCAAGGATACCGTCAGCGCATTGAGGATCCAACAGTCGGTGCAGTGGTTGAGAGCCGACCCAAGTCGGTTTACGAGCTCGCATACCGTCGCATGGTGGGGAGAGGGAGCGACAGTGCTCAACTCGCGCCGCGATCGTTCGACGTCGACGTTGCTCGGGTCCATCGCCGAAATCTGGATCGTTTCAAATCGGGGTGACACAGATCCACGACCAACGACACAGATTGCCTGATGACCAAGTCGTTCCAGCACGGTGCATTGCCGGGCCATCAGGCTCTCTATGCCGCCGATGGCAGGTGCCGCGGTGTAGTGCAGGATGGCGACGCGACGAGTCGTTGGTGGAGCTTCATCTCGAGACTCGGAGCGATTGCCTCGACTCATGCCCGTATGCCTGCCATCCGCGCAATTACTAGCATCTTTGTCCTAAAATAGAGTGATGATACCACGTTTCAACATGCTTTCCGATGGAGGATTTCACTTGACGCACCGCCAATTTCTGAAGCAGACTGGAGCGTTTCTCCGTCCATGCAGGAGGCACTTAGCGCATTGATTTCGTACATCCAGGGCACGCTAAAGCAGAAGCTCGACGACCGCGTGGTCGTCAGCGTCAATGGTTTAGGCTACGACGTCTTCCTGCCGCAGTTCGTCATGCGTGGCCTGGAGAATCGAATTGAAGGCGAGCCGATCGAATTCGACATTTACTATCACGTCACCGAGCGGCAGCTCCGACCGACTTTGATCGGTTTCAATAACGGCTTCGAGAAACGATTCTTCGAAAAGTTCATCTCGGTCGAGGACATTGGGCCACAGAAGGCGGCCCGGGCTCTGGTCCTCTCGGTATCTGCCATCGCACAGGCTATCGAGAGTGACGACATCTCCGTGCTACGCACCTTGCCGGGCATCGGAGACCGCACGGCACGCAAAATGGTGGCAACGCTCCGCGGCAAAGTGACGGAGGAAGCGCTGCTGCAAGATGCCGGATACGCCACCGTTCCCGGGGCCGCGCCGCCGTCACCCACGTCGGTGCTGGAGGATGACGGCATAGACATTCTGGTCAATCTGGGGCATCGACGATCTGAGGCTGCCACCAAAGTGCGAGCTGCGCTGCAACGCAACCCAGACGTGGTTTCGCCCGAAGACTTGATCCGGGAAGTGTACAAGGGAGAGCGACCACACGGGGAGTAAGTCTCCGCCTGCGATCTCAAGAACGAAAGGAATTGTACGTGCCACGCACGCCGGCGCTGACAGAGGAAAGCAGCTCAGGCGCTTTTGAGGAAAATGAAGATGAGCGAGTACTCATCACAAATCTCCGGCCGCACACGCTCGAGGAGTACGGAAATGCCGGCCAGCGGGCCGTGGTCGAGAATCTCCAAATAGCGATCGAGGCTTCGCAGAAGCGTGATGAGCCATTGGATCATGTGCTCTTGCACGGGCCGCCCGGGCTCGGGAAAACTACCCTTGCGCAGGTGATTGCAAATGAGATGGGCGGTCATTTCGTGGGAACATCCGGCCCGGCTCTGGAGCGCCAGAGCGATCTCATGGGCATTCTTTCGAATCTCGACACGGGAAGCGTCCTGTTCGTCGACGAGATTCACCGCATGCCGCGGGCGGTCGAAGAGTTTCTCTATGCCGCGATGGAAGATTTCAGTGTCGACTTCGTGATCGAGAAGGGCACGCACGCTCGAACCATAAAATTCCCCATCAAACGCTTCACGCTCGCGGCGGCGACCACCCGCATGGGGATGATTAGCGCCCCGCTGCGCGACCGGTTTGGATTGCAGTACCATCTCGATTTCTATGAGCCCGAGGAACTCACGCGGGTTGTCATGCGCTCGGCCCAACTTCTGGACACGCCCATCGAGGGCGACGGTGCGTTCGAGATCGCCCGGCGGTCGCGCGGCACGCCCCGTATCGCCAACCGATTGCTGAAGCGGGTCCGGGATTACGCCCAGGTAAAGGGCGACGGGGTAATAACGGTGGACATCGCGCGCGAGGCCTTGCGGCGGGAAGGGGTTGACGAGCACGGCTTGAACGAGCTCGATCGACGATACTTGCAGACCATCGTCGATTTCTACGACGGAGGCCCGGTCGGGATCGATGCCCTGGCCGCGACGATCAATGAGGAGAAGGACACGTTGGTGGACGTGATCGAGCCATACCTGCTGAAACAGGGCTGGGTGGTGCGAACGGCAGGCGGACGGAAAATCGGATCGCAGTACCACACGACCACCATGAGCCAGAAATCGCTTTTTGACTAGATGATCTCGGTCTCGGGTTCGGTCGACCGCATCGTCTTTCAGAATCCGGACAATGGGTTCTGCGTCGCGCGCTTCGTGCTGACCGAAGAGGGTGCGGAAGGAGAGGCAGCCACCACCATCGTCGGCACGTTGCCGCACGTGCGCGAAGGCGAGACGCTCAAACTCGACGGCGAATGGCAGGTACATCCCATCCACGGGCGGAATTTCCGGGTGGAACGATGTGAGGCCACGATGCCTACCAGTCTGGCCGGAATCGAACGATATCTGGCTTCGGGCGCTGTGTCGGGTATCGGCCCGGTTAGCGCGAGCCGGATCGTGGACCACTTTGGAGAACGGACCATTGAGGTGCTGGATACCGAACCTGAGCTGCTGGGCGAGGTCCAAGGCATCAGCGCCAAGCGGCTCGACATCATCAAAAATTCATGGTCTCAACAGCGCAGTGTGCGAGAGATTGCACTCTTTCTGCAGGACCATGGCATCAGCGTGGCGCTGGCCGGCAAACTTCACGCCAAATACGGCGAAGATGCCGTCGCCATCGTGCGAGCCGATCCGTACAAACTCGCGCGCGACATCGACGGCATCGGTTTCCGCACCGCCGACTCGATCGGGAAGCGGCTCGGCATCTCTCCCCGCTCCGTCTCACGTTACGTTGCGGGCCTGAAACACGTGCTTAACGAGAGTGTCGACGAGGGCCACGTCTATCTCGATCGCGCCGAACTGTTCCGTCGAGCGTCGCAGTTGCTCTCCGCGCCAATACCGGAACTCGAACCGGCGCTGCTGGAATCATTGCAGCACGCCGACACCGTGCTGGACGCAGACCGCGTGTATCTGGCGCCTTTCTATCGCGCCGAGGAGGGTGTAGCGCAGATGATCCGTGATCTCAATAGCACCCCCTCAGCACTCACACTGGATCGGCGCTTCAACGTGGCGGAGGCAGTGGGTACGGCGGCGGACGCTCAGGGCCTCTCACTCGCGCAAAAGCAGATAGAAGCGGTTGAGCTCGCATTGGTCCGCAAGGTTAGCATCCTGACCGGAGGGCCGGGAACCGGAAAGACTTCGACGCTTCGCACCATCATTTCGGTGCTGGATGCGGCAGATATCTCGTATTGCCTCTGTGCGCCGACGGGTCGTGCCGCCAAGCGGGTGGCGGAAACCACCGATCGCCCGGCTTCGACCATCCACCGGCTGCTCGAATACCAGCCGGGGCTCGAGATCTACAACTACGATCGGAATCGCCCGTTGCCATTCGACTTCGTGATCGTGGATGAGGTCTCAATGCTGGATATTCTGCTCTTCTATCACCTGCTGAAAGCGGTGCCACCGGAGTCGCATGTCCTGCTGGTGGGAGACGCCGACCAGTTACCGTCGGTGGGCGCCGGCAGCGTGCTGCGGGATTGCATTACGAGTGAGTCGATACCGGTGGTGACTCTCACCGAGTTGTTCCGCCAATCTCGGGACTCACAAATCATTCTCGCCGCCCACCGACTGATTCGGGGTGAAGTGCCTTCGATTGAGAATGGTCCGGACGATGACCTGTTTTTCGTCCGTTCCGATGACGAGGCAGGCGTCGTGCGTGCCATCAAATTACTCCTCGTGGAGCGGATTCCCCGCAAGTTCGGCTTTGACCCGGTTGAGGATGTGCAGATCATCTCGCCCATGCACGGCGGACCGGCCGGTGTCACTGCCCTGAATGTCGAGGTTCAAGCGCTCTTGAATCCCCCGGGTCCTGCTCGCCCGGAGCTTCGACGTGGTGAGCGTTTATACCGTCTGGGTGACAAGGTAATGCAGGTCCGAAATAACTACGACAAGGACGTGTACAACGGCGACGTGGGCCGGATCGCCGTGGTCAGCACCGAGGACCAATCGCTCACCATCACTTTCCCGGCCCCGGGCGGAGGATCGATCCACCTCGAGTATGGCCCGGATGAACTGGACGAGCTTGTGCTGGCCTACGCCGTGTCGGTTCACAAGGCGCAGGGTAGTGAATTCCCGTGCGTCATCATCCCGATCGTTCCCCGACACGCGATCTTGCTGCAACGCAGTCTGCTCTATACGGCCGTGACCAGAGCCAGCCAATTATGCGTACTGGCGGGCTCGCCTCTTTCTTTTGAACGAGCAATCGGCCGGGAGCAATCGCTGCGCCGCAATACCTATCTGAGCACCAGATTGGCGGGATATGGGGACGCGCCGAACCACGGACTACTCTAGGATGTGGCCTTCTTTCTCGCCTCACTTGCCACGATCATCAGTGTCGTGGACCCGGTGGGGATCGCTCCGCTGTTTCTCGCGCTCACGCCCGGCGTTCTGCCGGCCGAACGGACGCGCGTTATTCGGCGCGCCATAGTCGTAGCCACGATCGTTCTCCTGGCCTTCGCGGCCGGAGGACGAACCTTACTGAGCTCATTGGGCATTACAGTGCCGGCCTTTTCGATCGCCGGGGGAATACTGTTGCTCTTGATCGCAGTCGACATGCTGTTCGCACGCAAATCACGCACCCGCGAGACGCCGGAAGAGGAAGCGGAAGCTCTCAAGAGTACGGACATCTCCGTCTTTCCACTTGCCATACCGATCCTGAGCGGCCCGGGGGCTATTGCCACGGTCGTCCTCTACATGTCGCAGGCGGGAACCGACGCGTGGAAAGTGATTGCAGTCATTGTCGCGATTCTGATCTCTCTGGTCGCTTCGTATCTGTCGATGCAGTTGAGCACGCTCTTGCTACGGGTCCTGGGTGAGACCGGAGTCCACGTCATCGGGAGGGTGATGGGAATTCTCCTGGCGGCGCTTGCCGTCCAATTCGTGCTCAACGGCGTGGCAACCTACTACCATCAGAGCCTCGCTCGATAATGACCTACTGAGCGATCCGGCACTCCCTGGCGTGCAGTTCTGGGGCGCTCTTCATGATGGTCAGAGCGAGCGTCGCGCATTTGGTGCTGGTGGAAACGACGTCGCGACCCATGTCCGTACAATGTGGGTACGATTCCCGATCGCATCCGCAAGAAGAGGACAATCATGCCGGCCGTTTGCATTTTGGGCGGAGGATATGCCGGTGTGCGGGTGGCGCGGGAATTGGCGGCGCGGCTTGATCGGAGTTGGTCGATCACCTTGATCGATCGTGGCGACTGCCATCAACTGATCACGCGCCTGCCGGAACTGGTTGCAGCGAAAATTGAGCCCCGCGATGCCTGCCTTCCGTTTCAACGATTGTTTGCTCGACGGATCCATCGCGTGCGGGCCGAGGTTCTGGCGGTCGACCTCGCAGCGCGCCAGGTCGATACCTCCGAGGGGTCGTTCCAACCCGACATACTCGTGATCGCAACCGGCACCGCTCCGGACTTCCTCGATATCCCGGGGGCGCAAACGCACTGCCTGACGGTGAAATCCGTCCGCGATGCGGTGCACTTGAGAGACACGCTCGCCGATTTGCGTGCCAGGCGGCACGTGACGCGCGTCGTGATTGTGGGGGCGGGATACACGGGTACCGAGGTCACAGGCGAACTGTCCGCTCCCGAGTATCGCGTGCCGGGCGCACGCGCTCTGGGCTGGATCGACGTACGAATCGTGGCAGAAGATACGCGGCTCTTGCCCCAGGCCAGTCCCAGGGTCAGCGCGGCCGCGGAGCGCATTCTGGTAGCTCGCAACGTACCTCTCTATCTGGGTTTATCCGTACAACGCGTGGACGAATCAGGGGTCTGGACCGAGTCTGGAACTCATTTCGATACAGACCTGGTGGTCTGGGCCGGACAAACCAGGGTGGCGGTGGACGTGCATGCAAGAACCGGGTACGACATCCCGGCCGGGAAGTTCGGGGTAGATCCATACCTGCGTGTCGAGGGTCACGATTCTGTCTTCGCCTGCGGTGATGCCTCCTCGGCCTTCGACTACGCCCACGCTCGAATCTCGGCGTCATCAGCCCAACTCGCCATACAGGAGGGCGACTTGGTGGCTCGGAACATCGATGCTACAGTTCGCCGGCAGGCGCTGCAGGAATTTCGACCCAGGATCCTTGGTGAGGCCATAAGTCTCGGTGGGAATGACGCGGTAGCCGAAGTCGGCGGGATGCTCCTCTCTGGGCGGGCAGCCGCGGCCGCCAAGCGCGCGGCGTTGTTGCGGTATCTTGCCGGCCTCTCACTTCCGCTGGTCGCGTGATTTGGATTCTTCACCCGCGTTCGACGTCAACTACCAGGTCGAAATCGTGGTATAAAGTGCGTAGAAATAGTTGCAGTGGGGTATCCGTGGCGCTTTTGTCTCTGGTGGTGATTGTTCCCCTGGCAGCAGGAATGGCCATGTTGCGCCTGCTGCCTTTCTTTGCCACATCGCCGCGCTGCGTGGTTGCACGTTGGCACTACGCACTCCACTGCTCGACCGTGGAAGCGATCGGGGGCCCACGCGCACCGATCTGGTTGGAGGAGTCATGGGCAAGGACAGACGACAAAGCCCGAGCACTCTGCTCTGGTTCATTCGTCATAAATCGTACGTTCCAATATCAGAGATCAGGCGCCGCTTCGTGGTTGAGTCGGAGGACGGCGCCTTCATTGAAACCGGCAACCATCGTCGCGCGTACGTAGGGCTGCCAAGTGGGACCGCCCAGTCGCTGGAAAAGCTCTGGCAACAGGGCAAGATTGGCTTCGAGTTTTCGGCGGAATTTGACGCCCACGTGTTGATCGGCGTGTATCCGATGGTCCCTTCGAAGGACCATTTGAACGGCAATAGTAACGGGTATGGTCATCAACACCATCGCCCGCCTGCTCCGCCGCCGGATAATGGGGATTGGGCGATTGTGAGAAAGGAAGAGAATGACAGTCCAAGCGGCCAGGAGTAACCGCGTACCGGCGACGCAGGCCCTTCCCGGGCGGGGGAATTGGTGGATACAGCCGGTATCCGTAGCGGTCGGTTTCACACTCTTCGTGATCTATGGCTTCTGGTCGGTGGCTTTTGGTAGCGGGGCGCATGCCTGGGTGCAGGGCCCGTACCTGTCGCCCTTCTATTCGCCTCTGATCAAGCTGCCGATCTGGCCGCTCTCTTCGGCTTTTCTGGTTGCCTGGGTGCCGCTCGCGTTTCGTGGTACCTGTTACTACTACCGCAAGGCGTACTATCGAGCATTCTTCTGGGACCCGCCGGCCTGCGCTGTTCCCGAGCCTCGGAAACGCGAGGGCTATAAGGGTGAGCGCGCGTTTCCCTAGGTGCTCAACAACTTTCACCGCTACTTTCTCTATCTGGCACTGATCGTCCTGGCATGGTTGTGGTGGGATACGATTAGCGCGTTTCGTTACCAGCACGGCTTTTACCTTGGCGTGGGCTCGGTACTGATGCTGGCCAACGTCGTACTGCTCTCCGGGTACACCTTTTCCTGCCATGCCTTGCGGCATTTCGTGGGAGGCAGCGTGGATTGCTTCTCGTGTGTGCGAGGCGGTCGAGCCCGTCATGGTTTGCTGGGTTTCGTCAGCAGAATCAATCCGTACCATGGAAGCTTTGCCTGGTTTAGCCTGGTATCCGTGTGCGTGGTCGATATCTACATTCGCGTCGTCTCATCAGGTGTTTTCGGCTCATGTTTCGGCGCTCACACAGGCTGCTGAAATGATCGAGAGTTACGAAACACACGAACATGACGTCCTGATCATTGGCGCCGGAGGGGCGGGGTTGAGAGCGGCGATTGCCGCATCGGAAGCCGGTGCATCGGTGGGCGTGGTGTGCAAGTCTCTGCTGGGAAAGGCACACACGGTTATGGCTGAGGGCGGCATGGCTGCCTCGCTGGGCAATGTCGATCCGGCCGATAGCTGGAAGATGCATTTTGGCGACACAATGCGCGGCGGCCAGATGATCAACAACTGGCGCATGGTGGAGTTGTTCGCCAAGGAGGCCCCAGATCGAGTGTTCGAACTCGAACGATGGGGCGCCCTCTTCGATCGCACCGACGATGGCAGGATCATGCAACGCGCGTTCGGGGCTCATAGCTATCGACGCCTGGCACATGTGGGAGATCGCACCGGTCTGGAATTGATCCGCACGCTTCAGGACAAGGGGGTGCATTCCGATATCGACGTGTACATGGAATGCACGCTGACCCGCCTTATCCTTGACGGCGAGCGCGTGTGCGGGGCATTCGGCTACTGGCGCGAGGACGGGCGTTTTGTTCTCTTCCGGGCGCGGGCCATCATCGTTGCCACGGGTGGCTGGGGACGGATGTATAAGGTAACGTCCAATTCGTGGGAAGGGACCGGCGATGGAATCGCGATGGCATATGAAGCCGGTGCGGAGTTGCGCGACACGGAGATGGTGCAATTCCACCCCACAGGCATGGTGTGGCCGCCCGGGGTGCGGGGGCTCCTCGTGACCGAAGGCGTACGGGGCGAGGGCGGCATATTGAAAAACTCCAAGGACGAGCGTTTCATGTTGCGGTACGATCCCAAGAAGAAGGATCTTTCGTCCCGTGACGTGGTAGCTCGGGCTATTTATCGCGAAGTACAAGAGGGCCGGGGTAGCGAACATGGTGGCGCCTACCTCGACATCAGTCACAAACCGGCAGATTTTGTGCGTCACAAGCTGCCGTCGATGTACGAGCAGTTCATCAAGCTGGCGGACATCGACATCACCAAGGAGCCGATGGAAGTCGCGCCCACCGTGCACTATGCCATGGGCGGGATCCAGGTGGAGGCGGAGACCGGAGCCAGCACCGTGCCCGGCTTGTTCGCCGCGGGCGAGGCCGCTGCGGGATTGCACGGGGCGAACCGTCTCGGTGGCAATTCGCTCACCGATCTCGTCGTTTTTGGGCGGCGCACCGGCGAGGCGGCCGCGGCATATGCGGACCGCTTGCACACGCACCTGGCTATCGACGAACACCAGATTCAGTGTGAGAAAGAGCTTTTGCTGCGTCCATTTGAAAGTGGTGGACGCGAGAATGCTTATTTACTCCATCAGGAACTGCAAGATGTTATGTCGACTCACGTGGGGATAGCACGTGAGGAAAGCGATATGCAGGAAGGATTGCAGAAAGTTCTGGACCTGCAAGAACGCGCTCGTGACATCGACGTACAGGGCTCGCGGATGTTCAATCCCGGCTGGCACACAGCGCGCGATGATCTGTTCATGTTGACTCTGGCGGAGGCAGTTGTTCGAGCCGCGATCCTGCGGAAGGAAAGTCGTGGGGCTCACTTCCGAATCGACTATCCCGATAAAGACGAACACCTGGGAAGAGTGAATTTCATCGCATGCAAGACGGACTCCGGGATGGAGATAAAGCCGCAGCCGATCCCCCCCATGCCGTCAGAATTGGCACAAGTGATAGAGGAAACAAATTCATGAGCGACGCTGAATACACGTTCCTGGTCTTTCGTGGGGACGCGAACGGAGGCGAGGAACGTGAATATAAGGTGCCGGCGGTTCCCGGCATGGTTGTCCTGGACGCCATCCATTGGATACAGGCGCACATCGCGGGTGATCTCGCCGTGCGATGGAACTGCAAGGCCGCCAAGTGTGGATCGTGCAGCGCCGAGATCAACGGTATCCCAAAGCTGATGTGTAAGACGCGGCTGGACGATTTCCAGGGGGAGGATGTTCACGTTGCACCCATGCACACCTTCCCAATCATCAAGGACCTGGTAACTGACGTATCGTGGAACTACACGGTGAATAAGCGCATCGCGCCCTTCACGCCGCGTGAAGACGAGCCCAGCCCATTCATCATGTACCAGAAAGACGTGGACCGACTGTACGAGCCTCGCAAGTGCATTGAATGCTTTCTTTGCCAGGATGTCTGTCACGTACTGCGGAACCATGGTGAGATGAGCGAGTATTTCGGGCCACGGTTCATGGTGCGCTACCAATACCTGGCCATGCATCCCAAGGACTCCCTCGACCGCCGAGAGGCCATCAAAGACAAGGGTGGGGTCGGTCTGTGCAACATTACCAAGTGTTGCCAGGAGGTCTGTCCGGAGCACATCCACATCACGGACAATGCCATCATTCCGTTGAAGGAACGCGTTGCCGACGAGTTCTTCGACCCGGTGCGCTGGTTCATTCGACGGAGGGGAGACGCCAGGAATGCGAAGCCCAAGGAGGATCTGGAAGGATCCGGCGTGGAGCCGCAGCCGCAGCGTCCGAGACCACTCGAGTCGCCCGGCGGAAAAGACATCGCCGCGTCATAGCAACTCGCACTCTTGACTGAAATAGTCAAAGCCGCAGTGTGCTTCCAGCGAATTGAATGCTGGAATTACACTGCGGCTTCTCTGCGGAAATAAAAGAGCACCGCACTGGCAGCGGCCGATCGTCCCACCGAGGTAGACCCGGCAGTATTGTAGGTGCTGCTGCGTTTCACGACCGTGTTCGGGACGGGAACGGGTGGGTCCACAGCGCCCTTGGCCACCAGTGCGG
>JANWJD010000024.1 GCA_025449555.1 Chloroflexota bacterium | reverse complement strand
TCGATTGTGCAGCCGCACGGTCAGTAACGCGGAGCCGAGGCCCGCCAGCAACAGGAAGACAGCCATGATCGGCAGCGCGGCACCGGAAGCAGTCGGGGTCGTGAGAGGGCGAGCCCGCCTTCCTCCGCTGCCGGTAGGTGACGCTCTGGCGGCACCGATCGGTACCGATTTGCCAACAGCGTCTACCGCGTTCGTTCGAGCACTTCGTCCCCGTCTTTTCTGTTCTGGCACGCCGCCACTGTACACGATTGGGCGTTCGTGGGGGGGGTAAGGATTGCGCCGTTGCCTGTGCAGGCGTCCACGCGGCATATCACCCATCTCAGGTGAGAATGGCGCTCCAGGACGGGCACAATCGAGTCGCGTATAATGACAAGAATTCTGAAGCGCTAGCGCCGCCAACGCCCAAGGAGGGTTGATGACGACCTTTATGCAGGCACCTCAACTGTTCTTCACGTCTGAGTCTGTGACGGAGGGACATCCGGATAAACTGTGCGATCAAATCTCGGATGCAGTTCTCGACGCCATTCTGGCGCAAGATCCCAAAGCTCGTGTCGCATGCGAGACTTCCGCGGGGACCGGATACGTTCTGATTTTTGGTGAGGTCACCACGACGGCCGATATCGACCCATCCGCCATCGCACGCGAAACTATTGCTCACGTCGGGTACGACCGCCCCGAATTAGGGTTCGACGCGTCCACCTGCGAGATCAATGTGCGTCTCAACAAGCAATCACCCGATATCGCGGTGGGCGTTGATCACTCTCAGGAATCGGACTCATCCGAGGCCCAGATCGATCAGACCGGCGCCGGTGACCAGGGAATGATGATCGGTTTCGCCTGCACGGAGACGCCCGAGTTTATGCCGCTTCCAATCGCGCTTTCGCACGCGCTGTGCCGGCGATTATCGGAAGTGCGGCGGGATGGAACGTTGCCGTATCTCCGCCCCGACGGCAAAGCTCAGGTCACGGTCGAATATCGATATGGTCAGCCGTATAGGGTCGACACTGTCCTGATTTCGGCCCAGCATGATGACGGTATCAGTCAAGAAACGATCAAGCACGATCTGGTGGAAGTGGTGGTCAAGCCGGTTATCGGTCAGGAATGGCTGGATGCCGACACGAAGTATTACGTGAATCCGACCGGTCGATTCGTGATCGGCGGACCGCATGGAGATGCCGGACTGACCGGTCGAAAGATCATCGTCGACACGTACGGGGGAATGGCCCGACACGGTGGAGGAGCCTTCTCGGGCAAAGACGCGACCAAGGTCGACCGATCGGCCGCGTACTACGCGCGCTACGTAGCCAAGAATCTGGTAGCGGCCGGTCTGGCCGATCGTCTTGAGATTCAAGTCTCATATGCCATTGGTCGGGCGCACCCGCTCTCCATCATGATCGAAACCTTCGGTACCGGCCACGTCTCCGACGCCGAAATGCAGGACATCATCGATCGACATTTTGACTTTCGACCGGCGGCGATCATTCAGAATCTGGATCTCCGCCGTCCCATTTACCGCCAAACCGCATCGTACGGCCATTTTGGCCGCCATGATGTCGATTTGCCGTGGGAGCGCCTCGACAAGGCCGAGAGCTTGCGGATGAGTGCGAAAGTGCCGCAACAGGTGGTTGGGATCTAAGACGCCTGTCCGGCGTGGTCGCGCCGGGGAGTGCCCCAGCGCGATTAAAAGAGTTTGAGTTGTCCCGGCGCGTCTTCGACGAAGTTCGAGAGCGCCACACCGAGGAGTCGCACCGGGCGCCCGTCCCAATGGTCCATGAAGACGTGCCTGGCATGATCCGGCACGGACTGTGCCGTCATCACAGTGCCCGGACTGATCTGGCGCGTGATGGTAGTGAAGTTGGCGTACCGAATCTTGACCGTAAGGGTACGTGCCGGCGGATAGGTCCGCATATCCGAAATCACACCGTCGCTCATTCGCTTCAACGCGGCACAGAGCGAGTCGATGTCGTTCAGGTCCTCCGCAAACGTCTCCTCACGGCTGATCTGCCGGCGTTTCTCTCCGGACGCGACTGGTCTGGAGTCGACACCGCGAGCCAGTGCTTGCCACTCCAGGCCCTGATGGCCAAAGCGAGCCACTATCCATTCCGCAGAAGCAGCGGCGAGTTGCTCCGCCCGCTCGATTCCTTCGGTCGCAAGCCGAGCTTCAGCCCGCGGCCCAATTCCCCACAATTTCCGGACCGTCAACGGCGCGAGAAAGCGTGCCTCCTCACCAGACGCCACGATCGTCAGGCCGTTCGGTTTCTGGTGATCAGACGCGACCTTCGCCGTGATCTTGTTCGCTGCTATGCCAATGCTGGCGGTGAGCCCGACGGCGCCATGAATATCTCGTTTGACGGATTTACCGAGTGAATCCGCGTCGAGCCAGGCACGGACACGGTCAGAAACGTCCACGAATGCCTCGTCGTACGCGATGCGCTCCAGCGTGGGGGACAGCCGCTGCAGAACTTCCATAACCGTCTCTGACACCGCCCGGTACACCCCGAAGCGCGGAGCGATGAATACTGCCTGGGGACACAGTCTTCGTGCCGTGACAGCCGGAAGGCCCGACCTGATACCGAAGCGTCGAGCCTCATAGCTGGCCGTCGCGACCACGCCGCGTCGATCTGGATCGCCACCCACGATGACCGGCTTTCCACGGAGTCGCGGATTATCCCTCTGTTCAACCGAGCTATAGAACGCGTCGAGATCGAGATGCAGAATGGCGCGTTCCGGGAATCCGCCGGGCCGGGCCACCGAGGTGAGCTCCGGAGACGACGGCGGCTCCCTGCTCAGGTCGGGAGTCTCTCCAGGCCCTTGTCGCGCGTCCAATACCTTAAGTCCTGTTCGGCCCGCTTGAGCGTGGGTCCTTTGTATCCGTGTCCAACCTGGCGCCGCTGCTCATCCAGCAGGGCGATGATGAATATCCCCTCTTCCTGGCGCAGTTCGACGTATCGTGCCGGCGATGCCTCGCTCATGGCCGTCCTTTCGGGAATCGCTTATCGTGTAGTCATTCCGCCAATGGGGAGCGGGACCGGACCGACCGATTCTACATGGCGGCGAAACGCGGCGGGTGATGAAGAATCACCCGCCGCGTAAGATTTGGGTGAGAGGGCGGGACCCTGCGGCTGACGCCGCGGTCCCGCCTTACTTCGCTCCCCAGTGGGCGCAAGAAGCCATAGGTGCAGTGGTCGCAGGCGCGACCCAGCTGTTATGCGGTCGTGACGTTGCTCCACATCCCGGTTCTGACATCGCGCGCGATTTCGTTGTCCGTCTGTGCGTTGCCGGCAACCTGGATGTAGACATCGAAATATCCGCCTACCTGGCAGATGGTTGGGGTGCAATGGTGGAACGTTGCCCGAACGGAGACAGTGCGAATCAACCGCCCATGGCTGTTGTGAACGAAAACGTTGACATATCCTCCGGGGGTAAAGCCCTGTCCCGCCACGAGGAATTCGGTGTTGGATATGAGACTCGCCGAAATCTTTGGCTGCGTCGCGGCGTGTGTCGCCGGCGCCACCTGCGAGCTGCCTGCCACTCCGGCGACGGTCAGGGTCAAGGCGAGCGCGGTCTTTCTCAATAGCGGCATCGAAACGTTCATCGAATCACTTCCTTTCAGGACTCTTTCGTCCGGGCACCCGGAAACTTTGGTGTTCAGTGTGGATCGAAGGACAGACAAGGTCCATAAACTGCGGATTACATCGATGAACTTTTGACGACCGACGGTTTACATCTTCGGGAACTGCCGGTGAGGCCCGGCATGGAGCTTGAGACGGGGCGGGATTCTCGCTCACTGTCGGTCGTGCGATCTGGTTCGAGCGGATTCCAAAACAGTGCTCTTTGCGTGGCCGAGGATGCGACAATACAGAATCATGTCGAGGAATCGGCTCTCGCACCTGGACCGCTATCTCTACGTGTTATCCCAGCACAAGCTGCGCGCGCGTTGGGCCAACGTCCTCATGGTGCGAATCACGCAATCCGGTACGAAGGGCACGATCTGGATCGTGGTGAGTGTGGTGCTCTTCGTGTTCGGCAACGCACGCGCGCGTAGCGCGGCGCTCGCGAGCCTGTGCTCGCTGCTCCTGGCGGAGGGGGTGATCAATATCGTGCTCAAGCCCGCCATTGCACGTGAGCGCCCATACAGTCCACGAGGTCCCGGTCGGCTTCGTCTCCTGCTCATCAAGGCTCCGGGGGCACACTCCTGGCCGTCAGGTCATGCCGGCTCCTCCATGGCGGCGGCAGTGCCTCTGGTGGTGGCATACCCGCGATTTGGGCTCATTTTTCTGGCGTTGGCCGCGCTCATCGGCTTCTCTCGCGTCTACGTGGGCGTGCACTACCCGTTCGATGTCGTGGCGGGCGCGATTACGGGCATACTGTGCGCGGTGGTGGTGCTGATCTGCATCCTGGCATTGACTCGCATGGGTTGGTTGCCGGGTTCGGACTTCGGCGTCGTACTGCCGACCTAACAGTTGTGCGCCGGAACGGGGACGACCAGGCTCGCTCCAGGGGACGACTCCGGTCGACGGTCGCCGCCGTTCGACTGGTGCACGTTTTCCCATCCATCACGGTCGTCGGCGGATCGGCGGTTCTCATGATCGTGGCGCATCGCGGGGTGCCGGCCATTGGAGTACTGCTACGTGGCTTGACGGTGATCGGCGCTTCCCAGGTAGCTGTGGGAGCGTTGAACGATTTCATCGACCGTGCAGACGACGCGATTGCGCAGCCTGACAAGCCGATACCGAGCGGGACGGTGTCTGGACACGTGGCGCTCGAATTGGTAGCCGTGGGGGCCGTGCTCTGTTGCGGAGTCGCCTTGACATTCGGCCTCGCTTCACTGGCCATCGCCGCCGTGGGCCTTGGATCGGGCATCGCGTACGATCTCCGACTCAAACGCACGCCCTTCAGCCCCGTCCCCTACATGGTCAGCTTCCTCTCGCTCCTCACCTGGATCTGGCTGGTCGCCGGCATGCTGACCTGGAAGATAGTGCTCGTGTACCCATTTGGTGCTTTTCTGCTGCTGGCCGCGCATCTCGCGAACGCGCTGCCCGACGTGAATACCGATGCGGCGCTCCGACAGCGGGGCCTGGCGGTCATCCTTGGACCACGGCGTGCGCTCATGGTCGCGCTCGTCATCTGCGGCTCCGGCGCGATCTGCGCCTTCGCATTCTGCCTGGTCGAGC
>JANWJD010000023.1 GCA_025449555.1 Chloroflexota bacterium | reverse complement strand
GGATGCGCAATCCCCGATAGGCGCTCAAGGCAAAGGTGCCGGCGAAGGGCTCGTAGAAGCGGCGTGGGTTGTAGTACCGCGTCCAGACCGTACCTCCCTCCAGCGGCACGGCCAAGGCGTCGGACTGCCGGCGGAGGAACGCTCGGTCCCAATTGCCGTGCACCGCATAGTAGGCGATCTCCCAGGGACAGATGCGCCCAATCACCGAAGCCACCATTCGGCCGCCCGGGCGCAGCAGCGCGGCGCAGCTACGCGCCGTGTGGGCGAGGTCCGGCACGCAGTTGAGTGGTCCAAGATCCGAGTAGATCCCGTCAAACTGCTCCCCACGCAATTGATCGAGTTCGTGTGCTCCGAGCACCCGTGCTGTGGCCCGATCCTCCAGGCGGAGTTCCCTGAGCCTGCTTCGCGTCCGTTCCACCATGGCGGGCGACCAGTCAGTCGCCAGTACCGAGTAGCCGCGGCCGGCCAGGTAAGCGGCATCGATCCCCGTTCCACACCCGAGGTCGAGCAGCCTGCAGCCTGCGGGGAACGTACCGATCAACGTGCGCCACATCTCGTCGCGCATGCGTTGGATCACGCGGTTGTTGCCCGCCGGACCGTCGTACTCGGCGGCCACCCCATCGAATGCCCGTCGCGTGTCGTGCAGGCGGACATCTTCGCCTACCATTTTCACCTCGGTCCTACGCACGTGTCCGGGACGACCAGGCCGGCCATAGGCTCAACGCGTGTCGGCCACCAGCGGCGGCGGTGCTCCGTGGGATAGACCGGCCAACTGCTGGAGCTTCCGTCGAGCTGCCGGTAACGTCGCCAGATGGAAGAGGGAAGCCACGAGGCGACGCGCATGGTGCCGTCGCAGCCTGGTCGGATGACGCATCGTCCGGTACACCTCACTCCACCCGCGGCGCATCCGGAACTCTTTGTGCAGCACGATATGCAACTGCCGGTAGAACTCGGTGGTGAAGGGGCCGTGGTACATCATCGCTAGATCGTTCGAATCGACCCAGTTCTGTTGACCACCCAGCTCCTGCTTGACGGTCTCGTGGAACTTGGTCCCGGGCAGTGGATACGAAACCGACATGCCGATGTCGTCCGGCCGGCAGTCGCGCACCATCTGCAAGGTCCGTTCGATGTCCTCCCGGCTCTCGCCGGGATACCCAAATTGGAGAAAAAAACCGACCTCGATCTCAGCCTGATGCAGCCGCTCGGTGGCCGCGTAGATCTGCTCGACTTTGGTTCCTTTATCCATGGCATCCAGGATCTTTTGCGAACCCGACTCGGCGCCGACCCACACTGTCCTGGCGCCCGCTCGTTTCAAGGAGCCGACCGTGTCGCCGCGCAAGAGGAGATCGACGCGGTGCAAGCTCTTGAACGGCACCCGCGCATCGTGTGCGTCCACCAGCTCGGCAAATCGATCGATCCAGCGTGGTTTGAGCCCCATGATGTCGTCCACGAACCAGATATGGTCCGGCGCATACGTCCGCTTCAACCAGTACAGTTCCTCGACCACGTTTTCCGGGCTCCGGCTGTTGTACCGCTGTCCCCAGATCGGCTTGGCGCACCAGTTGCAGTGGTACGGACAGCCACGCGTCGTGACCATGTTCATCGAATAGTACCCGTGTCGGTTCAGCCAGATGTCCCGGTACCGTACCATATCGACCAGATCCCAGGCCGGAAACGGCAGACTGTCCAGGTCCCGGATATCGGGTCGTGGGGGCGTACGTACGATGCCGTCCCCTTGCGCTTCACGCCGGAACGTGAGACCGAGGATGGAATCAAGTGTGGCGTCGCTGCGCCCGGTCAGGCAGTGCAGCAATTCGCCCACAGTATGTTCGCCTTCCCCGCGCACCACGAAGTGAGCCCCCTTGGCCAGATACTGCTCGGCGTGGTCCGTGGCATCCGACCCGGCCACGATCACCGTGGTCCCCCGCTCGCGGGCCAGTTCGATCATCCGAAATGCAGCGTCGCGCATACGCAGCAGACACATCTTCGAGAGATAGTTGAAGTTGTCTTCATAGAGGACGGCGAAGCGCGGTTTGGTGCGGTCGATCGCCTCCCCCCACGGCGCCTCCGAATCGGCCAGCATGGCATCGAAGAAGGCGACATCGTACTGCTGGCTACGCAGGTAGGCCGCCGCGTAGAGCGAGCCGAGCGGTGGGTAGGGCTGCATCGCTTCCCATAACTTGGCATCGAAGCGCAGGTAGTACGACTGCCCAATGAGCACGTCAGTCACGGGCCCTCCTCCTCACTGTCGCGCCTCGGCGATTCTGCGCCGCAGGTGACGGTTTCTCCATCGGTGGTGTTTTGCCCGCGCGTCCCGCAGCGCACCATACAGTACGTCGGGCAGTAACACAACGGCCACCAACTGGGCGTGGCAGCGCCGTTTGATGCGACGCTCGACGTTGGCCGCGCTAATTTGTCGGAATTCCCTGATGGATTCCGCCCATTGGGCTCTCGCCGAGGCCCTATACAAACCCCGCCCACCATACCGCACGAAATGCACGCCGAAACGCTCCTCCGCGAACCCACGGATGCACTCCATCTGCTGCTGGTACATGGATCGGTTGACCGCGCTCGATCTATACAATCCCACGTTCCGGCCGTGGAAGACATAGGCGGTTTGCGAGGATTCGATTATCGCCACCTCTGCCAGAAAAGGCAACACCAGGCCCAGGAACAGATCGGGCGAGTGCAGAAAAATCCCCTCCGGGACGCGCAAATCGGCCACCACGGCGCGACGCACCGACATGGCTGAGGTAATGCAGGTCCAGGGATGGCCGAGCAGGATCAACGAGCGAAGTTGAGACGGTATCCTGGCCGGCGGAATCCGATACCCGGTCCAGGTCGGCTCCGGATAGACTTTGTGCATCGAGGTCCCGGTGCTGTCGACAATATCGAACTCGTTGTAGACCAGCCCGACCTCAGGCCGGTGCCGGAACGCGTCGGCCACCCGCTGCACTTTGCCCGGATAAAAGTAGTCGTCTCCATCCAGCAGGCAGATGATGTCACCCTGGGACTCGCGCACCCCGAGGTTGAGGGCGGAGGCCTGGCCCCCATTTGTTTTGGAAATGAAGTCCACGGCAGAGCCATATCGCCCCACGACAGCCGCCGTGTCGTCGGTGGAACCGTCGTCCACCACCAGCACTTGAATCGGTGGGCCGTCGTACTCTTGTTGAAGGGCGCTGTCGATAGCCCGCCCGACGAAGCGCGCGTAATTGTAGGTGTCGATCAAGACGGTAACCGTGGGACTGATATCGGGCATGGCGCTATGCGGCCTCAATCGCAGTCGCGTGATTCCGGTACATCGCCATCAGACGGTCCGCCGTCTGTGCTGCGAGATACTCCGATCGTACGAGCCGGCAAACTGTCCTCCCCATCTCCTGCCCGACCTCAGGCCGCAGCGCCGCCTGGATACAGTGGGCCAGAGCGTGGTCGTCTCCGACCGGAACGGCCGGTGCCGCTGGGGAGGAGAAATCTGCCACTAGACCAACGGCCGTTCCAATCACCGGCGTCTCGCAGAGAGCGGCTTCCAGCGCCACCACCAACTGAGCCTCATGGCGCGATGATACGGCCACCACGTCCGCCGACCGGTAGTACGGCGCCAATTCATGGCGGGGAACATGACCGTGAAACGTGACGTCGCCACTCAGACCCAGCACTCGTGCCTGCTCGATCAGATTCGAGCGCAGCGGACCGTCACCCACGAGGTGCAAATGGACCCCCGGCTCGACGCGCTTCAGCCGGGCGATTGACTGCAACAAGGTTGCATGGTCCTTCACGGGAACGAGCGATCCTACGTGCAGCACCCGCTGCCGTCCGGCGAGCACATGGGCCGGTCCATGTGCCGCGAAGAGCCGGGGATCGATCCCCCACACCAATCTGGAGATGTGTGAATACCTGGAGGGCGGCACCGATTGCCGCACGAGCTCAACCAACGAGCTGCTACCGGCGGTTATGGTGTCTGCGCCGCGCAGAGCCACCTTCGCAAGCAGACGGTTGGATGCTGCCAACCGGCCGCCGTAGCCGATATCCGGCATGCCGACCAGTTCGCCGCCCATCACGCTCACGAAGGCCGGGATCCGCAGCAGCCGCGCCGTCAGCACGGACACGAAGCCCGGCTCGTCCGCCCAGAGCCCATGCAGTGCGGCAAAAGGGCAGCGTCGATGTTCGGTCATCACACTCATCCCTGCCGCCGCTATCAACCGGATGCGCGCCATACCGCGCGTCTCTCCTCCTCCGAGCGTGTGTACCTGGGCGCCATGAACCGTATACCGATCGTGCCGATCGGGGTAACGCAGCGCGAACACATGGACCTCGGCCCGACGACTCAACTCGCGAACCACGTCGACCAGCACGGGGATGCACCAGTCGTCGGCATCGGAACTGAATCCCGGTACGATCAGCCCGACCTTCATCGCCTGCCGGCCCGAAAATCGCTGTCCCGGTGCGTGGACCGCCGGCAGAGAGTGTCCCGACGTGCGCTCACGACTTGTTGACCCGCGCCAGGGTATATCCGTGCAGTCCACCCAGCAGGGTCAAGCCGGGATTGGCTTTCAGCCGGCGGTAATTGATGCCTGGTGGCTGCGCCGCAAACTGTCCGGTCATCGCGCGCTCCTGCACCAATAAATACAGCGGCCCTTGGCGGACGACCAGTCGTTGCAACGCGCGCTGTGACAGGACGGAGAGATCTACCACCCGCAGGTGGGTAGAGTGCTGGAGGGTCAACGTCAGGCCAAAGGTCAGCGTGGTGGCACCGACCGGTTCTCGTGCCGCCGCCCAGGTAGCGACCTGCAGATCGCTGTTTCGCTCCGCATTGAGTGTGCTGACTCCCCGCAAGCCGATTGCGGCCACGGTCACCAGGGCTGCACCCATCAAGACAGTTCCCAGCGCTCGCCACGGCGCCGGCAGATGCTCCCAGACCACGGCCGAGCCCAAACCGGCCAGGAGGGCGATGGGTGGCAGGGCCGCCAGGATGTAGCGCGGGTTCTGCTGCGCCAGGCCCGCGTCGAACGTGAGGAGAAACGCCGGCCATGAGAGCAGGAGAAGGAGTGAACGCGGGTAGGACGTGGCGGCGACGATCACCCCTACTACCGTAGCGGGCAAAAAGATCGGGGTCAGGTATTGCGAAAGGAAAGCTCCGCCGGCGTAGTACCAGCCATTCGGCCACGGATACTGCTGTACGCCATCGCCATTCACGAATCTATGCTGGAAGAGATGGGTAAGCGACCAGCCGATTCCCGCGCCGTTCACATGTACCAGGTCGCCCGCGAAGGGCAGGACACTCACGCTCGGATCGGGTCGCACCGTATAGACGAGCCAAAGTTGTGTCCCCAGTACGACCATTGCCGGTACAACCGCCCAGCCGACTCCCCGCCACCACACCTTGCGCCTCCCATGACGCACCACCATCGGCAGCGCGGCGATGAGCCAGGCGCCCAGCAGCAGCGCCTGCCCCCAGCGCGTTATCACGGACCAGGCCAGCGCGGTACCCGACAGTGCCGGCCACCCGGCATGCGGTCTGAGCTCCTGCCCGCGGGCACACCAACGCACCAACGCCCAGGCCGAGAGGGTTGCCGTGGCCAGGGCAACGGAATCCGCCATGATCAGCACATTTGACTCGACCACTCGGCCGGTCACACCCAATAGCAGGGCGCCGCTCGCCCCGGCACGCCGCGACAGGTCGGGGGATGCGCCGGCCCGTAGCAAGAGATCGCGTCCCAGCAGATAGGTGAAGCACACGGTAGCGCCGCCGGCCAGCACGTTGACCACCTGCCCGGCAGCTGTGATCGGTCCGAGCACGAAGGACGCCAGCGTAATGAGCACGGGGTATCCCAACGGCCAGAACATCGCGCTGAGCGGCACGCCGTCGAGCAGGGAACGACGGAGCGGACCAACACCGAAGTCGTAGTACGCGAACGGGTCTTGCCCATACAGCCCGTTGAACTTCCAGACCACGATCACCCAGGAGGCAAGCAGTACGGTGGGCAGCGGCAGGATCAGGAACCGGAGGTGCCGGAGCCAGGCTGATCGAGGGGTAACCTGCTTGGTTCCCCATAATCCAGTCAGTCGGTCCGGAAGGTGCGCGCTGGGCGCGATCACACGTTCCTCCGATCGGATCAGAACCCGGTGGTCTCGGGGCGCTGATACGCGAAAAGGCGATGGAGTGCCCGTAACTCCAGCGGGTATTCATAGCGCCCGGTGACCCAGCGCCAGCTACCGGCCGCCCGGAGCACCGAGGTCTTGAAGCCGTGGAGCTCGGGGTTGGTCGACGTGGGGTAATACGCGTTCAAAACTCGCTCGAAGTTGCGCACGTGGCTGCGAAGACCGTCCTGGACCCAGGGCATCGTGGTACTTCGTCGTTGCGAGAACTCCTCCCAGGCCGGCTCAGACCACCCTTCCAGGGTTTGCGGGAAGGCAAAACCCTCCGCTTTGGCCTGATCGTACAGCTCACCGGCGAGCGGCACCGGCGTGTACATGTACATGATGATCTCGCTCTTCGGATTGATTTTCTTCACTTTCTTGATGAACTCGATCGTCCCGTGCACATCGGCTTCCGGTTCCGGCGGGTTACCCATCACAAACGAGAACTCCGGGATGATGTCGTAGCGCCGCATCAATTCGGCAATGGCAAGCGTCTTGTCGGTTGACATCTTGCCGCCTTTGTCCATGCGCCGCAAGGTCTCGTCCGAACCCGACTCCGCTCCCATGAAGATCATCTTTAGACCGGCGTCCGCCATGCATCGCCAGGTGCTCTCGTCATACTTCAGCAGCGTATCGATTCGCCCCTCACCCCACCACTTGATACTGAGATGGGCGATGCGCTCCGCGTAGTCACGCGTCCGCGCCTGATGGACAAAGAAGTTATTGTCGAAGAACTCCATCGAGTCGATACCCGCGGCTCGTACGTAGAACTCGGTGACGGCCGCGGTACGCTCGGCGGATTGTGCCAGCCAGCGACCGCTCACCATGTTGACGACCGCGCAGAAGTTGCAGAAGAAAGGACAGCCGTAACTGGAGTGG
>JANWJD010000022.1 GCA_025449555.1 Chloroflexota bacterium | reverse complement strand
TCCATTTCTACTGTTCGCAACCCGGGTACCAGCTCCATCAGATCGAGTGCGGGCGTACCGATGCCGTGTGACTTGAGCTGACACGGTGCGTGATACGAAATCACCTGGTTCACCGGTGCAAAGTCCGTGTTCAGCTCACCGCGTTCCTCCAACATCCGGAGAAATTCGCAGATGTCGTAGACGTTGGCTGCGACTTTTTCGGCCGCTTCGGTGCGGATGTCCAGTAGATCGACGTAGTACTGCTTCAGCGTCAAGCTGCAACTGGTCGAGGTCGCGATGATCGGAATGCCTGCTTCCGCCATCGGCAAGAGGCGACGGATATTCCGCTCGGCATAGCGGCGTGCCGCGGCATAGTCGCCATTGGAGATCAATGGGAGTCCGCAGCAGTTCTGACGTGGCAGCACCGTTTGATACCCGTTGTGCTCCATCAAACGAACCGCCTTCTCACCGAGCTCCGGCTCGTAGTACTCCGTGGAGCATGCATGGAAGTAGGCGACCTTCCGGTCACTCCGGTAGGGGTTGCGCCGGTGCCGGCGACGAAAGCTCCAGCTGGAGAATTTCGGCATCGGGGCACGTCGATCGATGCGCAAGACGCGCTGCAAGGCATATCGGACGGCGGGATTGAGCAGGATCCAATTCACCAGCGGCGCGATGGGCCGGTTCAGCTTGCCCAATAATTCCGGGCGGGCGATCATACTGTCGCGCAGCGACGGGCCGCCGCGTGCCTCGACCATGGCGGCACGAGCTCTGGAGTTGAGCTCTGCGATCTTGACACCGGAAGGACAAACCCGAGTGCAGACGGTGCAGCCCGAACAGTAATCGACCGTGCGGTCGACCGACGGGCCGACACGAAGACGCTGTGCCTGCGGACCGACATACTTCGGACCAGGGAAGAGATCTGTGACATGTGACACCGGGCAATAGGATTGGCACACGTTGCACTTGATGCATGAGTCGAGGCTGAGAGCGATGTCGCGACCGTCGAAGACCGTGGGATCGAGGATAGACATGATTGATTCCTACGACCGCGTGCCGGTCCCGCGCCCTGCGGATACATGCCCTGCCGCGGTGCCCAGGCTGTCGCGCTCCGTCACGGAAGGTGCCGAGCGTGGCAGCGGTCCTCGCAGCAGATCGAGGATCTCCGTCGCTGCTTTGTGAGCAGTCGCGAGTGCCACCCCCTCGCCGGACCCCTCGTGCACCGGGTCCCAGTGCGGCAGATTGGAAGCCGTGACAAATACGTTTTCAACCGCTCCACCGGAGGCCGGCAACAGCTGAAGGCGTGCGTTTACGGCCACGCCGGTCAGGCTGATTGGTTGTGGATCGGGTCCCAGAAAGCGCTGGTGGTACCAGGAAGACCGATCTGCCGATCCCTGCACCGGCAGCCCGAAGACAGACTCGTGCAATGAACCGTCCTGTCGGGCGATGATTCCGCCCCCGCCGGTGCCGCCGGTCGCCAGAACGAAGGCATCCGCCGTGTAGGTGGTGGCCCCTCCCGCCGAGTCGACCACGATCTCGCCGGCTCGGTCTCCATCGAATCGCCCCTGCACCCGGAAGCCGATCTCGACCCGGGCCCCATTCCGCAGAAGCCGACGTCGCAATACACGATTGATTCTCATTCCGGGCACCGAGGGCGGAAGCGTGGGAATCTCGAAGAGCGGGTGGCCGATCCGTTCCGTCAGGTCGAGCACACTGTCACGATGTCGTTCGAGACCCAATACCGCGGGAAATCCAACCCGCCCGGCGTCGCCCAGGTTAGACTTCACCAGGCGAGCGATTTCCTTGCGCGTCGCCGGATCATCCAGCTCCCGGGCCAGGTCGACCGACAGAAGATGGTGCCGTTGTCGGAAGCTTGGTAAATCCAGATAGAGTTGGCGCACAGGAAACGAACTGCGGCGGCTCAGATTGGCGGCCAGGTACGGTGGATAGAAATCTCGAAACCCTCGGAATCCCACGATCAGCATGGGGGACGTTTCACGCATGCTCCCGGCGGCCATGCTGTCCGGAGCCAGGCAGGTAACGCGGGTCGAGCCGATGGCGGTCGGCAGCGTCAGATTGGCCTGAGCGTCTCCGACGAAATCAAGATCCGCTTCGGTCATCATCGCCTGGAACCGGTGCAAGCCCTCCAGGAGATGGTGCGTCCCGGTGAGCGCGTACGGATGGAATGGAGCCCGCGCGATCAGCTCGTCGACACTCGCCGGCAGGTCAGACACGGGTTTGCCGCCAGTGGTACGCCCCAGCACATCCACACAGCCGGACGTAAAGTGCAGGAATCCGCCACCTTTGGCGATGACGCCGACTCGTACCCCTTCCTCCGCCAGGAAGCTCGCGGCCGCCAGGCCGGAGAGTCCGGCGCCGATGACCACGACCTCAAAATGCCGGCCCCGCCTCTTCATCTCCGGTCAACACCTGCCGGCTCGACCGTGTCATCTACCTGCTGAACACCGAGAAGATTGACATAAATCTCTTCATCCAGCTGAATCTGGCGCAGATCATCGCCCCACAATACCGGCTTGATCCCCTTCCAGCGCTCCTCCAGGAAGTGGCAGAGAGCCTCATTGGTCTCCCGTGGAGGTAGATGGTTCAGATCGTGCAGCACACCTGCCGCACGGTAGGTGCAAAACCCTCCCTGGCACGGCCCCATGCCCAGCCGTAACTCGCGGCGAATGTCTCCCAGGTCGTGTGTGCTCCGTTCCGCTGCCACCTGCTCAACCTGCGACCGCGTGACATACTCGCACTCGCAGACCAGAGAATTCTCGTCCCCACCACGCGCTTCGATCGCCGCCAAACGATGCGTGATGGAGTAGTGGACGCCGTTTTCGGAACCGGGCAACGGCTCGTCGGCCGTGTGACAGGGTCGATCGACGCCGAGGCTCCTGCACAGAGCGTCGACGCCGTGCTCGGCCATCAAGCGATAGGTGGTCAGTTTCCCACCGACAATCGAGATCATGTTCCCCAGACCGTCCCGGCTCCTGTGATCCAGCACGGCGAAGGCCCGGCTCACGTCTCTTCCTTCGGCCGATGCTCCCTCGTTGCCGTACAGTGGCCGGACTCCGGCGTAGGCCCGCAGCGATCGCATTTTTGCCAACCCCGGGACGAGCTTTTCACCCTCCCGCAGCATCGAGTCGATTTCGGCCGGCTCGATCTCGAACGCGTCGGGATCGGGCACATTGATTGAGGTCGTGCCGATGATGGCCACAGAACCAACCGGTACCAGGATGTCGCCGTCACCCGGCAGGTGACACCGATTGACCACGCTGTTGACGATGCGATGGTTCATGACGATCATCGATCCCTTGCCGGCGGTCATGGTGAGGGGGACGCCCGCCAGCTCCCCGATCTGGCCGGCCCACGCTCCCGCCGCATTGACGACGAAATCGCACGCGATCGATTGCTCCTCACCGGACCGCGTGTCTCTCGTTCGAACCACAGTAATACGGCCGTTCTGCCGCTCAAAGCCGGTCACCTGGTGATACGGCCAGGCGTCACCGCCGTATGCCCGGGCGGATCGAATATTGCCCTCGATCAAAGCCCAGGGCTCGCACGATGCGTCCGGTACGACAAACGCACGCGTAATGGCGGGATTCAGCCGCGGCTCCCGCCGCAGCATCTCGGCGATCGAAATTTCCGTGACCGGGATTCCGCTGTCGCGGCACGCCGTGACGAATCGATCGGCGTATGCCGGGTCATCGTCCGGCGTCGCCACAAAGAGGCCACCGGTATCCTCGATCGTCGCGGCCGCGATGCGATGCAGGATGATATTCTCCGCGATGCACTCGCGAGCAGATAGAGGGTCTTTCACGGCATATCGACCGCCGCTGTGCAGCAAGCCGTGGTACCGACCGCTCGTGCCGGTACCGAAATCACTCCGCTCGAGCAGCAGCGTCTTGAAGCCACGCAGCGCTGCGTCGCGCAATGCACCGGCTCCGGTCGCGCCGCCGCCGATGACGACCACCTCAGTCTGATACATGAGGCTCAATTGTAGTCAGCACTATGGTCGGGCCTTCGGTTCCTCTTCCGGCTCGATCCAGGCCCGTGCACGCTCGACCGCTCGCTTCCAACCCCGGTACAGCGTCTCGCGCTCTTCCTCATCCATGGACGGCACGAATTCCTTATCCATGGACCACTTTTGTTCGATTTCCTCCTGGCTATCCCAGTAGCCCACCGCCAGCCCAGCCAGGTAGGCGGCACCCAATGCCGTCGTCTCCTGGACCACCGGTCGTTGCACCGTGGTGTTCGTGATGTCCGACTGAAACTGCATCAGGAAGTCGTTGACGACCATGCCCCCGTCGACCCGCATATCGGCGATCTCAAGGTCCGAGTCGCTCCGCATCGCCTCGAGTACGTCACGCGATTGATACGCCACCGAAGCCAGCGTGGCTCGAGCGATCTGGGTAAGGCCGCTTCCCCGGGTCAGGCCCACGATCGCTCCGCGCGCGTACGGATCCCAGTACGGTGCGCCCAGCCCCACGAATGCCGGAACAAAATAGACGCCGCCGGTATCCGGCGTCTGCCGGGCCAGCTCCTCGGTTTCAGCCGCGCTGCCGATGACCTTCAGCTCATCACGCAACCATTGCACCGCCGCTCCCGTGACGAAGATGCTGCCTTCGAGCGCGTACACGACCTGGTCGTCAATCCCCCAGGCGATCGTGGTCAACAGCCCGGCTTTGGACTCTCTTGGCGTGTCTCCCGTATTCATCAGCATGAAGTTGCCGGTACCATAGGTATTCTTGACCATGCCGGCCCGATAACATGCCTGGCCGAACGCCGCGGCCTGTTGATCGCCGGCGTCGCCGGCAATTTTGACGGCTCCTCCCAAAAGTTCCGGATCGGTTTCCCCATACACCGTCGACGACGGCTTCACCGCGGGAAGCATGGACCTGGGGATTCCAAGTTCTTGCAGCAACTCCTCGTCCCACGTCAGGACGTGGATGTTGAACAGCATGGTGCGAGCGGCATTACTGTAATCGGTGACGTGCACCTTGCCGCCGGTGAGTCGCCAGATGAGAAATGAATCTACCGTACCGAAGAGGAGTTCACCCCGTTCAGCCCTGTCGCGCGCGCCGTCCACATGGTTGAGAATCCATCGCACTTTGGTCGCCGAGAAATAGGCATCGATGACCAGCCCGGTCTTCTGGCGCACACGATCTTCCCAACCTTCTCGCCTTAGCGTGTCGCAGTACTCGGCCGTTCGGCGGTCCTGCCAGACGATCGTGTTGTAGACGGGCTCGCCGGTCGTGCGATCCCACACCACTGTGGTCTCACGCTGATTGGTGATTCCGATGGCAGCCAGGTCGGTTGCTCCCAGCTTTTGCTCATCCAGAACGTGCCTGGCCACCTCGAGCTGAGAACTCCAGATGTCCTCTGGATCATGCTCCACCCACCCCGGTTTCGGGTAGTGCTGACTGAATTCCTTATGCAGTTGGGCGACCACTCGACCGTCGTGGTCGAAGATGACGGCACGGGAACTGGAGGTCCCCTGGTCCAGAGCCAGAATGTACCGGCCCGCCATGGTTGATTACCTCATAGCCAGGTGAACTACCAGATGGACGTGAAGCTCCGCTTTGGGCGCGGCTGTGAGAGAGTGCTCACCCTCACCCCCAACCCCTCTCCCGCGGAGCAGGAGAGGGGAGCCATCCCGGCTTTAGGTGGAAGAACTCATGCAATTTGGCATCCCTGCTCTTTATGAGTTGGTGCGCAAAGCACGGGCGTGGAGCGATGCAATTGTCACTTGGAAGCTTGGATTGTTCGAGCGATGCGCTGTAGGACCTCCGAAAGATCCCGCTCGACGTCGATAGCCGCGATCCGAAGTATCCGGTATCCGCGAGTCTCAAGCAGACGCTGTCGCTCGTCATCCCGATCTTGCTGCGTGTCGTGAACGGGGCCATCGATTTCAACCACCAGTTGCGCCGAGGCACAGAAGAAGTCGACCACGAATGGTCCCACCGGATGTTGTCGGCGGAATTTGCACCCCTGAAGTTGACCACCCTTCAAAGCCCTCCACAGTGACTCCTCACTCGCTGTGGGCATTCGACGAAATTCGCGCGCAGCAGTCGTCATCTGATCCTTCGTCGATCGATCAACACTGAGCCGACCAGGCAGCCGAGACCCGTCTGAGTTCCGAACCATCACCACGCTCCCGACACTTCCCCCTCTCCTGCTTTGCGGGAGAGGGGGCCAGGGGGTGAGGGTGCGCGCCCCCATTTACCTCATAGCCGCCTGCGGCCCCAACGCCATGCGAACCATATCCGGGCTCATCCCCAGCGCGTTGAAGACCACGCGGTACGCCGCCATGGCATCCTTCTGCGCCTGGGCTTCCTGCAGCGCGGCGTCATCCAGCCGACCGGCCACCTCGTCGATGAAGCGCCATTGCAGCAGGCTCTGTCGGGAGGCCACCACGGCATCTTCGGTGTATGGGTACAGGTCCATGCCGATACGTTCACCCCGGCTGCCATACCCAACCTTTCGAAGCGAACGCGCGATCTCGAGCGTCTCCATGAAGCGCGTGGCGCCCACGATGTTGTCGTCGTCGAACATTCCCCAGCCGGAATTGGCATGTTGGTGCCCCAGTAAGCCTTCCATCGAGAGCAATTCGACGTACTCCGCCAGGTTTTCACCATTCATGATCAGGTGCTGCCAGTCCATGTTGATCTTGAGCCGGCTGGTATCGACTCCCATAGCCGCCAATTTGCGAATGACGAAGATGCACATGCCCATGTCACGCAGGTAAATCTTCATCTGCGGCTCGCTGTTCTTGTGTTCGAGAAAAACAGTGACGCCACGTTGATTGGCATGAGACACAGCATCCGCGATGCCGTCGAGGAAGTAGGTCCACTGCGAGCGATAGTCGGCCTGGAACGGATAGTTATACCCCTCGATACCCGGCCAGATGACCATGTGTGCGCCCAGGCGGGCACAGAGATCGATGGCGCGGCGATTCGCGGCCATGGATTCTGCGCGCACTCCTGCGTCCGGGTTGGTGAGAGCACCGCGTCCGTGAGCCGGAAATGTGTGCGCGCCGGAGCAGATGCAATAGACATCCATGGGCTTTATGGCCTCGACAATAGCATCCGCATTGTCCTCGTCGATCTCATTCGGATAGTGGAACTCGAGCCCATCGAACAGATCGGATAGGCCCGGCGCGACCCGCTTCGCGCGCTCCAATGGGGTCTCGTGTGCCACGTCCGGGTGATAGCCTGCCAGGAGGAAGCGCGTCCCGAGCGTCCCAAATGCCCAGATTCCAATGCTTGTCTTGATGCCATCCGTCATGCTCATACTCCCGCTGTGTCAATCCGAGTGTCGTGATTGAG
>JANWJD010000021.1 GCA_025449555.1 Chloroflexota bacterium | reverse complement strand
TGTGCAAGTAGCGGTTCTCGGCGTTGGCCTCGCCCTGGGCGAGATGGACCGCAAGCGGTTTGATGTTCAGTTCATCTGCTTTCGACCGAGACATCACCACGATGGCGGCGGCCCCATCGTTCACGCCTGGGGCGTTGCCCGCAGTCACGCTTCCCCCCGGTTTCAGTGGCTTCAGGCCGGCCAGCGCTTCGAGCGTGGTGTCCGGTCGTGGCTGTTCGTCCCGATCGACCACCAGGGCAGGTCCCTTGCGCTGGGGAACTGAAATGGGGATGACTTCGGTTTTGAATTTGCCTGCCTCCAGCGCAGCTCCGTACCGCCGTTGGCTCTGCAACGACCAGCGATCCTGATCTTCACGGCTGATCTCAAATTCGGCCGCCACGTCGCTGCCGTATTCATGCATGGGGACGCAGTCGATCGGACAATTCAACCCGTCCTGCATCATGGAGTCGACGATGGTGCCGTTGCCCATGCGGTAGCCAAAGCGGGCTCCGGGCAAGAGATACGGTGCATTGCTCATGCTCTCCATGCCGCCGGCCACCACGACCTGCGCATCGCCCGCCTTGATCATCTGAGCGGCGAGATTCACCGCCTTCAGACGGGAAGCGCAGACCTTGTTGATGGTCAGGGCAGAGACCTCTTTGGGCAGTCCGGCTTGCAGCGCAGCCTGTCGCGCCGGAATCTGCCCGAGACCCGCCGTGATGACGGTTCCCATGATGACTGAGTCGACCTGGTCGAACGGCGCACCGGCGCGTTCGAGCGCCGATCGAATCACGCACGCACCCAGGTCAATCGCGCTCAAGCTGCTCAGAGCGCCGCCCAATTTGCCAAAAGGCGTGCGCGTCGCGCCCACAATGACGACTTCTTGCATGTTGTATCCCACTGCGATCCCTCAAACCATTATGCGGCAGAAGGTGCGGGCCGGCGGAGAACCATGTGGCCCCTGCGCGGGCGAGTGCCGGCGGATATCGATCGTTCAGGCTCCCAGCAGGCGGGCTATCACGGTGCGCTGTATTTCCGAGGTACCCTCGCCGATTTCGCCGATTTTTACATCGCGCCAGTATCGCGCTACCGGGAACTCTTCCATGATGCCGTAGCCGCCATGGATCTGCACGGCGTGATTGGCGGCGCGCGTCGCCACCTCCGCCGCGTACAGTTTCGCCATGCCGGCCGTCATGCGGAAATCCCGGCCCTGGTCCTTGAGCCATGCCGCCTTGTAGGTCATGAGTCTGGCCAATTCGATCTCAGTCGCCATGTCGGCCAGCCGGAACTGAATGGCCTGGAATTTTGAGATCGCCCGTCCGAACTGAGTACGTTCGCGGGCGTACTTGAACGACGCGTCGTAGCAGGCCTGTGCCAGCCCGACGCTGAGCGCGGCGACTGAGATGCGTCCGCCGTCGAGCGTGGTCAGAAATTGATGAAACCCTTCGCCCCGACCTCCCAGGATGTTCGCTTCGGGGACAGTCGCATCTGTGAACGAAAGCTCATGTGTGTCGGAGGCACGCCAGCCCATCTTGTCGTATCCCGGGGCCACGGAATAGCCGGGAGTCCCGGCCGTGACGATGAGATTGGAGATCTCGGGCTTGCCGTCGGCCTGCGTTCCAGTGATGGCAGTGATGGTCACACCGCCGCTGATCGAGGTGCCCGAATTTGTGATGAACGACTTCACGCCGTTGATGCGCCACTGACCGTGGTCGAGCACAGCTCTGGTCTGGGTCGCTCCGGCATCGGAGCCGGCCTGCGGTTCGGTCAAACCAAAAGCCCAGAGGCGCTCACCCCGAGCCAGCTCCGGTACAAACGCTTGCTTCTGTTCTTCGGTGCCGAACATGAGGAACGGCATGGTGCCGAGCGAGGTGTGTGCCGCCACGGTGATGCCGACGGACGCGTCACCGCGGGAGAGCTCTTCGACTGCCAGCGCGTAGGTGAGGGTATCGGCCCCCGCTCCTCCATACTGTTCTGGAATCGGCAAGCCCATGAAGCCGAGCTCGGCCAGCTTCGCGACAATCTCGTACGGGAACTCTCTATTTCGATCCAGATGCTCGGCGCGTGGGGCGATCTCGGCAGCGGCAAAGTCGCGCGCCAGGTCGCGCACCATAGATTGCTCTTCGGTGAGGTCGAAGTTCAGTGATTACGCCCCTTTCCGCCGCTTGATCTCAGCAGTCAGCGCCGGCACGATCTTGAACAGGTCTCCCACCACCGCCAGATCCGACAGCTGAAAGATCGGCGCGTCCGGATCTCGATTGATCGCCACGATGGTGTCCGCAGTCTGCATGCCGACGCGATGCTGCACCGCGCCCGAGATACCCACCGCCATATAGAGCGACGGCTTGACGGTCCTACCGGTCTGGCCGACCTGATGGGCATACGGAATCCAACCGGCGTCAACCGCCGCCCGTGAGGCTCCTACCGCCCCCCCGATCTCCGCCGCGAGCTGCTCCAGCAGCGCGAACGGTTCCGGTCCGCCCAGTCCTCGGCCCCCGGATACGATGACACTGGCTTCTTCCAAGGAGGTTGCCTCACCTTCCTCGAGTACGGTCCGGCCTCGACGGGCCCGCTTGACATCGTCGCCGGGAGTGTAGTCGAGGGTCCGGACAGCGGCGGACTTCGGCGACTCTTTCGGAGTGAAGGCGTTCGGCCTGACCAGAAAAACGCCGAGTCGAGCATTCTGGACCTCGACCGTCGTGACGAAGTTGCCACCGAAGATGCTCTCGTGGGCGTCTACATGATCGCCGTGCGCGACCAGGTCGACCACGCCCGACACGAGCCCGGCACCCACTCTGGCGGCCAGTCGCGCCGCGATGTCTCGTCCGTCGGCGCTGTCTGAAAAGAGCACAGCCTGTGGCTCGAATTCCTGCGCCAGCCGTGCCAGTAAGTCGACGTGCGGATCCACCAGGAATTCTTCGAATATCGGGTCTTCGGACACCAGGAGCTGGTCGACGCCGTATCGGCCGAGGCGATCAGCAGCACCCGCCGCGTTGGGGCCTAAAGCTATCGCAAGTACCTTCCCGCCGCCATGCGCAGCCAGGTCTGCCGCTACGGTCGCCAATTCCAGTGCCGTACGTTTTGGCTGACCGTTCTCGAGTTCCACGTACACCATGATGTCGGATGACATGGATTGTCCTTCCTTCCCACTGACGTGGCGCTAAATATACTTTCTGGCTTGGAGAAAATCCGCGATTATGACCGCGGCCTCCTCCGGAGTCTCGGGGCGAGCAACCTCGCCGGAACTCTTTTCCGCCCGTGCCTGGGACGCGGTCACGACCGTCCTTGCTCCGTGCAAGCCGACCGACGCCGGATCGATATCGAGGTCGGCGAGGGTCAATTTCTGAATCTCCTTGCGCTTAGCAGACATGATGCCTTTCAACGATGGGTACCGCGGCTCGTTGGCACCCTTCACGACGCTGACCACGGCAGGGAGAGGCGTCTGGACCTCCTGGTAACCGCCGGGAACCTGTCGGTGCACCTTGATGCTCTCCGCGTCGAGCTCGAGCTTCACGGCATATGTCACAAGCGGGATACCCAGTGCCTCCGACAACCCGCCAGGTACCAGCCCTGACCGGGCATCGGTGCTTTCGGTGCCGGTCAGCACGAGATCGTGCGGGATGCGCCGGAGCGCGGTGCTCAAGACCGCGCAGGTACCGCTCCAGTCGGTGCCGGCCAGAGCCGGATCGGTCACATGTACGGCCCGATCTGCTCCCATGGCGAGGGTCTTCCGGATTATGTCTTCGGCGGAGGGCGGTCCCATGACGAGGACGACGACTTCACCTCCGTTGGCCTCTTTAAGACGCAAGGCTTCCTCAATGGCGTATTCGTCGAATGGATTCACCACGCTTTCCAACGCTGCGCGGTTCAACCGGAAATCCGGTCCCAGTTCTTTCCGGGCCGTGGTGTCCGGAACCTGCTTCACACATACCACGATGTTCAATCGCGTTCCTCCAGGTTCACGAGTGTGCGGGCGAACGTCATGGTCGGCAATCGAGGGCTACGCGTCGCGACCGTTCGATGCCGCGGGATGCTCTTGGGCAGGCGTTCACCGCGATGTCAGCGTACCACGGAGCGCGGGTGCGGTTTAAACGCACTGCACAAAAAAACAGCCCCGCCTGGCTGCGCGGCGGAACTGTTCGAAGTGGTAGCGCATACGGGATTCGAACCCGTGGTCTCCGCCTTGAGAGGGCGGTGTCCTAGGCCGCTAGACGAATGCGCCTCGTGCACCAAGCGAATTGTAACAAAGCGAACGGGGCGGTACAACGACTCGCCACACCGTTCAGTACGAAATGAAGGAGATCACGTCGACGCCGTACGGTTCGAGGCGAGCTCGACCACCCAGGGCCGGCCGTTCCACCAACACCGCCACGGCGACGGGCACACCCTGGAGCTCGCACACGATGTCGAGCGAGGCAGCGATCGTGCCGCCTGTGGCCAGGAGATCGTCGACCAACAGGACGCGCTGACCCGGCTCAACCGCGTCACGGTGGAGTTCGAGCGTGTTGGTAGCATACTCGAGCGTATACTCGCGGGTGATCTTATCGGCCGGCAATTTGCCCAGCTTCCGAATGGGCGCGAAGCCTGCGCCGAGCAGGTACGCAATGGGCGCGCCAAAAATGAAACCGCGTGACTCCATTGCCACCACCACGTCAACCTGCGAGCCGTGGAATGGAGACGCCAAAATGTCGATCGATTCGCGGAACAGTCTGGGGACTTTGAGAATGGTGGTAATGTCGTAAAAGAGAATGCCTTCGTAGGGAAACCCCGGCACTTCTCTGATCCCCGCCCGTAACCGTTCAACGGTATCCTGCTGCTCGCTCATAAGCAGAACATTATACGGCGCTACCTGGCCCGTGGCCCGGGAGATCCTCTTGGCAGTGCAAACGCGGATCGACGAGCGGATGGTCGTGGGTCTGTGGGAACATCAGCACGTGCCGGCCGCTGCACTCAAGTCGCTTGGGCTGCGCGTGATTTACCGTGGAATGCCTTCGGACGCCGGTGGGCCCGATTACCAGGATGCGGTCGTGTCGGTCGAAAACAAACGCGTCCTGGTAGGAGATGTCGAATTTCACGTCTCTGCCAGCGACTGGTATCGACACGGTCACCACATGAATCCTCGGTACAACCGCGTCATCGTGCACGTCGTGTGGACCGACGATACGGATGAGACGCGTACGGAAAACGGCCGGTTGGTACCGGTCGTGGAGCTGGAGAGATATGCGCAGCTCTGCCGGACCTTGCTCCACGATCATGGCACCGAACGACCCGCGTCGCCTCCCTGCCTGGCGGCATTCGCGGCGCTGCCGACCGCGGTGCTACTGGACGAAGTTCGGCGCCTCGGCGTGGAACGCTTCATCGATCGCAGTTACCGATTTGCGGCCGATCTTTCGATCGAGCAACCCGATCAAGTCGCGTACGGGGCGATGCTCCAGGGGTTGGGGTACGCGTCGAACCGGCGAGCGTTCGCCCAACTGGCGGACGCGGTACCGTATCTCTGGCTCCAATCGCTGCCGCGGCAGGAGCGTCTTCCCAGCCTGCTGGACGCGGCTCAACTTGGTCCCAGGGCCTCGGTACCACCGCCCGCTCATCTCCCAGCGGGAGCGTGGCGGCTCGCCATGCTTCGCCCGGCGAATCATCCGGCACTTCGGCTGCAGGGTCTCGTGCTGCTACTCGACAGAATGTCACCGTCGCTGGCCGGCGGCCTGGTGGAAGCGGTATCCGGCTGTGAGCGCCCGATTGACCTGAGGAAAATGCTGGTCGCCCGGGATGGTGAGGACACCTTCATCGGACCGGGTCGAGCCGATGAATTGGCGGTCAGTGTCGTCCTGCCCCTGATCGCCGCCCTGGAATCCGGAGAGGAGACGGCGGCTGCGCTGTTCGCGCGGTACCCGAGTCCGCCACCCAATCGGTGGACGCGTCATATGCTGGGCCTCTTGCAGGCAGCCGGACATGATGTGGCGCACACGCATACGGCGAGCGAGCACCAGGGACTTCATCACCTGTACCACACCTTCTGTCGAGCGGGCGGCCATGGGACGTGTACTGTGTGTCGAATGGCGCGAGTCACCAGCTGACACCATTCGCATGTGCGCAAGATCCCGGCGTTGTTCGAAAGCGGCAGGCACGCCGGCCTGCCCCTACGGATTTGGCCGCGAATGGTGGCGACCACGAACATCGTGTTGCGAGGGAGAGCGACTGTGCCGGCGACGGAGCGACCGGCCTACGAACTGCTCCGGAACTTCGGCCGTGACTTCACGCGACGCGATCGAGTGGTGCCATGTCGTACCAGTCGTCGCCGACTTTCATCTCGACTTCGAGCGGCACTTCGAGCGGAAGTGCATGCTCCATCAGATCCTGGACAACTCCTGAAACCTCGGACACGAGTTCCACAGGAACGTCAAACACGAGCTCATCGTGCACCTGCAACACCATGCGCGCACCCGGGAATCGGGCTTTGAGCTGTGCATCGAGTCGAATCATCGCCAGCTTAATGGCGTCGGCGGCGGTCCCCTGAATCGGCATGTTGATAGCGGCACGCTCGGCGGCGGTACGAATCCCGGGGTTCGTGGAGTGAATTTCGGGAATGTAGCGCCTCCGATGCAACAAGGTAGAGACGTAGCCATGCAAAGCGGCTCGCTTGCGCATGTCGTCCATAAACAGCTTCACGCCGGCATAGGTCCGGTTGTAGCCGGCAATGAACTCGCCGGCTTCGGCGCGTGAAATGCCGGTTTCGTGGGCCAGCCGGTTCTCTCCGATCCCGTAGATGATGCCAAAGTTGACCACCTTGGCGATCCGTCGTTGGTCCGAGGTGACTGCCTCCGGCGGAACGCCGAAGACCGCCGAAGCGGTGGCACGGTGCACGTCTTCTCCAGTCAAAAAGGCTTGCATCAGTCGCGGATCATGCGACATGGACGCCAGGATGCGGAGTTCGATCTGGGAGTAATCCGCCGCCAGGAGCACGTGGTCCTTCTCCAGTGGGATGAATGCGCGCCTGATCCTTCGCCCGATTTCTCCCCGAATCGGTATGTTCTGCAAGTTGGGGTTTGACGAGCTCAGGCGTCCGGTGGCCGTGGCGCACTGATTGAAGTCGGTGTGTACCCGACCCGTTTCCGGGTTTATCAGTGACGGCAAAGCGTCGACGTAGGTGTTGCGGAGCTTGATGAGTTGTCGATACTCGAGGATCTGGTCCACGATTTCATGTTTGCCTCTGAGACCTTCGAGCACCTCGTTGTCGGTGGAGTATCCGGTTTTGGTGCGCCGGCCCGACGGGAGTTTGAGCTCCACGAACAGCAAGTTACCGAGTTGCTGGGTCGAATTGATATTGAAGGGGCGGTCGGCGATCTCGTAGATGCGAGCCTCCAGGCGTTGGATCGTTTCGCCCATCTCTTCCGACATGAGCCGGAGTACGGAGATATCGAGCTTGACCCCGGTCAATTCCATATCGGCCAGGACCCGCACCAGCGGCATCTCGACCTCCCGCAGGAGGTTGGTCAAGCTGTTGGCTTCGAGTTCGCTCTGCAACACTGCTTTGAGCTCGAAAGAGACCGCGGCGTCTTCGCCGGCGTAGATGCCCGCGGTGTCGATGTCGACCAGATCCATGGTGATCTGGTTCTTGCCCCGGCCGATCAAGGCCTCGATCGGAATCATCTCGACGTTGAGCTTCGACAACGCAAGGGCGGTCAATGAGAGATTACGCCCCGTGGGGTTGGTGAGATAGGCGGCGACCATAGTGTCGAAAGACATGCCTTGAACGACGATTCCATAGCCGCTCATCACCGCGTAGTCGTACTTGAGGTTGTGTCCGATCTTGCCGCGCTGAGGATCGGCCAGCAGCGGACGCAGTCGCTTGAGAACCAAATCGAGCTCGAGTTGAGCCCCTTCGGCGTGTCCCACGGGGACGTACCATCCTCGGCGGGGGACCGTCGCAAAGGACAGCCCCACCAGTTTGGCGCGCAGCGGATCCGTGCTGGTGGTCTCGGTATCGAAGGCAAAGTTCTCAACCTGAGACAGCTCGTGCATCAGGGCGTCCAGGTCGGCGACGTCGCGCACGATTCGGGTCTCGGTTCCTGACTGGACAGTCGACCCGGCTAGAGCGTCTTCCGGGAACAGTCGGCCGTTTTCGGCAGGGCCGATTTCGAAGCCGTCGGCAAACATGCCGAGTTGTTGAGGGTCTCCCGGCCTAGTGATGCGCGCGGACGCCGGCGGGCGGGGCAACGTGCCCTGTACGCGGTCGATCAGGCTATAGAACTCGAGGTCTCGAAACAGCTCGATCAGCCGCGCGCGGTCACCGCCGGTGTATCTGGTTTCCTCGAGATCGAGCTTGACCGGTGCATCACGCACAATCGTGGCCAGCTCGCGACTCTCGAAGGCCTGATCGTGCCCCGTTTCGAGCAACTCTCTTTGTCTTGCCGGCAGTTCGTCGAGGTGAGAGTAGACTCCCTCCAAATTTTGGTATTGCGCGATCAGTTTGGAGGCGCCTTTGGTCCCGATCCCCTTCACGCCGGGGATATTGTCCGACGTGTCGCCGACCAGAGCCTTCCAATCGGGCAATTGACGAGGTTGGATGCCGTAGCGCGCGACCACAGCTGGGACATCGTACATGGTCGTCTCTGCGATACCACGTCCCGGTGTCAGGACGCGTACCTGGTCGGTCACGAGTTGCAGCGCGTCGAGATCGCCGGTGACGATAACAGTTTGCACCCCCTGTCGCTCTGCTTCGCCAGCCAGCGTTCCGAGGACATCGTCCGCCTCGTACCCGTCGAGCTCGTAAATCGACATATGCAGTGCCTCGGCTACCTCGCGCACCCGGCGGAACTGTATGCGTAGCGGATGCGGTGTGGCCGGACGCGTGGCTTTATAGGCCGCGAATCTATCGTGACGAAAGGTTGGAATCGGACGATCCATGGCCATGAGGATGTGGGTGGGATGGAGCTCCGCAACCTCTTTGAGCACGATGTTCGTGAAACCCAGAACGGCATTCGTGGGCTCGCCGGAGGAGGTCGAGAGATCCTCCGGCAAGGCATGGAATGCACGGTGGACCAGTGCATGTCCATCCACCATCATGACCCGCATTCCGTCATTCACGGCAGGCTTTCCTTTCCGGGCAACGGTCAATGATAGGGCCGAACTCGCTAGCCGGCCAATCCCGGGTGGTGCTCCCGGTCACCTACGACGTCGCTGCCGGCGCGGTTTTCACCAGAGGGAACGCGAACGAGAGGATCATTCCACCGAGTAATCCGCCGAGATGGGCGGAATTGTCGACATACGGTGTGACGGCAGCCAGGAAGAGGCTGATCAGAACCAGTGGCGCCATGGATGACGAGACTCTGCGACGCAACGCCGCCGGAATGACGTCGGACTGCTGGAACCGTACCGTCAGCAGCGCTCCGGCCACCCCGAAGATCGCCCCGGAGGCGCCCACGCCCAGAATATTGACGTGGCCCTGAGCCACGGAGAACGAGAAGCTCACGATGGACCCGATCAATCCGGCCCCCAGGTAGATCGCCAGAAATTTCGCACTCCCGTACAGTCGCTCTGCCAGCGTCCCGATGGCCAGGAGCGAAGCCATGTTGAACAGAATGTGGGTAAGGCTCGCGTGCAGAAACATCTCAGTGAAGAGCCGCCACCATTGACCGTGTTCGATCAGCGTGGGCGACTGCGCTCCCCAGGAACGAACGGTACCGTCTGCCACGGGTCCCCCGTGCAATACGGTGGTGAGGGCGGCGCTGCCACTGGAAAGCACCATCACGAGACAGATGAGTACATTGGCGAGCACGAGGCCGGAGGTTACGAGTGGTTGGCGACCACGCATCAAGTCGTAAAACTGTGAGGTGCGAGAGGTGTGGAGGGTGCGGCGCTGCTCCAATTCGAGCTGGTTGACGACTGGTCCGGCCGACGAGCGGAGTGCCTGTTCCAGCACCTCCCGGAGGGCCGTTCCGCGGCCACCGGATACTTCATTCGCCGCCAAGTCCACGACGTACGCATGGGGTCGGAGACCCGGGAAGTAGGCCCTGGGCACGAGATGGGTTGCCGCCCGGCGCAACCCGGCGTCAGGGGACGTAGTAAATGTAACGACGACATTCAGGGCGATGGATGCCCCACGGAATACCCCGAGGTCGGCCAGGCCGGCGGTGAGCGAGTCGACCCGTTGCTGTAGGGTGCGAGCATCGGCCCCGTCGCCTGGCATGAAGGCGGAAAGGGCAGCCGCTCCGGGCATCTCGTTGACCAGAACTTCGTCCCAGAACCCAAGCCATTCCGGAACCCGCGGCCCGATCGTTCGGTCGAATAGAACGTGCGCGCCTTCGGCCTGAAGCTCGTGCGAAGCCGTGCGTACAAACTCTTGCTGAGATTTCGGCGCAATCACGCCTCGAGCAACTCCAATCTCTCTTGCAGTCGACGTGTCTTCTCGTCGAGTTCCTCCCCGCGGGCCTGTTCGCGCTCGACGACCGCGGCGGGAGCCCGGCTGACGAACTGTTGGTTGGCCAGCTTCGCGGTCAGCGACGCACGAGCGGTGCGGGCCGCGTCGAGCTCGCGGGAGAGTCGCTCCCGTTCGGCCGGAATATCGGTCAGTTCGGAGAGAGGTAGATAGAAGGTCGCGTCTCCGACCAGAAGTGCGGCAGCACGACCGGGCTTCTCAGCCATCGTACGGTACACCTCGAGCGGTCGCAGCCGGGCCAGACGCTCGATGATCGGGGCGTTCGAGGCCAGGATCGGCTCGATCGATTCGCCGCTGACCGTGGCGGAGACATACGCGGCCGGATCGACCCCGTATTCAGAGCGAATTGCCCGCACCGAGCGAATAGATTCACGCACGAGATCGAGCTGCGCTTCCGCCTCAGGATCGTACGGTCCACCCGACGGCCAACCGGCCACCATGATGCTTTCCGGCAGTCCATGGTCCGAGCCGGCGAGTGAGATCGCCGCGGAGGTGGCCGACGTTCTCAGTTGCTGCCATATCTCTTCAGTCAGGAAAGGCATGTAGGGGTGTAGCAGGCGCAGGGCGCGATGCAACACCGTCCATAACACGGCACGCACCGTGCGGCGGCCAATCCGATCTGACTCGTCGTACAGTCGAATCTTGGCGATTTCCAGGTACCAGTCGGCGAACTCGGACCAGAGGAAGTCGTACAGTTGCTGGCCGGCACCGCTGAACTCGCAGCGTTCCAATTCGGTCGTAACACCCTCGACCAGTCGATTCGTGCGGCTCAGGATCCATCGATCGGCCGGCGCAAGGGCAAGCTCCGTGCCGTTGTCACCATCCTCCGTCGAGAGAATGAAGCGCGCAATATTCCAGACCTTATTGGCGAAATTGCGCGCCTGTTCGACTCGTTCCGAGGAGAATCGAATGTCCTGCTGGTGCGTGCTGCCAGAGGTTATCAAGCCAAAGCGCAGCGCATCTGCCCCGTAGGCGCGCACCAGCTCGAGCGGATCGATGCCGGTGCCGAGCGATTTGCTCATGCGCTGACCGTGCTTGTTCAGGATGGTCGGATTGATCAGGATCAGCGGAAACGGTACATCGCCCCGGAATTTCAATCCAGTCATGATCATACGAGCGATCCAGAGGTACAGGATCTGACTGGACGTGTTCATGAATGAGGTCGGATAGTACCGCTCGAGATCGTCCGTGACTTCCGGCCAACCGAGCGTCGCGAACGGCCAGAGAGCGGAACTGAACCAGGTGTCGAGTACATCGGGGTCCTGATGATCGATCGATGCGCCGCACTCGGAGCAGGCGTCGGGCCATCGCTTGGCGGCCACTGCATGACCGTTGGTGCAGTAGTAAACCGGGATCCGGTGCCCCCACCAGAGCTGACGCGACAGGGTCCAGGGACGGATGTTCTCCATCCAGTCGAGATAGACCCGGCTCCAGCGCTCCGGGACGAACTGAACCCGCCCGTCCCGCACCACCTCGATTGCAGGGGTGGCCAGTTTCTCCATGCGCATGAACCACTGCTCCGAGAGCAACGGTTCCAGCAAGGTGCCACAGCGATCGCAGGTCGGCACGCGGTGATCGTGGGGTTCGATTTTCACCAGGTAGCCGTTCGCTTTTAGATCGCGAAGAACAGACTCCTTTGCCTGCTCTACCGACTGTCCGGCGTACGGACCGCCGACTTCAGTGATGATTCCCTCGGGACTGATGGCGATCGGACGGTCGAGAGCGTGACGTTCGGCAACCTCGAAGTCGTTAAAGTCGTGGGCCGGAGTTATTTTGACCGCCCCGGTTCCGAATGCTCGATCCACCATGGCATCCGCTACCACCGAGAGTTCTCGCCCCAACAAAGGCAGTTCGACGGACCGACCGATGTAACCGGCGTAACGAGGATCGTCCGGATGCACGGCTACGGCCACGTCTCCCAGGATGGTTTCGGGGCGGACGGTGGCGACGACGATTTCGCCCGTGCCATCCGACATGGGGTAGCGCAGGTAATAGAGCGGGTCCTGCCGCTCCACATCTTCGACTTCGATGTCGGAAATGGCGGATTGGCAGCGGGGACACCAGTTGATGACACGCCAGCCACGATAGATCTGGCCCTCGTTGTAGAGGCGAATGAAGAATTCGTGGACCGCGTCGACGTACGCCTCATCCATGGTGAAGCGTTCCCGGCTCCAATCGAAGCCGAAGCCCATGGCGCGGAACTGCTGCCGGATGTTCTCGGCATACTGCTCTTTCCACTGCCACACTCGTTCGACGAACTTCTCCCGGCCGAGCTCGTGGCGGCTAAGTCCTTCGCGTGCCAGTTGTTTCTCGACCACGTTCTGGGTTGCGATGCCGGCGTGGTCGGTGCCAGGGAGCAGGAGCGTATTGAAGCCCTGCATACGCTTGAACCGTCCCAGGATGTCCTCGATACCGTAGGTCAAGGCGTGTCCCAGGTGGAGCTCACCCGTGACGTTGGGCGGCGGAATCGTAATGACAAACGTGGGTGCGTCGGAGATCGGGTCCGGCGCGAAGTAGCCTCGGCGCTCCCAAATCTCGTACCAACGTGTTTCCACGGCGGCCGGATCGTAGCGAGCGGCCAGTTGGTTACTCCGCTCGGTCTTGCTCGTCATGCACGTCATCCTTCCGATACGATAAAAGCCTCTTGCCGTCGAAGCGACGACAGAGGCCATCGTGCTGTCACAGTGGTCTTGTCAGTTCAGGGTCCGGTCGGGGCTTCCCATTTTATCGCCGGTTCCGGCTTGCAATCAATTGCGTCTGGACCGCCACGCGGGGGGCCATCGCTGCGCGCAATGTGTCCCCGCTGAGTACTCCTTCGCGCAGAATGGTCAGTGTGCCGTCCTTGAGCCCCGCGACGGTAGACGCTACGCGGTGAACGACCGCCGTGTCGTCCACCAGGATCGCGTCCACGGTCGTGCCGAGCTGGGCAATGGCCTCCGCTGCGGTGAGGGCGCCGGGTTGGCCGCTGAGGTTGGCGCTGGTCCCGGTTACCGGCTCGCCCAGAAACTGCAGCAGCTGCAGGCAGACGCGGCCATTCGGAACGCGTATAGCCACGGTGCCCCGGCCGCCCGTTACCGAGCGCGGCACCGAATTTCGCGCCGGCAGGACGAGCGACAATGGGCCCGGCCAGAATTTAGCGATCAGACGCCAGGCGATGGCAGGCACATCGGAAGCAACCAGAGGAAGGTCGGCCGCCGTTGGGAGATGCACCGGCAGTCGCAAGGCAGCATCGCGCTGTTTGATGTCGTACACGCGGTCGACCGCGGTGGGATGAAATAAGTCGGCGGCTATGGCGTAACCGGTGTCGGTGGGAATGACGACAATCAGTCCCTGGCGCAGGAGCCTACCGGCTTCCACGATGGCAGCCGGATCAGACCCGTCCAGGATAGCCGGCGAACCGCTTTTAGCAAGCTGAAGGGACATGCAGTCAGGCTTCGACGACGAGAATTCGATCGTGACCGGCGTATTCGTCATGCACCGTCACGGCTGCCTCGCTCACATAGTCTCGCAGCATGGTTTTCAGGGCGGATGTCTGGCGCGGGTCGATTTCGATCACGACCGGGGCGGTCCAGCCACGCGTGTGCCGTTGCCGGAACAGTGCGCGGTAAAGATCGAGACCGTCGACACCGCCGTACAATGCCGACGCCGGTTCATGACGGACATCCCGATCGAGGTCTTGCATATCGGCCTCAGAGAGGTACGGCAAGTTGGCTACCAGCAGATCCGGTTCGGAATCAAGCGGCTCGAGTAAGTCGCCCTCCAGCCAGGAAATGCGGTCTCGCACACCCAGTGCCGCCGCATTGTAACGAGCGACTTCCAGGGCAGACGCGCTCGAGTCAGTGCCGACGATTCGGGCCTCGGGCAGAGAACGGGCCAGTTGAATTGCGATGGCACCACTCCCGGTGCCCACGTCGGCCAACACACGAGCGTTGGTGTCATGCGCCACACGCAGCGCCTGTTCCACCAGCAGCTCGGTTTCCGGGCGCGGCACCAAGACGTCGGGAGTCACCCTTAGTTTCATGCCGAACCATTCACAGAAGCCGCGCAGGTAGGCGACCGGAACGCCCAGGGCGCGCTGCCCGATCAGTTCGCGGTATCCGGCATCGACCTCTGCCGTGAGGGGACTATCACCATGGGCCAGAACCCACGAGCGCTCTCTGCCCAGCAGGTGACCGAGTAACAGAGCGGCATCCAGGGACGCAGTCACTGAAGGAGCCAGACTCCCTCTGGCCCACCGCAACACTGAGTCGACCCTGACCGGCCGGCTGAGCTCCGGGGCCGCGGATTGGGACTTATCCAACGCCGCCGTTGAGACCTTCTTGCTGCTCCCGCAGCGTGAGTTGGTCGATGATCGAATCGAGATTGCCGCTCAGGACCGACGGGAGAGTGTGCACGGATAGATTGATGCGGTGGTCGGTCACGCGGTCCTGCGGATAGTTGTAGGTGCGTATCTTCTCGCTCCGGTCGCCGGTCTGGACCTGCGATTTGCGGAACGCTCCCATTTCTTTCTCGCGTCGCTCCTGTTCCTTCTCGTACAGGCGCGCCCGCAGCACCGCCATGGCGCTGGCCCGATTCTGAATCTGAGAGCGCTCGTTCTGACAGGTGACCACTGTTCCCGTGGGGAAGTGCGTGATGCGTACCGCGCTGTCCGTGGTATTGACCCCCTGGCCACCGTGGCCGGCGGAACGGTACACATCGATGCGGAGATCCTCCGGGCGGATTTCGATATCGAACTCCTCGACCTCGGGCAACACGTGAGTGGTGGCGGTCGAGGTGTGAATGCGCCCGCCCGATTCGGTCGCCGGTACCCGTTGAACTCGATGGACGCCGCTTTCGAATTTGAGCCGTCCAAATGCGCCGGACCCCTCGACTTTGACGATCGCTTCCTTTACTCCGCCGATCCCGATCTCACTGAGATCGATCATTTCGGTATTCCACCCATGTTGCTCGGCGTACAGGGTGTACATCCGGAGCAATTCACTGGCGAACAGTGCAGCCTCGTCGCCGCCCGCCGCCGCCCGGATCTCCAGAATCACATTCTTCCGGTCGTTCGGATCCTTCGGCGTCAAGGCACTTTTGAGCGCCTCGAGTTGTTCGTCGCGCGCCGGCTCCAGCTCGGAGACCGTTTCTTCGGCCAGCTCCCGCAATTCGGTGTCGCCGTTGTCGTGGAGCAGGGAGCGTGCGTCGACGATTCGCGCCTCGGTCGCACGATATTCGCGTATCAATGACACGATGGGAGTGAGCTCGGAGTGTTCACGGGCATACTTTTGCAGCAACGACATGTCCCCGAGCGTTTCCGGGCGGCTCATCAACTCGCCCAGCTCTTCGTAGCGACGTTCGATGCTGTTTAATCGATCTTCCATCGGTTATCCCGCCACGCCGTGCGATGGCGCCAGCACCGTCGCTCCGAACGCCGTCGCGCGCACATAGGGCACATCGTCGGCGTTCAAAACGGGAACGAGCGCCGCAATCGCCACCTCGACCTGGTCGTCGGACGGCTCGCGGGTCGTGAGGTGCTGGAGCCAGAGACCCGGCTGCAGAACCAATCGTACCGGCGCCAGGTGGTAGAAACGCGCCCCCAGTCGCAGAATTTCATAACTAATAGCGGCGATCACGGGCACCAGGACGATACGCGTCACAATCGCCAGCAGGATTGGTGGGTGGCCTATCAAGCCGAAGACAAAGATGGATACCACCACCACCCATAGCAGGAACGCGGTACCGCATCGCGTGTGGGTCAGGGAAAACCGCTGCACTTCCCTCGGTATCAACGGTGCGCCGTGCTCGAATGCGTTGATCGTCTTGTGTTCGGCGCCGTGGTACTGAAACACGCGCCGCATTTGATCGACCCGACCCATGAGAATGAGGTAGCCGACGAAGAGGCCGAGGCGCACCGCGCCTTCCGCAGCATTGGCAGCCAGAGAGCTCGATAAAAGGTGTTGGCCCGCCCGCGTCAGCAGGAGTGGGAGCCCGAAACAGATGCCCACCGCGAACACCAGCGAGACGGTCATCATGGACGCCATCAATCGCTTGGGAATTTCTCGGTCCATCTGGCCCTTTGCATGAACATTGGCCGAAAAAATCATGAGACGCGTGCCCAGGATCATCATCTCCCAGAGCATTACGAGGCCGCGCACGAACGGAAGCCGAGCGACCCGATGACGGTAGAGCGCATCCGGCAACTGCTCCGTCCGGAACAGCAGATCACCGTCGACCTGTCGGACGGCGACGGTTGCCTGATGCTTTCCGCGCATCATGACACCTTCAATAACTGCCTGACCGCCGTAATAAAATGCTGCCATCAATTCATCCTACATCCAATAAAAATAAGGAGCCGCACGAATGCGACTCCTCATTTGATCGATGCTTACTTATCGATATTGAAGCGGCGGCGGAATCGCTCTACCTGACCTGCCGAGTCAATGATACGCTGCGTGCCCGTGTAAAACGGATGGCAGTTGGAGCACACGTCAATCTTGATTGACGGCTTGGTGGAGTGGGTCTGGAAGGTGGCTCCGCAGGAACACTGCACAGTCGATTCCACGTAGTCAGGGTGAATGCCCTGTTTCATAGTTGATCCTTTCGCTAGGATGCGGCGCGTAGCTGGTTGGCGAACAACCGCACTTGTTTGACCAGCCCGGGCGTGAGACGGAGAACTTTCAGAGTCAACGCGGCGGCCTGAGCCCTGTCACGCTGGTCGGGTTGCATCGGTCGCTTCGACATGAAGGTCGCGATCTGAAGAATGAGATTGACGACGAGGCTTGCCGCCGTCAGGCCGCTTGCCACAATGGTCAGGGTGCGAATCAGTGGGGATCCGGTTGGTTCCGGCTCTTTCGGGATCTTCACATCGTCCATGTATACCTGCCCCCGTCAGACAACAAAGCCCGGAGCCGAAACTCCTGGCTTTTGGATTGCCTCAGTCCGTCGATTCAACGTAGTATAGCCCTTAATCGGTCCATCGGTCAAGGGTTGGAGTAGCAGTGAAGACGCGCAATGTGCTGCTCGCGGTGACCGGAAGCATCGCCGCGTACAAAGCCGCTGAGCTCGCGAGCGAGCTCGTCCAGAACGATCTGTCGGTCCGTGTCATTCTGACGCGCGGAGGCAGCCGGTTCATCTCGCCACAGACCTTTGAGGGCATCACGGGGAACCTTGTTGCCAGTGACCTCTGGGGGACGGGCGCGGGCGAGTCGGCGATGGAGCACCTGCGCCTCGCGTCCTGGGCGGAGGTCCTGATCGTGGCTCCCGCGACTGCCGACGCGATCGCGCGCCTAGCCGGTGGACGAAGCGACGACCTGCTCGGCGCCTCGGCGCTGGCATTCCGGGGACCGGTCTTGATAGCCCCCGCCATGGAAACAAACATGTTCACGCATCCGGCCACCATGGCCAATCTCGAGCTGCTGACCCGGCGAGGAGCGACCGTGATCGGGCCCGAATCCGGCCGGCTTGCATCGGGGTCAATTGGTTCCGGCCGGATGTCGGAACCATCCGAGATCGCTCGCGCCGTCCGGGACGCTTTACGCACATCCCAAAGTCTGGCCGGACGAAAGGTGCTGGTGACGGCCGGCCCTACCCGCGAGCCGATCGATCCCGTTCGGTACATCGGGAACCGGAGTTCGGGAAAGATGGGGTACGCCGTGGCAACCGAGGCGCAACGGCGGGGCGCGGAAGTTTTGCTGATCTCGGGGCCCACTTCGCTCGCTCGACCGACGGGCATGGAAGTGATCGAGGTGGAAACATCCGACGAGATGCGGGCCGCCGTGCTGCACAACGCGCCAAATCAAGCTGTGATTGTCATGTGCGCGGCGGTCGCGGACTACAAACCGTCACGGGCTTCCGACGGGAAGCTGAAACGAGGCGAGGCGCAACACATCGACGTGACGGCAACATCGGATATCGCGGCCGAAGCAGCTCGTCTGGCTCCGGACGCCGTTCATATCGGATTCGCACTTGAGAGCGGCCCATTGGTCACTGCAGCCCGTGAGAAGTTACGCCGCAAGGGCCAGGCACTCGTGGTCGCGAACGGCATCACCCCCGACCACAACCCGTTCGGCTCCGAAACCAATCAGGTCGTGTTCGTCACCGAGAGTGGCGAGCGGGCGTTTCCGCCGGCCACAAAAGTGGAGATAGGGCGGTGGCTGTGGGACGAGATAGAGGGAATCCTGCTGAGCAGGTCGTCGACCGAACGAACGTGAGGTTACTCGGCGAGGACGGCGCCAACCAGACGCGCACCCGCGCTTTCCAGTTCAAGACGAGCGCGTCTGAGATCCGCCCGAGCGGTGATTCCAGCCTCGGCCACCAGCAGGACGGCGTCAGCCGCGGTAGCCAGGAACAGCGCTGACGGATCCTCCAGGACTCCAGGGGCAGCAGCCACGGTCACGATCCCTGGAGTTGCCAGCAGCGATCGTGCCAACCGCGGCGTTCCCGCCTGGGCGGGCGTAAAGACCCTGGGGAATATGTTCGTGTCTGCAGGCACGTTCTTAGATTCACTTTGATCGGAACGCACGTCCGGATCTGAGGGACCATCGGTAGCTGGAAGGTAGAGGATGGTGGCCATGCCGCGCACCCGCAGGCCGTCGACGATCCGTTCGGCCACCCGCTCAACGCCTTTCTGCCGAAGCGGACTGGTGACGACCAGACTCGCGAGGTGTTCGAACTGGATCTGGATCTGCGCGATCAAGATGTCCAGCGACGCGGTGGGCTTCATGAGCCTGTCGCCCGTCGACGCGTCCGACATCGGTCAATCACGATGGCATCCGCGCCACCGGCACGTTCAGCAAGCGCTCCAGATCAACCGGGTCCCGCACGGCGGGATCAGCCGCATCCCAGAGCAAGGCGATTCCTCCCGCCAGAAGTAATCCAAGGATGAACTCCAGCCCCAAGCGGAGCCGAGAGGTTGATGATGGTACGGCCCCCACGGTTGGACTCGAGATCACTGCTACATAGGTTCGCCTGGTGATTCCTGCTCCCAGGAAGCGAGACCGCTCTGTGGTCATCGCGGTTCCCACCGCTCCGGCCGCGGCCAGAGCCGTTTGGCTGCTCGGATTCGTCACGCAGAGAGCGACCGTGCGATCGCGTCGGGACCCAGAGACGGATCCATTGAGGTCGGACCGAGAACTGTGCGACAGTGCCCGCCCGGCCAGACGCGCACTCATGAAGTTCGAGACCCGACTCGATTCAGCCACGTCCAGCAGGTCATCGCCGAAGAAGTTGGCGGCGGTTTCTCCCGCCAACAGCTGGCCGGCCGCTTCGAGCGCGGTCTGCGGCGCGGTGATGAGGCTCGGCGCCGAGACGTCGGCGACGTACAGCGTCGTGCACGCCTGGTACCCGGCAGAGTGACGACTGCGCTCGTATGCGGCCCCACTGGCCAGCACGTCGACGATGACGATGGCGAGGAGAATGTACCAGCGTCGCCGGACGACGCCCCAATAGGCAGCCCACTCCATGCGTCAGTAGGCTCCGTGGCGCGCAAGCACTGCGGCAAGCGTGCGGAGGAGGATGGTCACATCCAACCCCAGCGACCAATTCTCGACGTAGTGCAGATCCATCATCACCATCTCATCGAACGACAAATCGCTGCGGCCGCTGATCTGCCACATGCCGGTCATACCTGGCTTGACTTCGAGCCGGCGCAGCTGGCGATTATCGTACTGGGCCACTTCGTGCGGTAGCGGCGGTCGCGGGCCAACGAGACTCATGTCGCCCCGTACCACGTTCCACAACTGGGGCAACTCATCCAGGCTCCAGCGACGGACACGCCTACCGAGCGGTGTGCAGCGTGGGTCGTTCCGCAACTTAAAGAGGGGACCGTCGCTCTCATTCATGGCCTGCAGAGAAGCCTGGACGTCGCTCGCGTCGACCCGCATCGTGCGTAGCTTGAGGCAGGTAAACGACCGACCGTTGACGCCCACGCGTTCCTGGCGCAAAAAAGCCGGTCCATCGGACTCCATGCGGATCAATATTCCCAACAAGCCGATCAGCGGAGCGGACAGTATCAGCAGGGTCGAAGCCAGCACCATATCGGTGGCTCGCTTGGCCGCCCGGGCCATCTGCCGCAGCGAACGCTCCTGCACGTCGAGGAGTGGAATACCGGCAATGTCGTCAATCTGGACGCGTCCCAAGCTCATCTCGAAGAGATCCGGCACGAGCTTCATGCCCACACCCATGCGCTCGCAGACGCTCAGAATCGGCCACATTTCCTCGTGCGCGGACGCGGGCAGGGCGATGATGATTTCATCGATGGCGCCGCTTTCGGCCAGTGACGACACATCGCCCAGCGTTCCCAGGGCACGAAATCGACCGAAATTCTTCACCGACGGCGACGGTCGATGCTCGACGAAACCGACCAGGTGATACCCGAAGTCCGGTCGATTCATCACGCTCTGCATGATCATTTTGCCGACATCGGTCGCGCCGACCACCAGTAACCGACTGACACCCCGTCCCTTGCGGTAGTACAGCGTCTGCACGCTGCGATGGAGGGCTCGACCGGAGATCACGAGAAGGATAGCCAGCACCCACACGTAGAGGATGACTGCCCGGGAGTATTCCCATTGATGGAGCATGGCGGTAACGACCACGATCGCTGCAACCGAAATGGTGGACGCGCTGAACACGGTGACGGCCTCCGCCACGACGTCCCGGCTCATACGGCGTCGATAGGCGTCTTTGAACACCAGAACAACCATCATGACGAATACGAGCAGGGCAGCCAGCGGTTGGTAGCGCCAGAACGAAATGTGTTGCTGGATGTGCGGACCCAATTGCAGGGTGTAGCGCAGCCAGTAGGCGAAGATGAAGGCGGCATAAATCAGACAGGCATCAACGGCCACCATGGTGAGCGGAACGAAGCGCCGGAGCGAGGCGGCGCGGGCGCGGGAGCCGGTTCTGACGCTCGGGCTCAGCTCGATCAAGAAACGGCCTCCAGCACCTGTTCGTAGACCGCGACTGTGTTCGACGCGGTTCGGTCCCATGAAAAAGCGGAAGCGCGAAGCAGACCGTGCTCGCGCAGGCGACGGCGAAGTGGCTCGTCACCCAGTACGCGCGTCAGTGCCAATTCGAGAGCCTCCTGAGAACCGGGTGCTACGGTTATGGCTGCGTCGCCGGCGAGTTCAACCAGGGAACTGGAGGTCGACGTAACGACGGGAACGCCACATGCCATCGCTTCCAAAACGGGAAGTCCAAAGCCTTCGTAGGCCGACGGGTACGCGAACAAGTCGGCAGAATTATACCAGAGCGGCAATTGGTCGGAGGCCACGAAATCGACGAAATTCACGTGCTCGCCCAGTCCTTCGCGCTGCACCAATGCGAAGAGATCGTCATACATCCAACCACGCGCACCCACCAGCGCCAAGACGTGGGGGAGACGCTCGCGCCGACGGACGGCGGCAAATGCACGGATCAAGACGTCGATGTTTTTGCGAGGTTGGAGTGTCCCCACGTGCAAGATCATGGGCCGGCCGCCGAGGCGCGCTCGCCGAAACGCCTCACATTCCGCTGAAGGCAGGGGTCGAAACGATGGCGCGGCGCCCGAGTAGACTACCGAGATGCGCTCCTCGGGCAACTGGAGTAACTCGATCAGATCCTGGCGGGTATGCTCGGACACGGCGATGATGTGGGTTGCTTTGCGCGTCGAGAGGTCAACCGCGGCTTTCAGATAGCGAGCCTTGAGTGGTGGAAACTGTTCCGGCATACGGAGAAATGACAGGTCGTGCACGGTCACCACAGTCGGCCCCGGAAACAGGAGGGGCACGACGTTGACCGTGCCGTGCAGCAAGGTCACCCGTCTTCGAGCTGCTTGAAAGGGCAAGCCGGATTGTTCCCAACAGATTCGGGCAATCGGATTGACCGTCGGCAGCGGGCTCAGCACGGTGCTGGTGCCTTCGATACGCAACCCGTCCCTCCCCTGGAAAGCAACGAACTCGTGTCCCGGACCGGCCGCGGGCAGATGTATCAGGAGGTTGAGCGTGTACAGGCTGACGCCGGCGGCACGGTAATCGGCGCCACTGTGGAGCAGATAGGCCGACACACCTATGCGCGAGATGGCGCCTTGCTCCCCAGCACCCGAGCATCACCGCTGCGACGAGTGATGTGCTCGTCATCGAGATGTTCCAGCAGAGCCAGAGCGTATTTGCGCGTCGTCGCGAACAGATCTCGCACCGCAGCGACTGAAACCGTGCCGTCCCGATCGATCACTGCCACGATTCGTCGCACCATGTCGTCGTAGACCTCGCGGTCGAAATAAACGCCCTCATCAACTTTAACGATTTCGCGTTCGGATACCATCGCACGGAGCAAGGCATCGTCGACGCCGCTGGTCTCCTTCAATTCTGACGCGCTGGGCGGCGCATGCGGATGGGCTCTCAGCTTTTGAAGTACGGCGTCCGCGTCATCGCGCCGGCCGGATATTCCACCGGTGTGCCCGGCCATCGCCACCAGAGAGCCATGGTCGCGCACCAATCCTTCCTGCGCCAGGGAAGTCACCACGTCGGCCCAAAAGGCAGATCGCCAACCAACCTGATCGCGTAGCTCCTCGCGCGGCATACCGCGCCGGAGGGGATACGTAGCATGGTAGGTGTTGAGCGCGGCTCGTACCCGCCCGGCCATCTGTTCCCAGCGGCTCGTCGTTATGTAATGATCCCCGACGGTACGGGCGCCCCCGGATCGGACCACCTTTGCCAGTGCCTCTTCCGCGTTCTGGGTCGAAAGCCCTGATCGAAATGCGATTTCCTCGGCGGAGCGCGGACGGTCACCCTCAACCGCAGCCAGGACGGCGACGGTTGAGTCGGACGAGAGCAAATTCGTAAGAAGATCGACGGCACGCGGATCAGATCGGCGATGACGGGGCGAAACGTCAGCCACCACGCCACCCGCGATCGTTCTGGCGGGGGAAGGCAGTCGAATGACGAACCGCTGGTCGCGCGTGGCCGCGATCGGCTCCGCAAGTCGCAATTGCACCCAACCGCCGGCGCCCGGCTCGATCTCGTCCGCACCGAGGATCGACACAGTCGCGGCGCGCTCGGCTGCTCCGATATGGACCGAGGCGCGCACACCGTGACGCAAAGGCAAGGGAGATGACGAGAGCACACGAATAGACGCATCCAATCGGCTGGTCGACACCACGGCACCTCTCGGTGCGACCACGTCACCGCGGGCCACGTCGTGCGTCGAAAGTCCGTGCAGATTCAAGGCGACGCGCGCCCCTGACTCGGCCCGCGTCACGTGCGCTTCGTGCGTCTGCAACGTGCGAATCCGAGTCCTGACTTGCCCGGGAACGATTTCGACTTCTGAGGATTCATCTAGAACCCCGTCGTGCAGCGTGCCGGTCACCACGGTGCCGAAACCGGGCACCGAGAAGACCCTATCCACCGGCACGAAGGGACGGCCCCGGTCGCGTGGCGATGGCCCGGTGGCAAGTGCGACGTCGAGTGCCGCCAGCAACGCCGGAAGGCCGAATCCGGTGGTGGAACTCACGGGGACGATCGTACTGCCGGCCAGCGACGTGTGGTCAAGTGTTGACGACACTTCGTCTCGAATCAAGTCGAGCCACTCTGACTCGACCAAATCCGCCTTGGTCAGAGCAATCACGCCGCATCTGACGCCCAGCAAATCGAGGATGTCTAGATGCTCTCTCGTCTGCGGCATTATGCCTTCGTCGGCGGCCACCACCAGCAGTGCTACGTCGACGCCAGCCGCCCCGGCCAGCATGTTCTTCACGAAGCGCTCATGGCCTGGAACGTCGACGATGCTCGCTTCGATCCCCGACGGCAGGGTGAGCCAGGCAAACCCAAGGTCGATCGTCATGCCGCGGCGCTTTTCCTCGTCGAGACGATCGGGATCGATGCCGGTCAGTCGGTGAACGAGGGTTGATTTGCCATGATCGATGTGACCGGCGGTGCCAATTACTTTCATACTGATGCGTCACGGAATCGTACCATGCCGGTGGAGAGGCCGCTGTGCGCTTTTCGAACACAACTGAAGTAATCCGCCGCTGGACGAGTTGACATCTGTTCGCAAAATGTACAATCTGGAATCGGCCCGCGGCGACGATCGGATGCCTGTCGAGCACACGGAAGACTAGGGGAATTAGGGAAACATGGACGATAAGGCAATGATACTGGTGGCCGACGACGATCCGTCGATTCGCAGCTTGCTGCAGAGTTTTCTCGAGAGCGAGGGGTTTAACACCGTCGAGGCGAAGTCCGGTCGAGACGTTATTCCGGCGATTACCAAGCACCGACCTGATGTGCTGATCATGGACGTTCGCATGCCGGGCATGAGTGGCCTTGATGTGCTGGACCAGATGAAAAAGATGCACATCGACGATGTGCCGGTGTTGACCATGACCGCCTACGGCACCTCGAGCATCGCGATCGAGGCTATCCAACGAGGAGCCTACGACTACGTTACGAAACCTTTCGAGCTGGACGACCTGCTTATTACCGTCAAGCGCACGCTCGACCACCGGAACCTGGCGCGGCGCGTACGAGCCGTGGACGAGACGATTCGCGATCCCCTGGATAACATCATCGGGAACACGCCGCCGATGCAACAGGTGTACAAGGCGATCGGACGGGTAGCCAGAACGGAGGCGACCATACTCGTGACGGGTGAAAGTGGGACGGGCAAAGAATTGGTGGCAGGCGCGCTGCACTTCAACTCGAACCGTCGCAATGGCCCATATGTCAAAGTGCCATGCGCCTCGCTGACCGAAACGCTGCTGGAAAGTGAGCTCTTCGGTCATGAGGCGGGGAGCTTTACCAGCGCGGTGAAGACTCGCAAGGGTCGGTTCGAGATGGCGGATGGAGGGACCATCTTCCTGGACGAAATCGGCGAAATGTCGCTGAATACCCAGAAGAAGCTGTTGCGGGTACTGCAGGAGCGCGAATTCGAGCGGGTAGGAAGTAACACGCCGATCAAAGTGAACACGCGGGTCATCGCTGCGACCAATCGGGGCCTGGCGAAAGAGGTCGCCGAGGGGAGATTCCGGGAAGACCTGTACTACCGACTCAACGTGATCGCCCTGGAACTCCCACCGTTGCGCGAACGCATGGACGACGTGCCGCTGCTGGTCGAACATTTCCTGCAGAAGTATCGAAACGATGCGCCTAATAACAGTCCTCGTATCTCCGAGGAAGCGTTGGATGCTTTGATGTCCTATGCCTGGCCGGGAAACGTACGCGAACTGGAGAACACGGTCCATCGCTCGATTATTCTCGCCCGCTCGTCGGTCATCACCCCGCAGCACATCGTCTTTACCGGTGCACCCGGAAAGCACGAGAGCTCTGTGGATGAGGACATCCAGGATCAGGTCGCGGCCGGCGTCAAGCTCAAGGACATTGTGGCGAAGGTGGAGCGGCAAGCGATCGAGGCAGCGCTGGAACAGGCCGACGGAAATCGCAGTCAGGCCGCGAAGCAACTCGGGATCTATCGACGCCTGTTGTACGCCAAGATCAAGGAGTATGAGCTGGCGTAGCGCGATACACGCCGGAACGGCCGCCGGACTTCAAAGTGACCCGGATATCGCCGATCACCATGGCTCGGTCCACGGCCTTCAACATGTCGTAGATGGTCAGACCAGCTATGGCGACGGCCGTCATGGCCTCCATCTCTACTCCCGTGCGGGCTTGAGTTCGGGCCACGGAGCGGATCGTGACGGCCGACTCCCGGTCGTCGAGTTCGAACGTAAGGTCCAGGTGGTCGAGGGGAAGGCCGTGACACAGCGGGATCAGTTCCGACGTCTTCTTGGCAGCCATGATGCCCGCAACGCGGGCCACACCCAGTACGTCGCCCTTGGCGGCGGCATTGGAACGAACCAACTCGAGGGTGGCAGGCGACATCGAGACCGTACCTTCCGCTTCGGCTACTCGGGCCGTTATCGGCTTGGCCGTCACGTCCACCATGTGGGCCGTGCCTTCCTCGTCCGTATGAGAGAGTCGATAGTCCGCCGTTTTTTCGTCCACCAGTGCACCCTTTGCCCGGAAAACCGTACCCTTGGTCGGATACCGCGCAACTCGATAGAATTTGGCGACTTTTCGCCAACCGCCACCATCCAGGAGTATATACTTGCGCCTGTCGCTCCGGGGAACGCTTTCCGCCATCAAGGCCGCCGCGACCCTGCGGCGGCTTCAGCTTCCTTACAGCAAAATTGAGGGCCGCCGGCGGGGTTTTATCATCCTGCAGATCGATGCGCTCTCGCACGAAGATTTGCACCGGGCGATGAGCGACGGCCACCTCCCGTTTCTACATCGACTGCTGGCGTCGAGCCACACTGTGTCGCAGTGGCGGAGCGGTGCGCCTTCGGACACAGCTGCGATCCAGTGTTCGTTGATGTACGGCAAGAAGAGCAATGTGCCGGGTTTCTACTGGTACGACCGGCGGAAACAGCGCCCCGTGATCTGTAGCTGGCCACTCGATATGGCTGCGGTAGAAACGGAAAACGCCGATGGGAGTGCCGGACTCTTTCGTCATGGAAGTGTGTACATGGGCATGGCAGCCGGTGGGGCGCAACGGGCGGTATTTACCACCAGTGCCCTGGGGAGGACCAGCTTTCCGCCGAAACTCACGGGGATCGATGTCTTTCTCTTGCTGGTGCTCAATCCATGGCGATTGTTCAGGGCCGCCTTCCTGACAGTGGCCGAAATCTTCATCGAGGTATACGAGCAGGCAATCGCGCGCCTGCGGGGGCGGTATGTCGCGCCCGAAGGAATCTTCCCTCTGACGCGAGCCTTCACGCACGTGCTCTTTCGGGAGCTGACAACCCTCGGGATCCGGCTCGACATTTTCCGGGGCGTGCCGGCCATCTATGCGAATTACATCGGGTATGACGAGGTCGCCCACCATCTGGGACCGCGCAGCACCGCTGCCTACCGCTCGCTTCGTGCCCTGGATCGTCAGGTTCGGGATGTGTATAAGGCGGTAGCCTCCATCGGTTTGCGGCCGTATGACGTGTACGTGATGAGCGATCACGGGATGACGGAGTCTCTGCCTTTTCACCACCTCTATGGGCAGACGCTCGGCCAATTCATCGCCTCGCACGGAGTCAGTCCCCCTACTGCAAACGAGTTGGACTCACGCGGATACAAGGACATGGCGACCCTCCATCAGCTCGAGGAGCTGTCCGCCGAAATCGGCCCGAAAACGAGCTCGGCCACCGGCTTTTTCGTGGACCGCATGATGCGGCTGGCGATGCGAATCGGCACCGGACCCTTGCAGGCGGGCCTGGCGGAGGACAGTCGCAGTCCCGTGCTGGCAATTTACTCCAGCGCACTGGCCAATGTGAACTTCACGCAGTCGAAAGTCCGCCCCGATCTGGATGGAGTGGAGGCTCTGGCACCTGGTTTGCTGCGGGCCCTGGTAAATCATCCCGGAATCGGAATCATTTTGGTGAAGTGCGGCACCAAGACCGCCGTCCTGCACGAAAGTGAGACGGTCGTGCTCGAAGATGCGACGTGCGAGCAATTGGCGTTTCTGGCGAAGTACGACCGGCCGGAAATTGTGCAACAGCACTTGATCCATCTGGCGTCCATGCCGTGCGCGGGAGACCTCATGGTGTTTGGCGCATTCGACGGCACCCGGGTGGTGAACTTCGAGGACCATGGTGGCGCGCACGGTGGACTCGGCGGTGTGCAGATGTTTCCCTTCATGATCGCGCCATCGGGAGTCGAGGTAAGCTTCGAGCGTATGACCGACGCGACCGACCTTCACCCGTTCTTCTCTCGGCGCTATCAGCTGGCGAGCAAGGCAAACGGAGATGCCGGCGACGGGCGGGCGGGGACTGACCCAACCACCCGCGAACGTGCGGTAGCTGCCTGCTAACAAGCTCTCGCCTGGCTTGGGCTCGGCTACAATTTGCCGCTTACACACAAGCGCAAGTTTATTGAATTTTGATTTATGTGTAAGCTGGTACCGTGCAAGACATCTCCGTCTACTTCCGCGCCATGAGCGATCGCAAGCGACTGTCGATCCTGCAGTACCTCGCTCTGCACGAGCGCGTGCCGGTCACAGAACTTGGAGAGACCCTGCGTTTGAGCCAACCGCTCATCTCGTGGCACCTGCGGGTGCTGAGGCGAGCGGGAGTGGTCAAGACGGATCGTACGGGGCGCCAGGTATTGTGCTCGCTCAATCGCCCCGCTCTGGCGCGGTATCAGCAACGAATTGAGGAACTATTTGGTCTCGAAGACCAGGACGTTGAATCGACCGGTGAGAAACACGAACCCAATCTCGAGCCGGTATCCCAGAGACTATAAAGAGGAGAGAGTTCAGTGGCCAAAGTTCGGGTAGGAATCATTGGTGTAGGCAACTGCGCGTCGTCGCTCGTGCAGGGGGTCCAGTACTACAAGGACGCGAATGACGACGATTTCGTGCCGGGCCTGATGCACGTCAATCTGGGTGGATATCACATTCGGGATATCGAATTCAGTTGCGCTTTCGACGTCGATGTCGAGAAAGTCGGCAAGGACCTTTCAGAGGCGATCTTCTCTGGACAGAACAACACGTTGAAGTTCTCCGACGTGCCGCACGCCGGGGTCACGGTCGAACGAGGCATGACCCACGATGGACTGGGCAAATACCTTTCGCAAGTCATAACGAAGGCGCCCGGTCCGACCGCCGATGTGGTGAAGATTCTCAAGGAGACCGGAACCGACGTGGTGGTGAGCTACCTCCCGGTGGGCAGCGAAGAAGCGACCAAGTGGTATGTGGAGCAGATTCTACGGGCGGGATGTGGATTCGTGAATTGCATTCCCGTCTTCATCGCACGCGAAGCGTACTGGCGCGGCCGGTTCGAGCAGGCCGGTCTCCCGATCGTGGGTGACGACATCAAATCGCAGGTGGGCGCAACGATTGTCCATCGGATGATGACAAACCTGTTCAAAGACCGTGGTGTGCGCGTGGAGCGGACCAGCCAGCTCAACGTGGGTGGCAATACAGACTTCTTGAACATGCTGGAGCGAGAACGCCTGGAATCGAAGAAGATTTCGAAGACCAACGCGGTAACGTCGCAGCTCGATTACGACATGGGGAAGGGCAACGTGCACATCGGTCCCAGCGACTACGTCGAGTGGCTCACTGACCGCAAGTGGGCGCACATTCGCATGGAAGGTCGCTCATTCGGCGATGCTCCGCTCAACGTGGAATTGAAGCTGGAAGTGTGGGACTCGCCAAATTCGGCCGGAGTCGTAATCGATGCCATTCGATGCAACAAGCTGGCGCTCGATCACAATATCGCCGGGGCGCTCGAAGGACCGTCCGGTTACTTTATGAAGTCACCACCGGTGCAGCACACCGACGAGGTGGCGCACGAGATGACCGAGGCATTCATTCGCGCGACAGCGTTGGTCGAGCAACACTCACCGCTTCCGGTGGCCCCGTAAGGATCGAACCATCGCGCTCTACCTGACGATTCAGATCGGCGCTTTTCTGTCGAGATACATACCGCGCTCATGGCGGTACCTCATAGGTACCGCCGTGGGCGACCTGGTATTCCTGGCCTGGCCGGCAAAGCGACGCATCCTGATGGACAACACAGTCGCCGTGCTGGGGTCGGATGTGCGCGATCCGCAGGTTCGCACTATCGCCAAGAAATCCATGCGGAACTACTGCAAGTATCTAATCGAGTTCCTGGACCTCCCCAACATGTCGTCTTCCGACGAGGTGGTGGCGTCGATGAAGATCCATGGATTGGAACATTTACAGGCAGCAGTTGAACGCGGCAAAGGCGTGATTATCGCCAGTGCCCACTTCGGCACCATCGAGGTCGGCGGCCTTCGATTGCAAGATTTCGTCGACGTACACGCCGTATACGACACCTTCAGGCCCGAGTATCTGGACCGATTGATCCAGAAGAAGCGTCTCGAAAAAGGGATTCACTTGATCGGTGTGAACGACGTGCGTGGGATGATGCGGGCGCTGCGAGGCGGCGACGCTCTGACCTTGCTGTTCGATCGACCACTCGAGAAAGCGAAAGGTGTGACCGTTCGTTACTTTGGTCGAGAGACTGCCGTACCAGGGGGCCCCGCGGTCCTTGCCATGAAGACCGGAGCCGCCTTGCTTCCCGTATTCATGTACCGTCAACCGGACAAGTCTTTTGAGTGTCGCCTCTTTCCTGCGGTGACGTGGGTGGAAACAGGCGATCGCGATTCGGACGTGCGGGGCATCATGCAAAAGCTGATGGACAACTTGCAGACAGTGGTTCGCGAGCGGCCCGACCAGTGGTATATGTTCAGGCCGATGTGGCCTGAGTGGCATGCTCGTGAAGAGGCCGGAGCACGGGAAGTCGTGCCCGGCGAATCCAGTCAGTAGTCGTGCTGAATATCGTCCTGTATACGGGGCTCCGGCTCGCGAGCAGGCTGCTCCAGGTGATCCCCCCCGCGCTGATGTACCGCCTGGCACGAGTCGCGGGGCTGCTCGCGTTCTTCGCGGTGCGCGGCGCGCGTGAAGGTGTGACCGGCAACCTCGCCATCGCCCTGGATAAGAGTGCTCGTTCGAAAGAAGTGCGTTCTGCCGCTGAAAGCGCATTTCAGAATGATGCGATGAATTGGATCGACACCCTTCGCATCGGACGACTGTCTCTTGATGAGATCCGTCAAATGGTGGTGGTCGACGATTGGGCGTTGCTGGAACATGCGGCAGGAGACGGACACGGTGTGATACTCGTCACCCTTCACCTCGGTAACTTCGATCTGGTGGGTCAGGTACTGTCAGCCCACGGGTACCGACTCACCGTGCCGGTGGAACATATGCAGCCGCATCGCCTTTTCGATTTCCTGGTGAAACAGCGCGCGAGGAACGGGATACACATTGTCCCGGTCGAGCATGCATCGCGCGAGTTGGTGAGGGCCTTGCGTGCGGGTGAGATGATCGGGGTGGCTGGAGACCGGGCATTCGCGGGCAAAACCCTGAGCTTGCCAGTGTTTGGCAGGCCGGCGGACCTGCCGACCGGTGCAGTCTCGCTGGCGAGGCGTGCCGGCTGCCCCTTGCTGTTCGCCGTCGGGATACGCGAGTCCCCAGGCCGATTTCGAGGTCTCGTTCGCTCCGTGCCGATGGTCGATTCCGGCGACGCCACACTCGACGACCGTCACAATCTCGAGAGTTTCGTCACGCTGATGGAAGAGACCATACGCCAATATCCCGGCCAGTGGCTCGCGTTTCGACCGTTCTGGAAGGACGACACGAGCGAGAAAACTGCTGCTACCATGGGGCATCAAAAAAGGGCGGCCATATGAGGGTGTCTGGAGAGGCGCTGGTGGTAGCTGCTGCCGAGGCGGGAAGGCTCCTGTGCAATGATTCCGCGCCCGCCAGTATCGGGCGGGAAAGTGGGCCAGGAGCGTGAAGATTGCCCTCGTGTCTCCATATGACTACCCCTATCCCGGTGGTGTCACCAACCATGTGCGACACCTCCATCGCGAGTTCACCCAGCTCGGCCACTACGTACGAATCATGGCTCCCTCGTCAAATCGCAATCTGGAGCGTGAACAGGACGATGTCTATCGCATCGGGAGCGTGCGTCGCATACCCGCGAACGGATCGATCGCACGCATAACGCTCTCATTCCGACTGGCTCGGCGGGTGCGGGAAGTGTTGGCATCGGAACAGTTCGACGTCGTCCACGCGCATGAACCGCTCATGCCGTCGCTTCCGCCCACGGTTCTCAAGTACTCCGACGCGGTCAATATCGGTACCTTTCATGCCTATCGGGGCTCATATTACGGGTACTTCTATGGACGACCCGTCCTGAGACATGCGTTCAGAAACCTTGACGGTCGCATCGCCGTTTCGCGAGCAGCCAAGCGCTTCGTGCGGCAGTACTTCATGGCTCCGTACAGAATCATCCCCAATGGGGTTGATACCGGCATGTTCGATCCCACCCGAGTAGCGCCGCTGCCACAGTTTCAGGACGGACGCCCCAATATATTGTTTGTCGGCCGACCCGAGAAGCGGAAGGGAGTCGGATTTCTGCTCAGGGCATATCCACTGGTGAAATCTCAATTCCCGGATGCTCGCTTCATCGTGGTAGGAGCCGGCGATTGGCAAGACTCGCCGTACCGCGCCTATATCGAGCGACACAATCTGAGAGACATCCTGGTAGTGGGCCGCGTGTCAGAAGCCGATCTGCCGCGCTACTACCGGAGCGCCGACGTGCTCTGTAGCCCGGCGACGCAAGGAGAAAGCTTTGGCATCGTGCTGCTGGAGGGAATGGCAGCCGGGGTCCCAATTGTGGCGTCCGACATCGAAGGATATCGGCAGGTGGTGACCGACGGTCAGGAAGCGTTGCTGGTGCCGCCGCGTAATGAGCGTGAGCTCGCCGACGCGCTGTGCCGGGTGCTGCAAGACCCCGCCTTGCGGAGGCGTATGGCCGAGCGGGGTCTGCAAACGGCTGCCGAATACTCGTGGCAACGGGTAGCCGAACAGGTACTCGACTTCTACGTGCGCACGGCGAACCGCTCCTTCCCGTCCTACTCGCCCCTGGAAATGCCGGCTGCCAGCGCGGTGATGTAGCGATGTTCCCGCCAGAGATGCAGGCCTGGGCCAGGCGCGTCGCCGAGGGCATGGTGTCTCCCCTCGCCCGGTGGGGGGTCGATCCGAACGTGGTGACGATCGTCGGATTCCTGCTGAATATCCTGACGGCGGCGGTGCTGGCGACCGGGCATCTCAGTACGGGTGGCGCTCTTCTGCTGCTTTCGGGGCTGTTCGATCTGCTCGACGGAGCACTAGCGCGCGTGGAGAACAATCAAAGCGATTTCGGCGCGTTTCTGGATTCTCTGCTCGACCGCTACTCGGAAGCCACGATCCTGCTGGCGCTAATCTATGTCTTCACGATTCGACACCATACCTCGGATGTGCTGCTCGTGTACCTGGTCGCGATGGGATCGATTTTGATCAGTTACGCCCGCGCTCGAGCGGAGAGCCTTGGGCTGGAAGCGAAAGTCGGGATCGCACCGCGTCCGGAGCGTGTGTTGATACTCGGAGCCGGGCTCTTGATCAACGGAGATACGACCGCCATTGCGCTCGTGCTCCTTGCTTTCCTGACACACATAACCGCCTTGCAGCGTCTCCTGCATGTGTGGCGGCAAACGCGCACCAAGAGCACCGAGCGGAGTGAACGCCAGACCCGCATCAAAGCGCCGGAAGCGCACGAGCGCCAGGCGAACCCTTGACCTTGCGCCACGAACTCCCAGCACGCATCCCGGCCGGAGAGCGATGAATTCGCGGGCGGACGCGGCTCCCGAGCAGGGTCGAAGGCTGGCCATCCTGGCCGAGGGGTACCTCGACTTTCACCACGGGAAGACAGCCGTCAGCATACTTCGATACAAGCCCGACGAGGTAGTCGCCGTGATCGATCGTGCTCATGCCGGCGCGAGCGTGCGGGATGTGCTGGGAATCGACGTCGACGTGCCGATCGTGGCGTCGGTGGAAGACACATTCCAGTGGTCTCCCTCGGCGGTCTTGATCGGGATCGCTCCGCGCGGTGGAGGATTGCCTGAGGAATGGCGACCACAACTTTTGCAGGCGCTCGAGCACGGACTCGATGTCATCAGCGGCCTACATTACATGCTGAACGACGATGCCGAACTCGTCGCCGCGGCGCGGGGCACCAACGCCCGCCTGGTCGACGTGCGACAACCGCCCGCCGACATCGAGGTCGCGGAGCTCGCTCCTCACCGCTCGGGAGCGACGGTGGTGACCTTCGTGGGTAGCGACTGCGCCGTGGGCAAGATGACCGCGGCACTCGAGATCAACGCCGCCGCCCGACGGCGCGGCCTATCGTCCGAGTTTGTAGCGACCGGACAGACCGGGATCATGCTCGAAGGAAGCGGCATCACCGTGGACCGAGTGATCGGTGATTTCATGTCGGGAGCCGTGGAAGGGCTGGTGAACGAGGCTGCCTCTCGGGCCGACTGGGTGTTCGTCGAGGGACAGGGCTCACTCCTGCATCCGGCGTACTCGGGGGTGACACTCGCGCTGCTCCACGGTTCGTCCCCCGATGCCATGGTGTTGGTTCATCAGGCGGGACTCCGGCAGATCGACGAATATCCGGTTGTCATACCGCCGCTGGATCGACTGGTTCGAATCTATGAGGACGCCGCCGGATGGATCAAACCCGCACCGGTGGTTGCGATCGCTCTCAACACCCGGGGACTTGATGCCGAGGAGACGCGGAGGGCAATTGCCGAGGCGCACTCAGCCACCGGTCTGCCGGTAGCCGACCCGGTGAAGTCCGGAGCGGATGAGCTCGTGTCCGCCATCGTTCAGTCGTCGAGGCGAACGGGGCCATAATGAGCGATCCGCAGGTGGCCGAAGCACTGACCTGATTCTCGCCGCCGAGAAAGGAGGTCATCATGGCAGAGATCGTCCGTCTCACGTCCCTGGTCCGCTGCGCCGGTTGAGCGAGTAAAGTCAGCATGTCTGACCTGGCGTACGTGTTACGTCAACTCCCTCGCCCGCACGACGCGAATCTCCTGGTCGGCGACAATCCGGCCGACGATGCAGCAGTGTATCGACTGAGCGACGACCTGGCGCTCGTGCAGACTGTCGACTTCTTCACTCCGGTGGTCGACGATGCATACACCTTTGGTCGGATCGCGGCTGCCAATGCGCTGAGCGATGTCTACGCCATGGGGGGTCGTCCCTTGACCGCTTTAAATATCGTGGCTTTCCCGGTCAAGAAGCTGGCCGCCCAGGTGCTGGTCGACCTTTTGCGCGGCGGCTCCGAGATGGCCACGTCGGCCGGAGTAACGATCGTCGGAGGGCACACGGTCGAGGACGATGAGCCAAAGTATGGGTTGGCGGTTACCGGCACAGTTCACCCGGACAAATATATTTCTGCTCGCGGCGCCCAGCCGGGCGACGTCCTGCTGCTGACCAAACCCATAGGGACGGGCATCGTGACCACGGCGCTGAAGGCAGGCCAGTCACACGAAGCACATGTGGCGGAAGCGGTACGCTGGATGACCACCTTGAATCGAGCTGGTTCGGAAGCGATGCTGTCAGCCGCCGCGCACGCGGCGACTGACATCACGGGATTTGGTTTACTGGGACACCTCACCGACCTGTGCGCTGCTTCCGAGGTGAGTGCCGTACTCGACAGTGAAGCCGTGCCTTTCCTGCCGGGGGCGCTCGAGTACGCCCGGATGGGCCACATCCCGAGCGGAACTCGCACCAACCTGGATTTCGTGCGGGATCGCATCTCCGTGACGCCCGGTGTCTCCGACCTCGTCCTAGCGCTCCTGTCGGATGCACAGACCTCCGGGGGACTCCGAATCGCGCTGGATCCTCACGGTGCGGAGGCATTTGCCCGGCATGCAGGAGTGGACCTCCTGGCCGTGCAGGTGGGCCAGATCGTTCCGCGTACCGATCGAGGAGTACAGGTACGAAACTGAGCTGGTCGGCCCTGACACGTCGGAATATCCTTGATAAGAAACCACTAAACTCTCATGTAGGTGATATAATCAAGGACGTAATACCGCCTTTGGTTATGCGGAGACGGTGACGACCACGAGTGAGCAGCGGCATCTGGAAAGACGGATGACACATTCCAGTGTCCCGACGGGAACCTCACGCCTGCCGGCGCTCTAGCCCGAAGGAAAGAAGATGACTGACAACGAAGAAGACGAGAGCATCGAAACAGCCCGCATCCTACGATTACCGGTACTGCCGCTGTTTGAAACAGTGGTTTTCCCACATATGATGAATCCGATTCAGGTCGGCCGAGAGCCATCGCTGCGCGCCGTGGACGAAGCCGTAAAGCAACGGCCGCACCGCATCGTGTTGCTGACGCAAAACGATGCAGGGACGCAGGATGTTTCCCCCGAAGACCTGATGGACGTTGGCGTGCTCGCCACGCTGGGGCCCATGTTCCGGCTCCCCGACGGCAGCGTTCAATTGCTGGCGCAGGGTGAAGCTCGCGTCCGGGTACTGAAATTTACCCAGACCGAGCCGTTCCTCGAGGTCGAGGTTGAGGTCATTCCCCAGGAAGTCGAACCTTCTGCTGAGATCACCGCGTTGATGGAGACCGTCAAGGAAAAGATCGCCGCTTACATCAACTTGCGTGGTAATTTGCCGGCGGAAGCGCTGGCCAAGGTGCAGGACGTACAGGATCCGGCTTGGCTGGCGGATCTCGTTGGCTACATGCCCGAGATGGAGTCGCAGGAGCGAAAGGAACTTCTGACCTTGCTCGATATTGCGGAGCGCCTGAAGCGAGCCAATCAACTGCTCTCACAGCAGGTCGAAGTGCTCGAGATGAAGAGTCGAATCAGCAACGAAGTGCAGAAGAACATCGACAAGACGCAGCGCGAGTACCTGCTGCGCGAGCAGATGAAAGAAATTCAGCGGGAACTGGGCGAACTCGATCCCGAGCAGGCCGAGGCCCAGGAGTGGCGCGATAAGATCGAGGCCGCCGGCATGCCGGACAAGGCCCGCGAGAAGGCTGAGAAAGAGGTAGACCGGTTGGAACGAATGCCTGCCGCCTCGCCCGAAGTCGGCATGATTCGCACTTATCTGGACTGGTTGGTCGGGATGCCGTGGTCGGCGAGCACGGAGGACCAACTCGATCTGCCGGCGGCCGCAAGGCAGCTCGATCTCGATCACTTCGGACTCGAAGTGGTGAAGGAGCGCATTCTCGAGCATCTCGCCGTGCGCAAGCTGGCAACCGAGTTGCGCAGTCCGATCATCTGTCTGGTGGGACCACCCGGTGTGGGCAAAACTAGCCTCGGTAAATCCGTTGCCGCCGCCCTGGGCCGCAAGTTCGCGCGCATGTCGCTGGGCGGCGTACACGATGAGGCGGAGATTCGCGGGCACCGCCGCACCTACATCGGGTCGCTTCCGGGGCGGATCGTGCAGTCGATTCGGACGGCGGGCTCCAACAATCCGGTCATCATGCTGGACGAGATCGACAAGGTGGGGGCCGATTTCCGGGGTGATCCGTCGTCGGCTCTGCTGGAAGTGCTCGATCCGGAACAGAACACCGAGTTCTCCGATCATTACCTCGAGGTGCCGTTCGACCTCTCCAAGGTTCTGTTCGTGACGACCGCGAACGTGCTCTACACGATTCCGGCGGCGTTGCGTGATCGCATGGAAATCATCGAGCTAGCCG